>NZ_LATD01000046.1 GCF_000981895.1 Streptomyces odonnellii | reverse complement strand
GCCCGCCGGTCCGTCGGCACCCCCGCCTCCGCGCCCGGCCCCGTCCGTATCACCGAACACCCTTCCCAGCAGCCCCAGTTCACCGAGCGCCGCGATCAGCGGACGGTTCACCCGCCCCGGGTCCCCCTTCGCCGCCAGCGGCCGCAGCCGCTCCACCGCCAGCGCGCGCAGCTCCGCGCACCACTCCGTCTGTGCCGGGCCGAGCGAGAAAACGGGCATCCGAGCCCCCACTTCCAGCGCGCCGAAGCGCGTCTATCGCGGCTTGTTGACTGTCGTCACCTTCACGATACGCTCGATGAGCGACCCCACGATCCCACCGTGGCAAGGGGGCGGACCCATGGAATCGTTGACGCCGTCAGCGCATCGCGACACCTTCGCGCGCGACCGGTTACCGCCCCCCGAGCAGTGGCCGCGCCTGCTCCCCCCACCGCCCGGGCTGCGCCACGCCGACCGGCTCAACTGCGCCGCCGAGCTGCTGGACCGTACGGCCGAGCGGTTCGGTGCGGACCGGCCGGTCTTCCGTACGGGCAGCGGCGAGGTCTGGTCGTACGGCGGGCTGCGCGAGCGCGTCGACCGGATCGCGCATGTCCTGACCTCGGATCTCGGGGTGGTGCCCGGCAACCGCATACTGCTGCGGGGCCCCACCACCCCCTGGCTCGCGGCCTGCTGGCTGGCGGTGCTCAAGGCGGGCGCCGTGGCCGTGACCGTACTGGCCCAGCACCGGGCACAGGAGCTGGCCACCATGTGCGAGATGGCCCGGGCGAGCCATGCCCTGTGCGACAGCCGCTCGTTGGACGACCTGGTCGCGGCGCAGGTGCCCGGGCTGCGGATCACGGCGTACGGCGGGGACGCGCCCGACGATCTGCTGCGGCTGACCGAGGCGCGGCCCGGGCGCTACCCAGCGGTGGAGACAGCGGCGGACGACGTGGCGCTGATCGCCTTCACCTCGGGGACGACCGGCCGGCCCAAGGGCTGTATGCACTTCCACCGGGACGTACTGGCCGTCGCCGACACCTTCTCGCGCCAGGTACTGCGGCCCGAGCCCGGTGATCTCTTCGCGGGCAGCCCACCGCTCGGCTTCACCTTCGGTCTCGGCGGTCTGGTGATCTTCCCGATGCGGGCCGGGGCGTCCACGCTCCTGCTCGAACAGGCCCGCCCCCGGGAGCTGCTGGCCGCGGTCGCGGAGCACCGGGTGTCCGTCCTGTTCACCGCGCCGACCGCGTACCGGGTGATGCTCGACGAGCTGACGGCGCGGCCGTCCGCGTACGACGTCTCCTCGCTGCGGCGCTGTGTCTCGGCCGGCGAGAATCTGCCCGCGGCGACCTGGCAGTCCTGGTTCGACCGGACCGGGCTGCGTCTCATCAACGGCATCGGCGCGACCGAGCTGCTGCACATATTCATCTCCGCGGCCGACGAGGCGGTGCGGCCGGGGACCACCGGGGTGCCGGTGCCCGGCTGGCAGGCGTGCGTGGTGGACCGTACGGGCGCTCCGGTGCCGGACGGGGAGCCGGGGCTGCTGGCCGTGCGCGGTCCGGTCGGGTGCCGGTATCTGGCGGATCCACGCCAGCGGGAGTATGTACGGGGCGGCTGGAACCTGACCGGTGACACCTATATACGCGAGCCCGATGGCTACTTCCGCTATGTGGCCCGTGCCGATGACATGATCATCTCGGCTGGTTACAACATCGCGGGTCCCGAGGTCGAGGACGTGCTGCTGGCCCATCCCGATGTGCTGGAGGCGGCGGTGGTCGGCCGCCCCGACGAGGTGCGCGGCCAGACCGTCGCCGCGTATGTCGTGCTGCGCGAGGGCGCGGAGCCGGGCGAGGAGACCGTACGGGCGCTGCGGGACTTCGTCGGCGCGCGGCTCATACCGTACAAACGCCCGCACTCGGTGGTCTTCCTGGACGCGCTCCCCCGTACCCCCACGGGCAAGCTCCAGCGCTTCCTGCTGCGCGGTCCGGGCCCTGTCCACCGTGGTCCCGGCGCTGTCCACCAGGGCATACAGTGATCGCGTGGCCGAGCAGCACACCCCCCGTTCTCTGATCGTCACCCTGTACGGCGCGTACGGCCGCACTCCGGACGGCGCCCCGCTCGCCGTGGCCGGGCTGATCCGGCTGCTGGGGGCGCTCGGTGTCGACGCGCCCGCGGTGCGCTCGTCGGTCTCGCGGCTCAAGCGCTGCGGTCTGCTGGTCCCGGGACGTACCGCGGAGGGCGCCGCCGGGTACGCGCTGTCGGCCGAGGCCCGCGAGCTGCTCGACGACGGGGACCGCAGGATCTACGACCGGCCCCCGCCCCGGCTCGCCGACGGGTGGGTGCTGGCGGTGTTCTCCGTACCGGAGGCCGAGCGCCACAAGCGCCATCTGCTCCGCTCGCGGCTGGGCCGCCTCGGCTTCGGCACGGCCGCGCCGGGTGTCTGGATCGCGCCGGGGCGGCTGTACGAGGAGACGAGCCACACCCTGAGCCGGCTCGGCCTCGACGGGTACGTGGATCTCTTCCGCGGGGACCATCTCGGCTTCGAGACCACGTCGGAGGCCGTGGCCCGCTGGTGGGACCTGGACGCGATCGCCACGCGCCACGAGGAGTTCCTGGCCGCGCACGAACCGGTGCTGCGGGCCTGGGCGGACCGGCGTGAGGTGCCGCCGGAGGACGCCTACCGCGACTACCTGCTCGCTCTGGACTCCTGGCGCCACCTCCCGTACACCGATCCGGGCCTGCCCGCGGATCTGCTGCCGAAGACCTGGCCCGGCGAGCGCTCGGCGGAGGTCTTCGCCCTGCTGCACGCCCAACTGCGGGACGCGGGACTGGAGTTCGTACGGGATTCGCTCGGCGCGGAGGCGGCGGAGGCAGCGGAAACGACGGGGGCAGCGGTGGAGGCGGCTGAGGCGGCGCAGCCGACACCGACGGCGGAAGCGACGGAAGCGGCGGGAGTACGAGGGCCTCTCAGCCTGGACTGAGACCCAGCGTGAGGCGCGGCCTGGGAGCGTCGGTACGGCCCGAGGGCGGCGGACGGCTGCCCGCGCGGTACGGGAGCGGCCAGGGCGCGGCGGGGCCCTCGTACCCCTGGGCCGCCGCGGCGTGGAGCGTCCACTGCGGGTCGTGGAGATGCGGCCGGGCGAGGGCGCAAAGATCCGCGCGGCCCGCCAGCAGCAGGGAGTTGACATCGTCCCAGGAGGAGATGGCGCCGACGGCGATCACCGGGACGGACAGGGTGTTACGGATCAGGTCGGCGAACGGTGTCTGGTACGAGCGGCCGAACTCGGGCCGTTCGTCCGCGACGACCTGGCCGGTCGACACATCGATCGCGTCGGCACCGTGCGCGGTGAAAGCACGGGCGATCTCCACGGCCTCGTCCATGGTGGTGCCGCCGGGCGCCCAGTCGGTGGCGGAGATACGGACGGTCATGGGCAGTTCGTCGGGCCACTCGGCCCGTACGGCGTCGAAGACTTCGAGCGGGAATCGCAGCCGGCCCTCCAGCGGGCCGCCATAGGCGTCGGTGCGCCGGTTGGTGAGCGGGGAGAGGAAACCGGAGAGCAGATAGCCGTGTGCGCAGTGCAGTTCGAGCAGGTCGAAGCCGCTGCGCCGGGCCCGCCGGGCAGCCGCGGCAAACTGTTCGCGTATCTCGCTGAGCTGACGGCCGTCAAGCTGGCGCGGTATCTGGCTGATCCCGGGCCGGTACGGCAGCGGGGAGGCGGCGCTCAGCGGCCAGTTGCCCTCGGCGAGCGGCTCGTCCATGCCATCCCACATCAGCCGGGTGGAGCCTTTCCTCCCGGAGTGCCCGAGCTGGACGCCGATGGCCGTTCCGGGCGAGGCGGTGTGGACGAAATCGGTGATACGGCGCCAGCCCTCGCCCTGCTCGCGGGTGTAGAGGCCGGTGCAGCCGGGGGTGATCCGGCCCTCGGGGCTCACACACACCATCTCGGTCATGACCAGACCGGCGCCGCCGAGGGCTCGGGCGCCGAGATGGACGAGATGGAAGTCCCCGGGGACGCCGTCCACCGCCCAGTACATGTCCATGGGCGAGACGACGACCCGGTTGCGCAGGGTCAGCCCGCGCAGCCGGAAGGGGGTGAACATCGGGGGCGTACCGGGCGGGCAGCCGAAACCGTCCTCCACCGCCCGGGTGAAGGCGGGGTCGCGCAGCCGCAGATTGGCGTGGGTGACCCGGCGGCTGCGGGTGAGCAGCCCGAAGGCGAACCGGCGCGGCGGCTGGTCCGTGTACGCGGCCAGTTCCTCGAACCAGCGCAGGCTCGCGGCGGCGGCGCGCTGGGTGGACTCGACGACCGGGCGGCGCTCGCTCTCGTACGCGGCGAGGGCGGCCGACAGCCCGGGACTTTCCTGGATACAGGCCGCGAGCGCGAGGGCGTCCTCGACGGCGAGCTTGGTGCCGGAGCCGATGGAGAAGTGGGCGGTGTGGGCGGCGTCGCCGATCAGCACCGTATTGCCGTGGCTCCAGCGGTCGTTGACGACCGTACGGAAGACGGTCCAGGAGAAGGCGTTCGCGCGCAGGGGCCGTCCGCCGAGTGCTCCGGCGAAGATCTCCGCGCACCGCTCGACGGACCATTCGACGGACCGCTCTACGGGCCGCCCGCAGGCGGGCCGTTCGGAGGAGGGCCGTTCGACGGACCGCTCGGCGGACCGCCGCTCGTCGGGACTCTCGAACCCGGCTGCCCGCCAGACCTCTTCGCGCATCTCGACGATGACGGTGCTGCGCGGTCCTTCGGCGCTCCGTTCGTCGGCGTACGGATAGCCGTGGAGCTGCATCACCCCGTGCTCGGTCTCGGCGGTCTCGAACCGGAAGGCGTCGAAGGCGAAGTCGGCGGCGAGCCAGATGTAGCGGCAGCGGTGGGCGCTTATCCGGGGCCCGAAGTGCGCGGCATGGGCCGTGCGGGTGAGGCTGTGGATCCCGTCCGCGGCGATCACCAGGTCGTGGGAGGCGGCGAGTTCGGCGGCGGGCGGCGCCTCGGTGCGGAAGCGGAGCCGTACGCCCAGCGAAGCGCAGCGCTCGTACAGGATCTCCAGCAGCCTGCGCCTGCCGAGGGCCGCGAAGCCATGGCCGCGCGAGGTGAGGGTATGGCCCCGGTGGACGATGTCGATGGCGTCCCAGCGCACGAACTCGTTCCGGAGCGCCTGGTGGACGACGGGATCCGCGTGCTCGATCCCGCCGAGCGTCTCGTCGGAGAGGACGACTCCGAAGCCGAAGGTGTCGCCGGGGGCGTCGCGCTCCCAGACGGTGATCTCGCGAGCGGGGCCGAGCCGTTTGAGCAGGGCCGCCGCGTACAGTCCGCCGGGTCCGCCGCCGATCACCGCGATCCGCACGGCTACCGCCCCTGCCACTTCGGGGGCCGCTTCTCCGTGAAGGCGGCGTGGAACTCGGCGTAGTCCTTCCCGTACATCAGCAACGCCTGGGTGGAGGCGTCCAGTTCGACGGCGGCGGCCAGCGGCATGTCCAGCTCGGCGGTGAGCAGGGCCTTGGTCCTGGCGTACGCGAGGGCCGGGCCGCGTGCGAGGGTACGGGCCAGTTCGGCGGCCCGCGGGCCGGCGGCGCCCTCGGCGGTCAGTTCGCTGATCAGGCCGATCCGCTCGGCCTCGGGCGCGGGTACGGGCTCGCCGAGCATCAGCAGCCGGGTCGCGTGGCCGAGTCCGACGACCCGGGGCAGCAGATAGGCCGCACCCATGTCGCCGCCGGAGAGACCGACCCGGGTGAAGAGGAAGGCGAACCGCGCGGAGGGATCCGCGATCCGGAAGTCGGCGGCGAGCGCGAGGACCGCTCCGGCGCCCGCGGCGACGCCGTGCACGGCGGCGATCACCGGGAAGGGGCACTCGCGGATCGCCCTGACGACCTGCCCGGTCATCCGGTTGAAGTCGAGAAGCCGGGCGGTGTCCATGGCGAGGGTCGCGCCGATGATCTCGTCGACATCGCCGCCCGAGCAGAAGCCGCGCCCCTCGCCGGCCAGCACCAGGGCCCGTACGGAACCCTCCCTGGACAACTCGGCGAGGAGATCGCGGAGATCGGCGTAGGCCCCGAAGGTGAGGGCGTTGAGCTTCTCGGGGCGGGCGAGCGTGACGGTCGCAACGCCGTCGTCATCGCGCGTCAGCCGGAGATGGCGCCACTCCTCGGTGCGGGGCGCGGAGCCGGTGAAGGGGCTCGTGGAGCGGGCGGGGCTGCTCATGGAGTCGCTCATGGGCGTACGGCCTCCCTCGGCGGGGCGCGGTCCCTCACCGGAACCGTATCACCGCTCCGTGACCGTCGTCACGAGTGCGCGATACGAGCGCGCGATACGACCCGCTCCCTTCCGGCATGTGCCGCGCTCGGACCGTCCGGAGCGCACCGCGCAATACCCCGGCCGGCCCCTCCGCCACCCCCATCGGCCCCACGTCGCCCGGCCCGTATCCGGCCCGGCACCGTGCCGAAGGTCCCGGCGGCGGCGGGCCGGAAGTCCCGGTCATGGCAGGCCGCCGCCTCTTGCCCGCGCCCTAACGCTCCGTAAATTTGAATCCGATAAAACTTCTGGGCTTCGACAGCCCGCCAACGCTTGTTCAACAGCCAACCCTTGATCGGACCACCCGCCGTGCCGGAAACCTCAGGCCTCCCCTCCTGGCGTGTCGCACTGCCCCACAGCGCTGAAGCCGTACCGCTCGCACGTGCCCTGGTCCGGACGGCGATCGCGCATCTCGCGGACACGACGGACAGCGACACCGCAGAGCTGCTCACCGCGGAGCTGGTGGCCAACGCGATCAAGCACACCGCGGGCGACGAGCCGATCGAGCTGGTGGTGGAGCTGCTCCCGACCGGCTGCCAGGTCGAGGTGCACGACCGTGACCCCGCTCCCCCGGGCGATCTCGCACGCGCCGGGTTCGGCACGATGCCCGACCCCTGGCAGGAGGACGGCCGCGGCCTGCTGCTGATCCACACACTGAGCGCGGAGTGCGGACACCGCCCCACCGACCAGGGCAAGGCGGTCTGGTTCACCCTGCCGTCGGCCTGATCCGGAGCGCATGGCGCCGGCCGCGAACAGCCGCCGGAACGGGGCCGCACAGCACATCAGGCCCGGTGCTGATTTCTCAGCGCCGGGCCTGACCTCGGCCGGTCGTCAGCCGGTCGTCACGCCGACTCGATACGGGCCCTGTGCGGGGTCCATGCCGGTCCAAGCGGGGTTTGCACGGTTCAGGCGGGGTCTATACGGGAGACCTTGCCGCCGATGCCGAGCACGTACAGCTCGCCGTTGCCGCCCTGTACGAAGGAGATGACCTCGCCGCCGTTGACCCCGAGGTCGCTCTCGCCGGTCACCTTGCCGTTCTGCAACTGGAGCGAGCGGACGGTGCCGTCGCAGTAGTCGCTGAACACGTACTGGCCCTTGAGGCCCGGGATCGCGTTGCCGCGGTAGACGAATCCGCCGGTCACCGAGCAGCCGAGCCCGTTACGGTCGTACTCGTGGATCGGCCGTACGTGGTTCGCGGGCTCCGTGCCGCCCCGGAAGGGATGGTTCCCCTCCATCTGCGACCAGCCGTAGTTCTCGCCGCCCTTGCTGGACGCCGGGGCCCAGTCGATCTCCTCCCAGGCGCTCTGGCCGACGTCCGCGATCAGCAGGTCGCCCGTGCCCGCGTCGAAGGAGAACCGCCACGGGTTGCGCAGCCCGTACGCCCAGATCTCGTCCCTCGCGTTCGGGTCGTTCACGAACGGGTTGCCCGGCGGGATCGCGTACGGCGTGCCGCCCCTCGGGTCGATCCGCAGCATCTTGCCGAGCAGCGTGTTGAGGTTCTGCCCGTTGGCGTGCGGGTCGCCGCCCGAACCGCCGTCGCCGAGCGCGATGTAGAGGTAGCCGTCAGGGCCGATCTTGATGTCGCCGCCGTTGTGGTTGGCGTACGGCTGCGTCTGGGTGAGGACGGTGCGCCGGGTGTTCGGCTGGATCTTGCCGTACCGCACGACGAACTCGTCGATGGTGCTGGTGCCTTCGAGGTCCGTGAAGGAGATGTAGAAGCGCTCGAACTTCTTGTCGAACGCGATGCCCAGCAGGCCTCGTTCGCCGTCGGTGGTGGTCTCGTCGGATATGTCGAGGACCGGCGCGCCGAGCCCCTGCCTGCCCAGGGCCCTTACGGTGCCCGCGCGTTCGGCTATCCAGACCGTGCCGTTGGGCCCGGCGGCGCCGGCGATGGGATTCTGCGCCGTGGCCACTTGAGTGAGCTTCACCTCCGCCGCCGGACGTGGGGCGGCGGGCTCGTCGGCTGATGCCGTGGTAAAGGCAAGTGAGGCAATGAGGCATATGGTGCCGATGATCGCCGAGCTTCTGGTGCGAACTTTCACCATGACTCCTAGAGGCGGCGAATGGGGGAACCCGGCTGCATAGGGCAGAGTTGTGCGGTCGTCGCCCGCGCCAGCACGCAACCTGGGTGGGGGGATTGTGTGCCGCTGGCCACGGATGAGAATACAGGGACAGGGCGGTTTGGCGTAGACCAATGCACCCCGTCCGTGCACCCCCGTTCCGCTTTCGGCCGCCGCCCTCCGGCTCCGCGGTCAGCGAGGCGCCGCCGCCTCAGTCGCCGCCGCCTCAGTCAGCGAAGCCCCGTGGCCGTCAACCCGGTCGCGGCCGTCGAACCGTTCCCCGCGAGCGTGGCCACCAGGACCGCCTTGATGGTGTGCAGCCGGTTCTCGGCCTCGTCAAAGACGACCGAGTGCGCCGACTCGAAGACCTCGTCGGTGACTTCGAGTTCGCTCAGACCGTGCCGCTCGTGGATCTCACGGCCGACCGCCGTGTCCAGGTCGTGGAACGCCGGCAGGCAGTGCAGGAACCTCACCTCCGGGTTCCCGGTCGCGCGCAGCACGTCCATGGTCACGGAGTACGGACCGAGCGCGGCGATCCGCTCGTCCCAGACCTCCTTCGACTCGCCCATCGACACCCACACATCGGTGGCCACGAAGTCCGCGCCCGCGACCCCCTCCTTGATCTCCTCGGTGAGGGTCAGCCGCGCCCCGCTGACCTTCGCGGCCTCGCGGGCCAGCGCGAGGACCGTATCGGCAGGCCAGTAGGCCCGCGGCGCGACGATCCGTACGTCCATGCCCAGCAACGCGCCCGTGACCAGGTACGAGTTGCCCATGTTGAAGCGGGCGTCGCCGAGGTAGGCGAAGGCGATCTCGGTCAGGGGCTTGGCGCTGTGCTCGGTCATGGTCAGCACGTCGGCGAGCATCTGGGTCGGATGCCAGGAGTCCGTCAGGCCGTTGAAGACCGGAACGCCCGCGTGCGCGGCCAGCGCCTCGACGGTCGACTGGGCGTCGCCGCGGTACTCGATGCCGTCGTACATCCGCCCGAGGACCCGGGCGGTGTCCTTCGCCGACTCCTTCTTCCCGATGTGCGAGCCGGAGGGGTCGATGTACGTGGTGGCCGCGCCCTGGTCCGCCGCCGCCACCTCGAAGGCGCAGCGGGTACGGGTGGAGGCCTTCTCGAAGATCAGCGCGATGTTCTTGCCGCGCAGCCGCTGGATCTCGGTGCCCGCCTTCTTCGCGGCCTTCAGCTCGGCGGCGAGGTCGATCAGGCCGCGGAACTCCTCGGCCGTGAAGTCCAGTTCCTTGAGGAAGTGGCGGCCTGCGAGGTCTATCGCCATGGTGGCTGCTCCTGGGGGCGCGGAAAGGAAAAGGAAAAGGGGCGAAAGCAAAGGGGTGGCCCCAACCGGGACCATGGAACTATATACGACGACCCGTATTGCTATACGATGGGCGATACCGCGCGCCGGGGTACATCTCTCAGACCGCGGTGCGTTCCACCGGGCAGCTCATACAGCGCGGTCCGCCCCGCCCCCGGCCCAGTTCGCTACCGGGGATCTCGATCACCTCGATGCCCTGTCTGCGCAGATGCGTGTTGGTGGTGACGTTGCGGTCGTACGCCACGACCACCCCGGGCTCGACCGCCAGCACGTTGCAGCCGTCGTCCCACTGCTCGCGCGCCGCCGAGTGGACATCCTGGGTGGCGGTCAGCACCCGGATCTCCGCCAGCCCGAGGGCCGCCGCGATCGCGCGGTGCATATGCTCCGGCGGATGGTCGGTGACCTTCAGCTCAAAGCCGTCGCCGCCCGGCTCGATGGTGTACGAGCGGAGCATGCCGAGCCCCGCGTACTGCGTGAAGGTGTCGGAGTCGACCATCGTCATCACCGTGTCGAGATGCATGAACGCCCGCCGCTTCGGCATGTCCAGCGCCACGATGGTGTTCGCGGAACCGGTCGCGAAGAGCCCCCGGGCCAGCATCTCGACCGCCTGCGGGGTGGTCCGCTCGCTCATCCCGATCAGTACGGCGCCGCCGCCGATCACCAGGACATCGCCGCCCTCGATCGTCGAGGGATAGTCGTCCTGCCCCTCCGACCAGTGGTGAAACGCACCGGCGTCCGGGCCGGTGAAGAGCGGATGGTGCTTGTAGATCGCCTCGAAGTGCACGGTCTCGCGCTGCCGGGCGGGCCAGCGCATGGCGTTGATGCTCACTCCGTCGTAGATCCAGGCGGAAGTGTCGCGGGTGAAGATGTGGTTCGGCAGCGGGTCGAGCAGGAAGTCGTCCAGCGCCATCACATGGAAGCGGACGGAGGTCGGCTCCGCGTGCCGCTCCAGGAACTCGCGCTTGGTCATCCCGCCGACCAGCGCCTCGACCAGCTCGTCCGTCGGCAGTGCGTCGAAGACCGCCCGGAGATGGCCGGTGGCGAGCGGCCCGTACTCCTTCTCGTCGAAGACCCGGTCCAGTACGAGCCGCCGCGCCGCCGGAAGCTCCAGCGACTCGCGCAGCAGCTCGTCGAAGAGATGTACGTGCACGCCCCGGTCGCGGAGCACCGCGGCGAAGGCGTCGTGCTCCTCCTGGGCCCGCCGTACCCACAGCACGTCGTCGAAGAGCAGCGCGTCCTTGTTGCCGGGCGTGAGCCGTTTCAGCTCCAGATCCGGCCGGTGCAGTATGACGCGGCGCAGCCGGCCGGTCTCGGAGTCGACATGGAATCCCATGTCACCATCCTCACCGCACGGCGCGTGATTCACGCGGTGAACGGCAGCGGATGAGAGCACGGTCTCAGCGGGCCCCGGTGCGGGAACCCGGCTGGGCGACCCGGTCCCCGCACCGGGCCGCCCGTTCAGGGACGAGGAACGACCGGCCGGAGACGGGAATCGACCGGCCGGGTCCATGGGGCGACCGGTTCAGAGGCGGGGGTCGACCGGCCCGGCCGGTGCGTCGACCGGTTCAGAGACGGGGGTCGACCGGTTCCGACTCCAGCGCCAGGACCGCGAAGACCGCCTCATGGACCCGCCACAGCGGCTCGCCGTCCGCCATCCGGTCCAGCGCCTCAAGGCCGAGGGCGTACTCCCGCAGCGCCAGGGACCGCTTGTGGCCGAGGAACCGGTTGCGCAGGCGCTGGAGATTTTCCGGACGGGTGTATTCGGGACCGTAGATGATCCGCAGATACTCCCGGCCGCGCACCTTGATGCCCGGCTGTACGAGCCGCCCCTTCGCGTCCCGTACCAGCGCCGCGAGCGGCTTGACCACCATGCCCTCGCCGCCGCGCTCCGTCATCTCCAGCCACCAGTCGACGCCTCCGCGCACCGATTCCTCGTCGCCCGTGTCGACGATCAGCCGCCGGGTGACCTGGAGCAGCCCGGTCGGGTCGTGCTCGACCAGCAGGTCCAGCCAGGCGAGCTGCTGGTCGTGCGGGACTGCGGCGAGGCTGCGGCCCTGGACGGCCAGGAGCTGGAACGGCGCGAGCCGCACCCCGTCGAGCCCGTCCGTGGTCCAGCAGTAGCGCCGGTACGCCTCGGTGAACGCGGCCGCGTCGCTCGCGCGCCCGCGCTGCGCCGCCAGCAGATCACCGGCCTCGACGCCCCTGGCGACCGCGGCCTCCAGGGCCCGGGTCACGGCGGGGAAGGCAGCGCCCGCCGCGGCTCCGACCGCCGCGTACTGGGTGCGCAGCAGCCCGGTGGCCTTGAGCGACCACGGCATCAGCTCGGCGTCCAGCAGCAGCCAGTCCGTGCCGAGTTCCGCCCACAGTCCGGCGGCCGTGACGGCGGCACGCAGCCGCTCCAGGATCTGCTCGGTGACCGCCGGGTCGTCGAAGAAGGGCCTGCCGGTACGGGTGTGCAGGGCGCCGGTCACCCCGGCCGCGCCGAAGCGCTCGCGCGCCACCGCCTCGTCCCGGCAGACCAGCGCCACCGCGCGCGAGCCCATGTGCTTCTCCTCGCACACGACCCGGTCGACCCCGTCCGCGCGGTACTGCGCGAAGGCCTCGACCGGATGCTCCAGGAACGGCCCGCCGGCCACGTCCTGGGCGGCGGTCGCGGTGGGCGCCATGGTGGGCGGGAGATACGCGAGCAGCCGGGGGTCGACCGCGAAGCGGCTCATGACCTCCAGCGCCGCCGCGGCGTTCTCCTCGCGCACCGCGAGCCGCCCCATGTGGCGGGTCTCCACGGTCCGACTGCCCCGCACATCGGCCAGATCCAGCGGCCGGCCCTCTCGGACGCCGGGCGCCTCGGTGGCCAGCGGCCGGGCCGGCTCGTACCAGACCCGCTCGGCGGGTACGTCGACGAGTTCGCGCTCCGGCCAGCGCAGCGCGGTCATCCGGCCGCCGAAGACCGCGCCGGTGTCCAGACAGATGGTGTTGTTGATCCATGAGGTTTTCGGTACGGGTGTGTGGCCGTACACCACAGCGGCCCGGCCCCGGTAGTCCTCGGCCCAGGGGTAGCGCACCGGCAGGCCGAACTCGTCGGTCTCCCCCCTGGTCTCGCCGTACAGCGCGTGCGAGCGGACCCGGCCCGAGGTGCGGCCGTGGTACTTCTCGGGCAGCCCCGCGTGACAGACGACCAGCTTGCCACCGTCCAGGACGTAGTGGCTGACCAGGCCGTCGATGAACTCCCGTACCCGCGCGCGGAACGCGTCGTCCTCCTTCTCGAACTGCTCGACGGTCTCAGCGAGTCCATGCGTGTGCTGGACCTTCCTGCCCTTGAGCCAGCGGCCGAGCTTGTTCTCGTGATTGCCCGGAACGCACAGGGCGTTGCCGGACTCGACCATGTCCATCACCAGGCGCAGCACTCCGGGGCTGTCGGGGCCGCGGTCGACGAGGTCGCCGACGAAGACCGCCGTGCGGCCCTCGGGGTGGACGCCGTCCTGGTAGCCGAGCTTGCCGAGCAGGGTCTCCAGCTCGGAGCGGCAGCCGTGGACGTCGCCGATGATGTCGAAGGGGCCGGTGAGGTGGGTGAGGTCGTTGTAGCGGCGTTCGAGGACGACTCCGGCGGCGGCCACCTCGCGCTCGCCGCGCAGGATGTGGACCTTGCGGAAGCCCTCGCGTTCGAGGCCGCGCAGCGAGCGGCGGAGTTCGGCCCGGTGGCGCTTGATGACACGGCGGGGCATCCCGGCCCGGTCGGGACGGCCCTCGTTGCGCGCCGCGCAGACCTCTTCCGGCAGGTCGAGAACGATCGCCACGGGCAGCACATCGTGCTCGCGGGCGATCCGTACGAGCTGCTTGCGGCTCTCGGTCTGCACATTGGTGGCGTCCACGACGGTGAGCCGGCCGGCCGCGAGCCGCTTGGCCACGATGTAGTGCAGGACGTCGAAGGCGTCGCCGCTGGCGCTCTGGTCGTTCTCGTCGTCGGCGACCAGACCGCGGCAGAAGTCCGAGGAGACGATCTGGGTGGGCTTGAAGTGGCTTGCGGCGAAGGTGGACTTGCCGGAGCCGGTGGCGCCGATCAGCACGACGAGGGAGAGGTCGGGGACCGCGAGACCGCGCGTGACGGGGTCCGGCGCGGTGGTCATGGTGGCGCCGTCGGCAAGCGTGTCTGGTATGTCGCTCATGCGGCCTTTCCTTCCTGGTGGTCGCTCTCCTCGTGGCGGCTGAAGACGGCCATCTGGGTGGGCGGTCCCACCTCGGGGTCGTCGGGGCCCACCGGGAGGTACGCGACGGTGTAGCCATGGCGCCGCGCGACCGCGTCGGCCCAGCCGTGGAACTCCTCGCGGGTCCACTCGAAGCGGTGGTCGCTGTGGCGTACGTGCCCGGCGGGCAGGGTCTCCCAGCGCACGTTGTACTCGGCGTTCGGTGTGGTCATAAGGACGGTACGGGGGCGGGCCGCACCGAACACCGCGTACTCCAGGGCGGGCAGCCTCGGCGGATCGACATGCTCCACGACCTCGCTCAGCACGGCCGCGTCGTACCCCTTGAGCCGCTTGTCCGTATAGGTGAGGGCGCCCTGTACGAGGGTGACGCGGGCGGCCTGGCGCTCGCTCAGCCGCTCCAGGCCGAGGCGGCGGGAGGCGATGGTCAGGGCGCGTACCGATACGTCGACGCCGACGACGCGGGTGAAGCGCGCGTCCTTGAGCAGCGCCTGTACGAGCCGGCCCTCGCCGCAGCCAAGGTCGAGCACCGTGCCCGCGCCCGCGTCACGCAGGGCGGTCAGGATCGCGTCGCGCCGCTGATCGGCGAGCGAGGGCTCCTTCGCCGCGGCCTCGCTCCCGGAGCTCCCGGAGCTCCCGAGGCCGTCGAAGCCGTCGGAGTTCTCGGAGCTGTTGGGGCCCTTGGGGCTGCCGGGGCTGCTACCGGGTCCTTCGGGACTCGTCCGGTCCTCGGAGCCGTACGGTGTGCCGTCGGCCAGCGCCTCGGTCCCCTCCGCGGGGTCGTCGACCACCGCGTTGTCGAGCGCCTCGACCTCCATGTCGTCGGCCTCGGCGAGCCGTACCAGCTCAAGGCGCTCCATGGCCTGCCGGGTCAGACTCCAGCGGCGGGCCAGATAACGGCTGGTGATCAGCTTCTGTTCCGGGTGGTCGGCCAGCCAGCCGTCGCCCGCGCGCAGCAGCTTGTCCACCTCGTCGGGCGCGACCCAGTAGTGCTTGGCGCCGTCGAGAACCGGCAGCAGGACATAGAGCTGGCGCAGCGCGTCCGCGAGCCGCAGCTCGCCCTCCAGGACGAGATGCGTATAGCGCGAGTCGCCCCACTGTGGGAACCGCTCGTCGAGTGCCACCGGCCGTGCGTCCACGGAGGTCCAGCCGAGCGGGCCGAAGAGCTTGCCCACCAGCTCGGCACCGCCGCGCGCGGGGACGGCGGGGATCTCGATCCGCAGCGGCAGCGGGCTCGCGGCGCGCTCGGGCATGGCGTTGCAGACGCCGCGCAGCGCGCTCTTGAAGACCGTGCTCAGCGCGACCGCGAGGAGCGAAGAGGCCGCGTAGGGGCGGTCGTTGACATACTGCGCGAGTGCCGCGTCGGGCGCGCCGCCCCGGCCCTTTCCCCGGCCCCGGCGTACCAGCGCCACGGGATCGACCTCCAGCAGCAGCGCCGCCGTGCAGCGCTCGGCGGACGCCTCGGGGTAGAGCACATGGGCGGTGCCATGCGCGGTGGAGAACGTCTGCGCCCGGTCGGGATGCTTGTGCAGCAGAAATCCGAGGTCGGTCGCGGGACGTTCCGGGGTGCCGGTCGTACTGATCGTCAGGAACACCCGAACGAGTATTGCCCGCCAGGACCGCCACGAACAGGGGTTTTCCGTCTGGACCGTCCTCCGGCCATCGCCCGGGACGCCCCCTGACGGTGCCCCGCGCGACTACCCGGCCGCTCCCCGCGAGCCCTCACCGCGCCAACGCCGCGCCGAGCCGGGCGATATCGGCCGGACCGACCCGGCAGCATCCGCCCACCAGCCGGGCCCCGGCCTTCTGCCAGGACCGCACCCGCGCCGGGTCGAAAGTGGCGCCGCCGCGCCAGCTCCGGGTCTCCGCGTCCCATCCCTCTCCGCTGTTGGGGTAGACGACCACCGGCTTACCGGTCACCGAGGCGGCGATCCCGACCGCATGGTCGGCGTCGGCCGGCTCGCAGCAGTTGATGCCCACCGCGATCACCTGCCCGGCACCGGCCGCCAGGGCGAAGGCGTCGGCGAGCGGCTGGCCGGCCCGGGTGCGCTCGCCCGCTATGGAGTACGAGAGCCAGACCGGCACCCCGCAGCCGTCGGCGGCCCGCAGCAGCGCCTCCGCCTCGTCGGTGTCCGGCACCGTCTCCAGCGCCAGCGCGTCCGGACCAGCCGCCGCGAGGGCCTCGATCCTGGGCCGGTGGAAACGCTCCAGCTCCGCCACCGTCAGCCCGTACCGCCCGCGGTACTCGCTGCCGTCCGCGAGCATCGCGCCGTACGGTCCGACCGACGCGGCCACCCACACCTCCCGCTGCCCCGCCGCGCCGGCGCGGCGCGCCAGCTCCACGCTTCCGGCCAGCAGCGCTCCGGCCTCACGCCGCGGCACGCCCCGCCGCGCGAAGCCCTCGTAGGTCGCCTGGTAGCTGGAGGTGATCAGCACCTGGGCGCCCGCCCGCACATACGCCGCGTGGGCAGTCTCGATCTGCTCGGGTCCGTCGGCCAGGAGCCGCGCGGACCAGAGGTCGTCGGACAGATCACAGCCCTGGTCCACGAGCTGGTTGGACAGACCGCCGTCCAGGACGACGGTCTCCTCCGCCAGCGCGGCGGCGAGGGTGCGGGCGGGTCTCATGGCTGCTCCAGTGCTCCGGGCTCCAGGCTCCGGCTTCGCCACTCGGGAACCGGCAGGTCAGGAACCGGCAGGTCAGGAATCGGCGAGCTGGGACTGGACCTGTGAGGAGATCAGCTCCAGATGGTCGAGGTCGTCCAGGTCCATCACCTGGAGATAGATCCGCGACGAGCCGACGGCGCCGTACCGCCCGATCTTGTCGACCACCTCGGCGGGCGAACCCGCCAGCCCGTTCGCCTTCAGCTCCTCGACCTCCCGGCCGAGGGCCGCCGCCCGCCGGGCCACCTCGGCGTCGTCCTTGCCGACACACACCACCAGCGCGTTCGAGTACACGAGATCACCGGCCGGGCGGCCGATGGCCTCGGCGGCGGCCCGCACCCGGCCGAACTGCCGCTCCGTGTCCTCGATCGAGGCGAAGGGGATATTGAACTCGTCGGCATACTGCGCGGTCAGCCTCGGCGTACGCGTCGCGCCGTGGCCGCCGATCAGGACCGGCACCTTGCTCTGCGCGGGCTTGGGCAGCGCGGGCGAGTCGGTGAGCTGGTAATAGGTGCCGTCATAGCTGAAGGTCTTGCCGGTCTCCGTGGCCCAGAGCCCGGTCACGATCGCGAGCTGCTCCTCCAGCCGCGCGAACTTCTCCTTGGGGAACGGAATGCCGTACGCCTTGTGCTCCTCCTCGAACCAGCCCGCGCCCAGGCCCAGTTCGACCCGGCCGCCGGACATCTGGTCCACCTGCGCGACCTGGATGGCGAGCACGCCCGGCAGCCGGAACGTACCGGCCGTCATCAGCGTGCCCAGCCGGATCCGCTTGGTCTCCCGCGCCAGCCCTGCCAGGGTGATCCAGGCGTCCGTCGGCCCGGGGAGCCCGTCGGCGGACCCCATCTTCAGATAGTGGTCGGACCGGAAGAAGGCATCGAAGCCCAGGTCCTCGGTGGCCTTGGCCACGCTCAGCAGCGTCTCGTAGCTCGCCCCTTGCTGGGGCTCAGTGAAGATTCGAAGATCCATGCATCTATCCTGCACCCTCGAACCGCCGGCCCCCTTCCCGCTCCCGTGCGCTCAGCCTGCGCAGCAGCGCGCCCACCCGGTCGCTCGACTCGTCGGCCGCGTCGATCGCCTCGATGCACTGCCAGTACAGCCCCTCCTCGTCGGTCGCGCACGCCACCGCCACCAGAGCGATCCCCACCTCGCCCAGCAGCGTGCCCAGTCCGGCCAGCGCTCCCCGCGTGTCCATCACCCCGGAGAGTCCGCCCGCCCGTATCCCGCCTCGGCAGAGCCCCGGCTGGTCCGGCAGTCCACAGCCGCGCCCGCCGGCCTCGCCCAGCTCGCGCGCCTCGCCCCTCAGCTCCTGCGGCCCGCCGATCGCCAGCCGGTCACCGATCGCCTGGGCCAGGGCCTGTGCCTGGCAGGCCTCCGCGATGACGTCCAGTGGCTCCGCGCTCCCCGCCAGGGCATGTCGGCTCACCGCGATGAGCCGTTCCGCATCCATCCAACAGCCCCCGTTCATAAGACAATCCTGCCCTCTCACTCCACTACCCAGAGTGAGGGACTGGCGACGGAAAGGCCAGAGCAATGCGGAAATCTGTGGACAGCCAGCTCAATGTGTATAACTCAATCACTCCGCAGAGTGACGATCATGAAGAATTGGGATGTTCCGAGGAACGCTTGGGGGGATAGCGGACCTCATTCCGCTCCATCTTGGCCGCGAGCGCCACGAGCGGATCGATGCCCAGCACCTCGCAGAACTGGAGCAGATACGCGAGCACATCGGCGACCTCGTCCGTCACCCGGTGCGCCGACTCCGGGTCCGCCATCACCCGCGCCGACTGCTCCGGGGTCAGCCACTGGAAGATCTCCAGCAGCTCGGAGGCCTCGACGCTGAGCGCGGCCGCCAGATTCTTGGGGGTGTGGTACGGCTCCCAGTCCCGCGCCGCCGCGAACTCGGCCAGGGCCCGCTGAAGTCCCGCAACATCGTGTTCCGTCATGGATCCAGATCTACCACCACGGCCGCCGCCACCCCGGGCGGCCCGGTGCCGGCAGCCACCCGGCGCCCGCGACGACGGGAACGACCTGCGGCACGGGGACGCCCCGCGCCCATGGGACGGCCTACGACCGGGGAATGGCCTCCGCCGCGATCCCCTCGACCTCCGTGCCGATCGGTGCCAGCAGAAAGACATTCCGGTCGACCCGGTGCATCCCGCTGCCGAGCCCGAAGACCACACCGCTGCTGAAGTCCAGGATCCGCTTGGCCACATCGGGCTCCGCACCGGTCAGATCGAGCAGCACCGGAATCCGCGCGATGAGATGGTCCGCGACCTCCCGCGCGTCCCCGAACACCTGTACCCGCAGCACGATGAAGCGCCGGTTCTCGGCCTCGTACGTCCGCGGGTTCGCCCGGTGGTCGACCCTGGAGGGCCACTCGTCACGCCCGCGCAGCGGTACGACCTGCGCCAGGCCCCTCCACTGCTCATCGGTGGCGTCGAATTCGCCGTACCTGCCGTACCTGCTCACCGGACCACCCCACCCGCGCGCTGACTCTGCATCGGGCCATCCTCCCGCCCCTCACTCGTTCGGCCCAATAGCGACACGGCCCGGCAGGCGATCGAATGCGGTCGGCCGAAGCAGCCGGAGTCAGCGAGCGCCGACAGGACTCCGGCCGCCACCGGAGTCCCCGCGAACCCGGCCTGCCCGACCGCCCGCGCCGACCGTCCCGCCCGGCCGCCCGCTCAACGCGGCGCCGGGTACTCCCGCTTCACCTCCAGCCCGGCCGGCGCCTCGATCCGCGCCGTACCGTCGGCCTCCACGGAGATGTCCAGACGCCCGCCCGCGACCTCGAACCCGGTCACCGTCAGCGGCCGGTACGCCTCCGCGAACCCGGGCGCGACGGTGAGCGTCCCGCCGGGGACATCGGCGCTGAGCCCGAGCAGGGACTGGAGCACCAGTACGGACGAGGCCGCCGCCCAGGCCTGCGGACGGCAGGACGCCGGATAGGGCGAGGGCCAGGTGTCGGTCGCCGCGCCATGGCCCGCGAACAGTTCCGGCAGACGCGCGTCGAAGCTCTCGGACGCGGTCAGCAGCCCCGCCGCGAGCGACCCGGCCTCGTCCGGGAACCCGGCCCTGACCAGCCCGTGCACGGCGATCGCGGTGTCGTGCGGCCAGATGGAACCGATGTGGTAGCCGTACGGGTTGTAGCCGACCGAGCCGCTGCTCAGGGTGCGCAGCCCGTGCCCCGAGTCGAGGTCGGGCGCGCTGAGCCGGGCCGCCAGCAGCGCGCTCTCCTCGTGGTCGAGCAGGCCCGTACCGAGCAGATGCCCGAACCCCGAAGTGACCGAGTCCACCGGCCTCCTGTCCCGGTCGAGGGCGACCGCCGGATACGGTCCCCGCTCGTCCTCCACCCAGAAGTGGCTGCGGAAGCGGTCGCGCAGCCGCTCTGCCCACTCCTCCCATTCGTCGGCGCCCGGCCGGCCGAAGGCGCGCAGCAGCGCGGCGCCGCCACGGGCCGCCTCGTACGCGTACGCCTGGACCTCGCACAGCGCGATCGGGGCGGCGGCCAGCCGCCCGTCGCGGTGCCGGATGGCGTCGCCGGAGTCCTTCCAGCCCTGGTTGGCGAGGCCCCGCCCGGTGAGATCGATGTACTTGAGGAAGCCGTCACCGTCCGCGTCGCCGTGGTCGCGCATCCAGGCCAGCGCGGACTCGGCGTTCGGCAGAAGCTGTTCGACCTGCTCGGGCGCGAGGCCCCAGCGCCAGGAGTCATGCAGCAGCGTGATCCAGAGCGGGGTGGCGTCGACCGTGCCGTAGTAGAGGGGCGGCAGGCCGAAGCCGTCGTGGAACTCCTGGGCGGCGCGCCGCACTTCGTGCAGGATCTTGCCCGGCTGCTCCTGGGTGTCCGGGTCGGACGCGGTGCCCTGGCGGCGGGCGAGCGTACGGAGCGTACCGGCGGCGAGACCGGTGCCCAGCGGCAGCAGCATCCTGGCCGCCCACAGCGAGTCGCGGCCGAAGAGCGTCAGGAACCAGGGGGCTCCGGCGGCCAGGAACTGGTCGGCGGGCGCCTCGGGGTCGGTCAGCCGCAGCCGGTCCAGATCGGCGGCGGACTGGCCGAGCCAGTGGTCGAAGCGCCGGTCGGAGCTGCGCAGCACCGGGGTGCTCCACGGCAGGGTGTCCGCGGCGGGCGCCGGGAACTGGTCGCCGTCCTCGTGAGCGGCGTCACAGCGCAGTACGGCCGTCCACACCTCGCCGGGCGCGAGCCCGATCTCGTACTCCAGCCGTCCGGTCGCCGCGTCGAGCGCGGTCGGCCTCGGCGTGGAGGCGAGGCGTACGGCGAAGGCCCCCCGCGACCAGTCGAGTCCGCTTCCATAGGCGGTGGCGGGAGCCGTGGGCAGCGTCTCACCCGTCTTGACGCGCTCCATCGGCGCGAGGTCGGTGGTGGCGGTCACGACCAGCCGGAAACGGACATTCTGCCGCCCCGCGTTGGTGACTTCGAGGGTCTCCTCCAGCCGCCCGGGGGTGACGCGGCGGATCCTGCGCAGGGTGACGGCGGGGTCCGCGGTGTCCTCGCCGAGGCCGCGCAGCACCGCGCGGAAGCTGGCCCGGTCGGCACCGTCAAGGGCTCCGCGCACGGGTGCGAGCACGATGCCGTCGGCCGCCACGGTGAGCCGGGCCAGCGCCCTGCTGTCGCCGTGGAAGAAGCCGTCGGCACCGCCGTCGATCTGCCCGTCCGCGTGCGAGATCGCGAAGCTCGGCGCGTACAGCGTCACACAGGCGTCATGCAGAAACGGCTGGAGACCTTCGATCGAGGGGGCAGCGCCCGCGACTGACTTCGTTATGTCGTGGGTCTTGACAGTTGTATCCAACAGAGCAGAACCTCTCAGGCATTGGAGCGTTCCAAGAACCCTAACGACGACTTCAGGGCGTTGACAATGGCATTTAGAACGCTCCAATGTAATCACCTTCCGTACGACCGGCCCCGGAGAACCCATGCCCCGCTCCCCCGACACCGCTTCGTCCAAGGCCGGTCCGGTCACCCTGGCCATGGTCGCGCGACGGGCCGGAGTCTCTCCGCAAACCGTGTCGAACGCCCTCAACTCGCCCGGGCTGCTGCGCCCCGAGACCCTGGAGCGGGTCCGGCGCACCATCGACGAGATGGGCTACCGCCCGCACCGGGCCGCCCAGACGCTGCGCACCCGCTCCAGCAAGCTCATCGGCTACGGCATACGCCCGACCCCGCCCGGCACCCTGGCACCGGTGATGGACCGGTTCCTGCACGCGCTCTCGCAGACCGCCGACGAGGCGGGCTACCGGATCCTGCTGTTCGCCTCGCCGCCGGGCACCACGGGCCTTGAGGGGTACGAGGAGCTGATCGACCTGCACAGCGTCGACGGCTTCGTGCTCAGCGGCACCGACCGGGGCGACCAACGGCAGGCCTGGCTCGCCAAGCGCGGAGTGCCCTTCGTGGGCTTCGGCCGGATGTGGTCGAGCCGACAGATAGGCGACTGGGCGGATGTCGACGGCGCCTCGGGGACGGACGCGGCGGTCGAGCATCTCGTCGGTCTCGGGCACCGGAAGATCGCGTTCCTCGGCTGGCCGCGCGGCTCCGGCGTCGGTGACGACCGTGCCGAGGGCTGGCAGCGCGCCATGCGCCGGCACGGTCTGCCGGTACGCGGCAGGCACGCGCGGAGCGTCGACGACATCGAGGCGGCGCGGGCCGCCGTGGAACCGCTGCTCGACGCGGGCGCCACGGCCGTGGTCGCCGCCAGCGACACCCTCGCGCTGGGCTGCTACCGCGCCCTGCGCGAGCGGCAGGCCGTACCCGGCAGGGATGTCGCCGTGGTCGGCTTCGACGACTCGCCGACCGCCGCGCTCCTGTCGCCCGGCCTGTCCACCGTCGCCCAGCCGCTGGAAGCCGTCGGCCGCGAGTGCGTCCGGCTGCTGCTGGCCCGGATGGCCGCCCCGGACGCCCCGCCCGAGCGCGTCCTGCTCGAACCCTCGCTCGTCGTCCGGGACAGCACACCCGCGTTAGCCGGCTGAGCGCCCGCCCTCGCCCCACCGCCCCACCCC
>NZ_LATD01000459.1 GCF_000981895.1 Streptomyces odonnellii | reverse complement strand
TAAGCACCCCGTGAGCGCCCGCCCTCCTGCGGCGCCCCACCGCCCCGCCCCGCAGCGCGTACGCCCGAGTACGCCCGGCACGCACGTACACCGGTACGCGCGTACGCCCCCAGCGCCAGCCCCCAGCCACCGCCGAAAGCCGACATCTCCGTGAGCCAGCCGATCGCACCGACCGCACCGGTCCCGGATCCGGACCCCATGCCCCTCCTCGACCAGGCGCCCGGCGCAGCCGCCGAGACCGACCTCAGCGCCCTCGCCCGCCGCCATGGACTGACCGTGAGCGGCGCCCGCCCCACCCTGCCCGCCTACCTCCGCGGCCTCTGGTCCCGGCGTCACTTCATCACCGCCTTCGCCACCGCCCGGCTGACCGCCCAGTACAGCCAGGCCAAGCTCGGCCAGCTCTGGCAGATCATGACCCCGCTGCTCAACGCGACGGTCTACTACTTCATCTTCGGAGTGCTGCTCGGCACGAAGAACGGTGTGCCGGACTTTGTCCCGTTCCTGGTCACAGGCGTCTTCATCTGGACCTTCACGTCCAGTTCGATCATGGCCGGCACCCGCGCGATCTCCGGCAACCTCGGTCTCGTACGGGCCCTCCACTTCCCGCGCGCCGCCCTGCCGGTCGCCCTCGCCCTCCAGCAGCTCCAGCAACTTCTCTTCTCCCTGGGCGCGCTGGCGGTGATCCTTGTCTGCTTCGGCGAGTACCCGAAGCCGAGCTGGCTGCTGATCGTGCCGGCGCTGGCGCTCCAGTCGCTGTTCAACACCGGGGTCTCGATGGCCGTGGCGCGGCTGGCGGCCAGGACCCCGGACCTCTCACAGCTCATGCCCTTCGTCCTGCGCACCTGGATGTACACGTCGGGCGTGATGTGGAGCGTCGACAAGGTGGCCGGCAACGGCCGGCTGCCGCATGCCGTCACGGTGGCCCTGGAGTGCAATCCGGCCGCCGTCTACATCGACCTGACGCGCTTCGCGCTCATCGACAGCTTCACCGCCGCCCGGCTGCCCCCGCATGTCTGGGCCGTCGCCGCCGGCTGGGCACTGCTCGCCGGAATCGGCGGGTTCCTGTTCTTCTGGAAGGCCGAGGAGGAGTACGGACGTGGCTGACCGCATCCCCACCGACACGGAACACACCCCCGCCGACACGGGGCTCACGCCTGCCGACACGGGACACACACCCGCCGTCGCCGAACGTGTCCCCACCGTCGTCGCCGACGGGGTCCACATCACCTATACGGTCCATGGCACCCGGGGCGGCCGTGGCAGCGCCACCACCGCCCTGAGCAGGATCGTCTCCCGCCGGGCCACTCCGGGTGCCCGCCAGGTCCATGCCGTACGGGGTGTCAGCTTCGCGGCGTACAAAGGCGAGGCGATCGGTCTGATCGGCTCCAACGGCTCGGGCAAGTCGACCCTGCTCAAGGCGGTCGCGGGACTGCTCCCGCCGACCCGGGGCAAGGTCTTCACCCGGGGCCAGCCCTCGCTTCTGGGCGTCAACGCGGCCCTGATGAGCGATCTGACCGGCGAGCGCAATGTCATCCTCGGCGGGCTGGCCATGGGCATGTCGCGCGAGCAGATCCGTGAACGCTACGACGCCATCGTGGAGTTCTCCGGGATCAACGAGAAAGGCGACTTCATCTCCCTGCCGATGCGGACCTACTCCTCGGGGATGGGCGCCCGGCTGCGCTTCTCGATCGCCGCCGCCAAGAGCCATGAGGTCCTGCTGATCGATGAGGCGCTCTCCACCGGCGACGCGAAGTTCCAGCGCCGCAGCCAGGAGCGCATCGCGGAACTGCGCAAGGAGGCCGGGACGGTCTTCCTCGTCAGCCACAGCAACAAGACCATCACCGAAACGTGTGACAGGGCGCTCTGGCTGGAGTCGGGGACCCTGCGGATGGACGGCCCGGCGGCGGAGGTCGTCGCGGCCTACGAGGAGTTCACGGCCAAGAAGAAGTAGCGGGCGGCACGAAGAAGCCCGAACGGTACGAGGGAACCGGAACAGGCACGCAGGCGCCTGGACCGAGCGCGAAGGCCCCTGGACAACGCGGGACCCGGATCGAAGAGACCGGATAAAGGGTGAAAAAGCGGGCTAGGGTGCCGGTCGATGACAAACCCGCCGACCGGCACAGCCGACACCCCCGAGCCCACGCC
>NZ_LATD01000458.1 GCF_000981895.1 Streptomyces odonnellii | reverse complement strand
TCTCCGCCCCCGCCGACCGGCACGCGGCCCCAGGAGTCCGCGACACCGCCCCCCTCGGCGAAACCCACGCACACGCCACCGGGCCAGGCCAGGCAGGACAACAAACCGAAGAAGCCGAAGAAGCCCAAGAAAACGAAGCCGCCGAAGCATCCGAAGCATCCGAACCAGCCGTGGAAGTCGACGACTTCGACGAATTCGACGAACAACGGAAAGAGCTAGCCGTGCCCCTTCCGGAGCGCCCCGGCGCGCAGCCCTTCGATCTCCAGGAGTACGAGCAACGGGCGCGCGGCGGGCCGTGTTTCGTCTGCGCCTTCCTCGCGGGCGATCCCGCGTACCGGCACGAGACCGTGTACGAGGACGAGCACCACGTGGCCTTCTTCGACCGCTTCCCCACGCTCCCGGGCAAACTCCTGGCCGCCCCGAAACCACACATCGAACACGCCGTCCGCGACCTGGACGAGGCCGCGTACACCCGGCTGATGCTGTTCGTACGCACGGTGGCGCTGGCGATGGAGGACGTCCTCAGGCCCGAGCGGACCTACCTCCTGTCACTGGGCAGCCAACAGGGCAACGCCCACCTCCACTGGCACATCGCGGGCCTGCCCCCGGGAGTCCCGTACCACCGGCAGCAGTACCACGCGCTGATGGCGGAGAACGGAGTCCTGCCCACACCCCCCGAAGAAACAACAGCCCTGGCCACACGCCTCCGCCAGGCGATCAACGCCCGCCTCCAGCCTGGTACCTGACGGGGGATCAGTTCAATGCATCTCGACGAACTCCGCGACCACGCCCTGCGTGTCCACGACCTCTACGACCGACTGAACCTCCATGAGCGCGGCCGGGTCTGGACCCGTGAGGAGTTCATGCTCGGCTTCGTCGGCGATGTCGGTGATCTGGCGAAGCTCGTCATGGCGGAGGAGGGCGCCCGCGAGGTGGCAGGCGGGCGCCAGGCGCTGGAACATGAACTGGCCGACTGCCTCTGGTCGGTGCCGATCCTTTCGTACCGTTACGGTGTCGATCTGGAGGCGACCTTCCTCCGTACGATGACCGAACTCGACCGCGCGATCAGCGCGAAGCTGCCGCCGGAAGCCGAAGCGGAACCGGTAGGCGGGGGCAGTAGCGTCGGACCGGCGCCCGACCCCGCGCCGCCTTCTACCTACACCGCCCCGCTCGGGCGGGACATTCTCAGGGCCAGGTCCCTCAGGACCGCCTCCGAGCTGATGTCCGTGCGTCCGGAGTCGTGGACCTCGGCCAGTTCCGAGAAGACGTAGCTGAACGCGCCGATGAGCTGCATGATGGCGGGCAGCGCCGCCTCTGTCACCGCGTGGGCCGCTTCCAGCGGGGTGGCCTCCGGGGAGACCGTGAAGGAGGGGAAGACCTCGGCCAGCAACGACCCGATCTGCCCCGCACCCGACTCCGCGGCCGGCCCCGAATCCCCGCCCGCGGCGCGGATCCACTCCGTGGACTGCGTGAGGATGCCGATGGCCCTGAGAACGACTTCGCTCTGTTCCATACGCAGAGCCTAGAGCGCGCCCGCGAAGTCTCGCCCGGTTCCCGCACCCGGCACACGCACCCCGGTCGCGCGTACGATGCGGAAGTCGGCAAAAGCGGGACGCCGCCCCGGAATCGGACCTACCCTCGATATGTGTCAGGCGCGTCCGGCCGGGTGCTCGTCGTCGACGACAACAGGGTCATCCGGCAGTTGATCAGGGTCAATCTCGAACTGGAGGGTTTCGAGGTCGTGACCGCGGCCGATGGTGCCGAGTGCCTGGACGTGGTCCATGAGGTCAGGCCGGATGTGGTGACCCTCGACATGGTGATGCCCCGCCTCGACGGCTCCCGTACCGCCGCCCGCCTCCGCTCCGACCCCCGTACGAGCCGCCTGCCCATAGCGATCATCAGCGCCTGTACGCAGTACGAAGTGGAATCCGGCCTCGCCGCCGGAGTGGACGCCTTTCTCGCCAAGCCCTTCGAGCCCTCCGAGCTGATCCGCCTGGTCCGCCGTCTCACCCATCGCAACCCCCCGCCCCCGGTGGACGGCCGACGCGGCGCGGGCACGGCGGGCACGGCGGGCACCGCCTACGGCTGACCGACAGACCCGGCAGACCCGGCAGACCCTGCGTACGCCGGCCTCGCCCGGCCCCCGGCCCAGGCCAAGCGCCGGCCCCGCCCAAGCATCC
>NZ_LATD01000457.1 GCF_000981895.1 Streptomyces odonnellii | reverse complement strand
GGCGGGGTCCGGTCATCCCCGCCCTCCTCCGCCGTTCCGTACCCTACGGTGCGACGGAGGAGGGCAATCATGACCGGACTGCGCCTGGGACCGCTGCTGCGGTACGTGGACTTCGACGGCGGCGGTACGGCGAGCGTGTGGGTCGAGTCCGACGGGCCCGCCGAGGCCGAGGTCCGGTGCGCGGACGGCGCGTACGGGGCGTCCCGTACGTTCCAGGTCGCCGGCCACCACTACGCGCTCGTCCAGGTGACCGGC
The DNA here is from genome assembly GCF_000981895.1 of Streptomyces odonnellii. Classification (GTDB taxonomy): domain Bacteria; phylum Actinomycetota; class Actinomycetes; order Streptomycetales; family Streptomycetaceae; genus Streptomyces; species Streptomyces odonnellii. The sequence continues at coordinate 8,476 of NZ_LATD01000457.1, read as the reverse complement.
CTCACCCCCGGCACCGCCACCGCGTACGACGTGCTTCTCGACGGCCACCGGGTCTGGCCGCCGGAGGACCCGGCCTTCGCGGCCTTCCCGCCGAGCGTGATCCGCAGCCCGGACCCCGCCGCCGAAGCCGAGGAGATACGCGTCTCGTTCGGCTCCTGCCGGTGGGCGTCGCCCGCGCAGGGCGAGCCCGATCCGATCGGCCCCGACGCGCTGGGCACCCTCGCCAGGCACCTGGCGGCCGACCCCGCCGCCGCGCGCCCCGACGTACTGCTGCTCCTCGGCGACCAGGTGTACGCCGACGAGACCTCGGAGGCGACCCGCGCCCGGCTGGCGGAGCGGCGCGATCCGGCCGAACCGCCGGGCGCAGAGGTCGCGGACTACGAGGAGTACACCTATCTGTACGACGAGTCCTGGGGCGACCCGGACGTACGGTGGCTGCTCTCCACCGTGCCGAGCTGCATGATCTTCGACGACCACGACCTCGTCGACGACTGGAACACCAGCGCCGCGTGGCTCGCGGACATGCGGGCGACGCCGTGGTGGCACGAGCGGGTGCTCAGCGGGCTGATGTCCTACTGGGTCTACCAGCACCTCGGCAATCTCTCCCCGGCGGAAGTGGCGGCGGACCCGCTGTACGCGGCGGTACGGGCGGAACCCGACGGGACCGCTCCGCTGCGGCGGTTCGCCGCCGAGGCCGACCGCGACCCGGCGTGCGTGCGCTGGAGCTACCGGCGCGACTTCGGCCGCACCCGGCTGCTGATGGTCGACTCGCGGGGCGCCCGGGTCCTGGAGGAGTCGCGCCGCGCGATGCTCGACGAGAGCGAGGAGCAGTGGGTGCGCGACCAGATAATGGACGGCCGCGCCGCGGCCGGACCGCCGGAGGACCGGGGGGCGCGGCTTCCGGCCGATGCGGGCCCGTACGTCACGGAGCCCGGCCCGTACGACCATCTCCTCATCGGCACCTCGCTCCCCTGGCTGCTGCCGCCTTTCATCCACGACGTCGAGTCCTGGGACGCGGCGCTCTGCCGGGGCGAACGCGGCCCGCGCTGGGCGCGGTTCGGCGAGAAGCTGCGCCGCGCGGCGGATCTGGAGCACTGGGCCGCCTTCCCCGCCTCGTTCGAGCGGCTGTCCGCCCTGATCGCGGAGGCCGGCCGCGGTCCTGGAGCCCCGGCGACGGTGTCCGTGCTGTCCGGCGACGTCCACCACGCGTATGTGGCCGAACCCGCCTGGCCGGCCGGCACCGCCCCGGACGCGAGGGTCCTCCAGCTCACCTGCTCCCCGGTCCACAACTCGGTCCCCGGCTGGATCAAACTGGGCTTCCGCCTGGGCTGGAGCCGCGCGGCCCGCCGCCTGGGCCGCTCCCTGACCCGCCACGGCCGGATCGACGCCTCCCCCATGACCTGGCGCAAAACAGGCGGCCCCTGGTTCGCCAACCAGCTCATGACCCTCACCCTGCGGGCCCGCTCAGCCACCCTGACCCTCGCCCAGGCCCAAGCCCGCGAAGGCACCGCCGAGTTGACCACCACGGAGCAGCGCGCCCTGACCGGTTGACCCACAGCCGCCCCGGCCACGCCTGTTTCCCCGTGGCTACTCGCGTTGGTCGAGTTGTTCGTACTCCATCGCTTTGAAGCAGTCTTCGTGCACGGGCACGTGCCAGCCGGGACCGGACGGAGCGTCCCAATACACCCTGCGGTGGGGTTCCTCCGGTTGCACGGGCCAGTGGCACGCGTAGCAGCGCGGCGTCATGTCGGTGTCTACTCGTTTCCGCCCCGCCGGAGCGTCGTTTGCCGGACTTCATCGGGAGACCTCGACAGTCGGTGCGGATGCACCGCGATCTGTGCGTCGCACTCCCCGGCGGGCTCCTCGTCGATCATGAGCCGCCGGGCAGGCAGGTGTGCTCGGACGGTCTTGCCACCATTCCGCCGGGGGAACCAGGAGAGGGAAGCGCCCAAATTCCGGACCAGAAGAAGCCCCCGGCCACCCTCGGCATCGTCGGAGGGGTGAGCCATCTCGCCGAAGCGCGGAAACGCCCCGACCGGATCCGACACGTCCAGCACGAGAGCGCCGTCTGCCAGGACGGCCAGGCGTACCGACATGAATTCGCCAACGACCCGGCCATGGCTGATGGCATTGGACAGCAGCTCGGACGCGATGAGTGCCGCGTCCTCGACGTCGCCATGCCAGGCCAATAGCCCCAGGCGACGACGGATATGTATCCGGGCGAGACGCACCGAGCCGTGCACCATCGTGTAGTCCATCGACCACTCACGCGCCCCAGGCACGGTTCCCACCGGCTCGGTTCTCACGGTCAGGTCCCCCTAACCGGCAGCCGAGTTGTGCCCGGCCGCCCTCGGGTCTTCAAGAGGTTCACGACCAGATAAACGCCCAAACAGTCGGCCGGCCAAGGAAATTGGGCACTCAGTCGGACCGCCGACGGCCGGAAACTTTTACCGGCTCGGCGGCCGTGAACGGACGGACATCGCTAACGTTGCCGCATGACTCGGAATGTGCTCCTTGCAGCACGGATGGCAGCGGCGGGGTTCACGCAGCAGGAACTCGCCGACGCGGTCAACGAACGTATCGAGAGCTTCACCGGCCGGCCCGGAACCGTAAGTGATCGGCAGGTTCGAAACTGGCTGACCGGAAAGTCCCGAGCGCTGCGAGCGCGACAACGCCGCGCTCTCGAAGAAGAATTCGGCTGTCAGGCCGAGGAGTTAGGGTTCATGGCTGTCGCCTCCCGCTCTCACGCACCACCCGCTTCAGCGTCACCGGAGGTCCCCGTGCGGCGACGAGCTTTCGCCACCTCCGCAGCGGCACTTGTCGTTGCGGCCACACTCCCGCCCCAATCCGTCACAGCGGCACCCCGCGTGGGCATGGCCGACGCCAATCGCCTGGAAACCGCGTTTGCGGAACTCATCGCCGCCGACAACCAGCACGGCGGCACCATCAGCCTGGAAACCCGCGCTCTGGCCTTCGCACAACACGCCCTGGAACTTCAGATGATCGGACACGCCTCGCAGCGTGTGCGTGCCCGTCTCTACTACCTCGCCGCCGCGTTCACCGGCACAGCCCTGTGGGCCGCCCTCGACGCTCAGCAACCCGAGCGCGCCGGCCGCCACCTCGACCGCGCGATGACACTGGCCGGTCTCGCGGGCGGTTCAGAGATGCAACTTCGGCTGTGGGGCCACGCGGCGGTCCTCTCCCTCCAGCAACACCGGCCCAACGACGCGCTCGCCGCGGCCGAAGCGGGGCGTACATCCCACGCCTGCCGCCGTGACCCATTGATGCGTTCTCTGGCGGCCGCACGACTCGCGGGTATCCAGGCCGGTGTCGGCGGCCGTACGGCCGCGCTCCGCAACTTCGATCTGGCCGTCGAAGCGTTCAACCGCGCGGATCCAGCGGAACCTCGCCCCACCTGGCTCGGCTTCTACGACCAGTCGGAGCTCTACGGACTCGGCGCCCTCACCATGGCTCGCCTCGGGCGCCACGCCCAGTCCGAGGCGTACCTTCACCGCACCCTCTCCACGCTGCGCCCCGGATACACCCGAAATCGCCTCTATTACACGACTCACCTGGCTTTCGCCCAGCTTCGACAGCATGACATCGAGCCCGCCTGCGCCACCGCCGAGTCTGTACTGGGCGCCGCCGACGATGCTTCACTGACCGGGCGCACCAGCCTGCTGATGGACACATTCACCCGCGAGCTGTCCGAGGCCGCACCCAGAGCTAACAGCACCGCCCAATGGGTGGACAAGTACAACAACGCGCGAGGAGGCCGCACGTGACCGTCGAGATCCGGCATTACACCGCCGACCATCTGCCCGAGATCCGGCAGACGATCAACGACATTCACGCCGAGGTCCGCCACCGGGACTTCGGACTCACGGGCCCGTTCTACACGGTCAAACGCTTCAATGAGCGTCTGACCAGCTACGCGTCACGGCCGGGGTGGACGGCAGCCCTCGGCTGGGAGGCGAACGAACCGGTCGGCTTCTGCTTCGGCACACCGCTCGGGGCCGACACACTCTGGTGGAAAGCGATGACAGCACCGCTCCCCGAGGGGTACGCCCGAGAGGACGGCCATCGCACCGTCGCCCTCAACGAGATCGTCGTCCGCAAGCGATGGCGCGGCCGAGCGGTCGCCTGGCAGCTCCACGAAGCATGGCTCGCCCTCCGCCAGGAAGAACGCGTCACCCTCCTGGTCAACCCGTCCGCGGGGAACGGTGCCGTACAAGCGGTCTACGAAGCATGGGGTTACCGCAAAATCGGTGACCAGCAGCCATTCCCCGACTCCCCCGTCTTCGCGTCCATGACCCGGCCCGTGGTGCAACCCTGACGTCCGGACGGGCCCTGACACGCCAGCACCCTGAGCGGCCCCGCCGCTCCCCGCCGCCCTGACAGGTGTTCAGTGATCATTCACACAAGGCGTGATCCTGGGGGCAAGGCTTCGGCTGCCGGGTCGGCAGCGGCATGATGATGCGGACCATCCGCTTCCCGTACCCCACATGCCCCGGGAGTCACAGTTTTGTCCGATGCACGGCCCTCCAAGTCCCGTTCGTTCGCCGTCGTCGGCGCCGGTCCCCGCGGCACCTCGGTCCTGGAAAGACTCTGCGCGTCCGTGCCCGAACTGGCGCCGGACGTGCCGCTGACCGTTCATCTCGTCGACCCCGCGCCGCCGGGCGCGGGTCTTGTCTGGCGTACGGATCAGCCGGCCGAGCTGCTGATGAACACCGTGGCCTCGCAGGTGACCCTGTTCACCGACACCAGCGTCGAGTGCGCGGGCCCGATACGTCCCGGTCCGAGCCTGCACGAGTGGGCCGCGAGCCGTCCTGAGGAGCGGCTCGGCCCCGACGACTATCCGAGCCGCGCCGCCTACGGCCGCTATCTGGAGTGGGCGTTCCGCACAACGGTGGAGAACGCGCCGGAGAATGTGACGGTCGAGGTCCACCGGGCCCGCGCCATCCGCCTCGACGACGGCACGGATGATGGCGCCAATGGCCTGAACTCGCCCACCGATGCGTCCTGTTCAACCGGTACCTCCCGCTCGTCCACCCCGTACCGGCCCTCTCAAACACTCGTCCTCGACAATGGCACCGTGATTTCCGGCCTCTCTGCGGTAGTGCTCGCGCAGGGCCATCTACCGGTGGTTTCCGGCCAGACCCAGGCGACCCTCGCGCAGTACGCCGAGCGCCACCGGCTGCGCTATCTGCCGCCCGCCAACCCCGCGGATGTCGATCTGTCCGGGGCCGCGCCGGGTGAACCGGTTCTGCTGCGGGGCCTCGGTCTCAATTTCTTCGACCACATGGCGCTGCTGACGGCCGGCCGCGGCGGCATCTTCGCGCGGGACGCCGACGGCGTTCTCGTATACCACCCGTCCGGGCGCGAACCGCAGTTGTACGCGGGATCCCGGCGCGGAGTCCCGTACCAGGCGCGCGGGGACAACGCGAAGGGGCCGTCCGGGCGGCATCTGCCGCTGGTACTGACGCCCGATGTGATCGCGGTGTTCCGCAAGCGCGCGGACGAGGGCGATCCGCCGGACTTCCTGGACGAGATATGGCCGCTGGTCGCCAAGGAGGTCGAGGCGGTCTTCTACGCCACCGGGCTGGACGGCGACAGCACGGGACCGGACGGCGGCAGTTCGCCAGGGACCCGCTCCGGCGCCGGTACCGGCGCGCGCGCCGGCTCCCGGGCCGACGCCTCGACTGCCGCCCGGACCGGCGCGCTCACCCGGGAGGCGTTCCTCGACCGGTTCCTCGCCACCCCGCACGGCAGCCCCCAGGAGTCCGCGGTCCTGGACGCCGCCGGGATCGCCCCGGACGCCCGCTGGTCCTGGGACCGGATCTCGCGCCCGTACCGCGGCGAGACCTTCCGTGACCCGGCCGATCACCGCGCCTGGCTGCTGGCCCATCTGCGCCGGGACGCGGCCGAGGCGGCGCTCGGCAATGTCGCGGGCCCGGTCAAGGCGGCCCTGGACGTGCTGCGGGACGTACGGAACGAGGTACGCCAGATCGTGGACCACGCCGGTCTCACCGGGTCGTCCCGGCGCGACCATCTCGACCGCTGGTACACCCCGCTCAACGCGTTCCTCTCCATCGGCCCGCCGCGCCGCCGTATCGAGGAGATGGCCGCGCTGATCGAGGCGGGCGTGCTCGATGTGATCGGGCCGCGCACGACCGTACGGGCGGTGGACGGCGCGTTCGTGGCCGAGTCCCCGGATGTGCCGGGCTCCGCCGTACGCGCCACGACCCTGATCGAGGCCCGGCTGCCGGAACCGGATCTGCGACGGAGCTGCGACCCCCTGCTGTCACGGCTTCTGAAGACCGGTCAGTGCCGGCCGCACCGCGTCGGCGGTTACGAAACCGGCGGCCTGGATGTAACACGCCGTCCATACCACCTGATAGGCCGCCAGGGGGAACCTCACCCCCGGAGGTTCGCCCTCGGGGTGCCCACGGAAGGGGTCCACTGGGTGACCGCGGCGGGAGCGCGGCCGGGCGTCGACTCGGTGATGCTCTCGGACACCGACGCGGTGGCACGTGCCATCTTGCGCACTCCGGACATCAGGGCCACGGAGGAGCCGGCGGAAGACTCGGCGCGAAATGATCCCCGGCAAAATGTTGAACTTGCAAGCATTGATTAGGTCTGCCTAACGTGAGGGGGAGCTTCTCATCGGTCCAGACCAATCGATCGAAGGAGTACTACCCCCCATGTACACACGCCTCAACCATGCCCAGCCGTATGCCATAGGGCTGTTCCGTATCGTCGTCGGGCTGCTCTTCGCCTGCCACGGAGCCGCCTCGCTCTTCGGCCTCTTCGGCAAGGACACCGTTTCCGCGGGCAGTTGGCCGGGCGGAATCGCCGCGATCATTCAGCTTGTCGGCGGCGGTCTCGTCCTGCTGGGCCTCGGCACCCGGGTGGCGGCACTGGTGTCCTCGGGCTCCATGGCATACGCCTACTTCAATGTGCACCAGCCCGAGGGCCTCTTCCCCATGCAGAACAACGGCGAGCCCGCCGCCATGTTCTGCTGGGCGTTCCTGCTGATCGTCTTCACCGGCCCCGGCGCGCTCTCGCTGGACCGGCTGTTCTCCTCGCGGGACTCGGGCGGCGAGGGCGAGCGGACCGGGCAGGAACGGCGTACGGCAGTGCCCGCCTGAGCCTGAGCCGTGCGGCACGGCCCTGTGGCACACGCGCCGGAGTCCGGCGGCAACCCCCGGAGTCCGGTGCACGCCCGCCCGCCGACGACCGGACCGACCCGTACGAGGTCCGGACGTCGGCGTCGTGCTACCCGCCTTTGTGCTACCCGCCCTCACTCTCCGTACCGCACAGGCGTACGCTGTACGACGGCAGCCGCCCTGCCGCTTCCCTGCGACCGCGGCACTGTCACAGGCGCGTGCGGGGAACGGGCGGGGAGAGTCGAGAAGGTGCTGGAGAGTCTGGGGTCGCTGACGGGCAGCCCATGGATCTACGCGGTGGTGGGGGTCTCCGTCCTGCTGGACGTGTTCCTGCCCGTACTGCCCAGCGGTGTCCTGGTGGTGGCCGCCGCCACAGCCGCGGCGGGCTCGACGACCGTCGCCGAGGTGACCGTCGCGGAAGCGGCGGACCGGGTGGCGCAGGTGCCGCGTGAGGTGCCCGCCGATGTGCCCTCGCTGCTCATCCTGATGCTGTGCGCGGCCGGTGCCTCCGTACTCGGCGATCTCTTCGCGTTCCGTATCGCCCGGCGCGGCGGCAGGCTGGGCCTGGCCATCGCGCGCTCACGCCGGCTGGCCACCGCGCAGGAACGGCTCGGGAGCGCGCTCGCCGGAAGCGGCGGCATCCTTGTCGTCCTCGCCCGCTTCGTTCCGGCCGGACGCTCGATCGTCTCGATCGGCGCGGGCGTGGCACACCGCAAGGCGCGGGAGTTCCTGCCGTGGTCGGCGCTGGCGGGCGTGGCGTGGACGGGCTACAGCGCGGGCCTCGGCTACTTCGGGGGTCAGTGGCTGGGCGCGAGCTGGACCGGTACGGCGGTGTCCGTGCTGGCGCTGTTCGCCGCGGGCGCGCTGGCGGCGTACATCGTCAAGCGCCCGGACCGCACCCCGGCCCCGGCCGCCTGACCGCTCGTACCCGCACCACCCCCGTACGCGCACGGACGGGCGGTACGAAGGCTCAGGCGCTGCCCGCAGCCGTACGGGCCTGGCCCGCGCCCCGTATCTCGATGTCCTGGAGCAGCCGCGCGGTCGCCTCCGCGATCTCGTCGACGGCCCGGTCGAAGACCTCGCGGTTGTGCGCGGCGGGCGCGCGGAAGCCGGAGACCTTGCGCACGTACTGGAGCGCGGCGGCCCGGATGTCCTCCTCGGTGGCCTCCTCGGGGAGGGCGGGCGGACGGAGAGTCTTGATGCTTCGGCACATGCCCCAAGTGTGAACCATGGGTACGACAGTGGCCCCGGCCCGCCACCGCCCTCCATCGCCCACGACCCTCAAGCCACCACCACAGCCCCCACCG
>NZ_LATD01000456.1 GCF_000981895.1 Streptomyces odonnellii | reverse complement strand
GTGCGGGGGGGGGGGGCGGGGGTGGCCGGCGCGCTGGTCGCGCTGCACGGCGAGGGCATCGTCCACCGTGACATCAAGCCGCCGAACGTCCTGCTGCCGCTGGACGGGCCGCGCGTCATCGACTTCGGGATCTCCCACGCCAGCGACATCACCCGGACCAGCCTGACGCTGGGCACCATCGCGTTCACCTCGCCCGAGCAGGCCAGGGGCGAGAAGTCCACGGCGGCCTCGGACGTCTACTCGCTGGGCGCGACGCTCTTCCATCTCGCGGTCGGCAGGCCGCCGTACGCGAGTGACGGCGACACACTGGGGCTGCTGGCGCGGGTGGCCAGGGGCGAGCTGGACCTGACCGGGCTGCCGCGCGAGCTGCACCAGCTCATCAGGCCCTGTCTGGCGGTGGACCCGGCGGCCAGGCCCCGGCCGGCCGATGTGCTGGCGCAGTTCAAGGCGGCGCTGGTGGGGCTGCCGGTGTCGGACAGCGGGAGCCGGTGGCTGCCGCCGCGCTGGACGGCGCTGATCCAGGAGTACGACCAGCAGGCGCGGGCGCTGCGGGAGGGGCCGGGGGCGCCGGGGTCCGGTGTGGACCCGGAGGCGCCGACGGCGGATCAGCGTACGAAGGGGGTACAGGCGCCGGACCCGACCCGCGAGTACACCGACGCCCGTCCGGCGGAACCCGACCAGGCGGCACAGGCCGCGCAAGCCGCACAGGCCGCGCAAGCTGCGCTCGCTGAGCAGGCCGCGCGCGCCGAACGCGAGAAGGCCGACCGGGCGCGGGCCGCGCGGGAGCGCGCGCAGCGGGAACAGAGCGGGCGCAGCACCGAAGAGGAGCGCATCGAGGCCAGGCTGGCCGAGCTGAAGGCCGAACTGGACGGCTCCGCACAGAAGAAGAAGGACAAGCCCCGACAGGCGGAGGCACCGAAGGCGCCCAGGGTCGACAGCGACCGGGCCCGGGCATCGGGGGCCCGAGAGGGCCCGGCAGACGGAAGGCGTCCGGCGGACGGAAGGCATCCGGCGGACGGGCAGGGCGCGGGAGCCGCACCGCGCGCCTCCGCCGGAGCGCCCCGGCCGACGACCCCCGGCACGAACTCCTCGACGGCCAAGAAGTCATCCGGCGCCGGAGTGCTCTTCCTTGTCGTCGCCCTTGTCGTCGTCTTCGTCTGGCACCCCTGGGAGGCCGACTCGTCGAGTTCGTCGTCCGGCGGCTCGTCGAGCGGCGGCAATGCGTACGGGGGAAGTTCCTCGTCCGCCACCGACACCGCCTCCACGCCCGCCCCCAGCGGTACCGACCTCGCCTTCCGTGCCGTACGGACGGGGGACTGCGTCAGCTCGCACGACGACGGCTTCGACCGCTGGAGCGACGCCGTGCCGAAGCGGGTGGCCTGCTCGGCGCCGGAGGCGTACAACACGGTCGATCTGGCCGTCTCCGGCTCGACGCCTTCGAGCTGCGGCGGCGGTGACGAGCAGCAGGTCTGGGCCAACCGGGGCGACGACGGGGTGACCACCACCCTCTGTCTGTCCCGCAAGTACGCGCCGGGCCAGTGCTTCGTCGCCAAGAAGGACGGCGACCGTGTCGGCGCCGGCCGTCTCCAGACCGTCTGGAACTGCGGCGCCGGCACGGTGCCCAAGGGCTACGCGTACATCATGCAGATCACGGGCTACTACTCGATGCCGTCGGACGGCGGTGACCCCAACTGCCCCGACTACTGGTGGGAGGTGGAGGACGAGGAGAACTACGTCTGCGCGAAGGTCACGTCCTGACCGCCACCGGCGTCCGCGACAGCGGCACCCGTAGGACCCGCACCCGTAAAGCCCGCTGGCGCCGGGCTGTGCGCTAGATGACCAGGCTCAGCAGCGCCGCCACCACGAAGCCCGCCACCGACAGCACGGTCTCCAGCACCGTCCAGGACTTCAGGGTGTCGCGCTCCGAGATGCCGAAGTACTTCGCGACCATCCAGAACCCGCCGTCGTTGACGTGCGAGGCGAAGATCGAGCCCGCCGAGATCGCCATGATGACCAGGGCGAGATGCGCCTGCGAGTAGCCGTGCCCCTCGACCAGCGGTACGACGATGCCCGCGGTGGTGACGATCGCGACGGTCGCGGAGCCCTGGGCCACCCGCAGCACCACGGAGATCAGCCAGGCCAGCAGGATCACCGGCAGACCGACGTCGTTGAAGGTGTCGGCGAGGGCGTCCGCGATACCGCTGCCCTTGAGGACCGCGCCGAAGACCCCGCCCGCGCCGACGACCAGCAGGATGTTGCCGACCGGCTTGAGGGAGGCGGTGGAGACCCGTTCCAGCGAGCCGCGCGACCAGCCCCGGCGCAGCCCCAGCAGGTAGTACGCGAGGAGCAGCGCGATCGTCAGCGCCACGAAGGGGTGGCCGAAGAACTCGATCACCGAGCGGCTGGAGTGGGGTATCCCCTGCTCGGAGTCTGTCGAAGAGCTTGGGGAAGGATCGAGCGCGACGGACGAGAACGTCGCGAGCAGGATCAGCACCAGCGGCGTACCGATGATCGCGAGAACCGTCCCCAGCGCCACGGGCCGCTCGGGCGGGGTGGTTCCGGAGGCCGCCTGCTCGGCGGCGACGGCGGCCTTGGACTCGGCCGCGGCCTCGACCATGTCCTGCGGGACCTCGACGAACAGCCGCTTGCCGATCCACGCGGCGTACACCCACGCGGCGATGACGGACGGGACGCCGACCACGATGCCCATCAGGATGACCCAGCCCAGATCCACCCCGAACAGCCCGGCCGCGGCGACCGGCCCCGGGTGCGGGGGCAGGAAGGCATGGGTCATGGAGAGCCCGGCCAGCAGTGGCATCGCGTACAGCACGACCGACTTGCCCGAGCGCTTGGCCGCCGCGTACACGATCGGCGCGAGGACGAAGATGCCGACGTCGAAGAAGACCGGGACACCGAAGACGACACCGGTGACGCCCATCGCGAGCGGGGCACGCTTCTCGCCGAAGAGGTTCAGCAGCCGGGTGCTCAACACCTCGGCGCCGCCCGACACTTCGAGGATCGCGCCGAGCATGGTGCCGAGCCCGATGATGATCGCGACATGCCCGAGGATGCCGCCCATGCCTGTCTCGATCATGGAGACGGCGGCGGACTTCTGGACCGTACCGAAGAGTTCGGTGACCGAGAGCCCTGCGCCGAGGCCGACGGCTATGGAGACACCGAGCAGGGCCACGAAGGGCTGGAGCCTGACCTTGATGATCAGGAAGAGCAGCAGGGCGATACCGAGGGCGGCGATGGTGAGCAGCCCGGCGGTGCCGTCGATGAGGAGCAGGAGACCCCCGGTGTGGGGAGGGGTCTCGGGTGGCGCGTCGGCGGCAAGGAACATGGGGGGACCTCTGTTCGGACGGTTCGGCGCATGACGGTTCAGCGGATGTAAGGGCATGTGGCGGGGGTGTACGGGGGCATGGGGAATCGCGGTACGGCGCCGCGGGGGCGATCGCCGTACCGGGTTCGGACGGGTTTCAGCGGGGGGTGTGCGTGCTCACTCGGGGGCACTCGGCCCCGGGGTGGCTCTCAGCCGAGGACGGCGAGCGCGTCGATCTCGATCAGCAGCCCCTTGGGCAGGCCGACATAGACCGTCGTACGCGCGGCGGGGGCTTCCTTGAGCCCCTGCTCCTCGAAGTACGCGTTGTAGATCGCGTTCATCTCGGCGAAGTGGTCCACGTCCGTGAGGTAGACGCGCATCATCATCACGTCGTCCCAGCTCGCGCCGCCCTCCTCCAGGATCGCCCGGACATTGGCGAAGGTCTGGAGGGTCTGCTCGCGCAGGGTCGGGCCGGCGACCGTGGGCGGCTGCCCCTCGACGGCCGGCAGAAAGCCGACCTGGCCCGCGACCTGGAGGATGTTCCCCTTGCGGACGCCGTGCGAGAACTTGGCGGGCGGGGCGGTGTGGGTGGCGGGCGTGAGGGCGGTCTTCTCGGTACCGGTCTTGTCGGTCATACGGCACTCATCCTTCGGAGGCGTCCTTGACGGGGACGGGGGCAGGGACAGAGGTGGGGGCAGCTGCGGGTGCGGGCGTACTGCCGGAGTACTCCCGGCTGATGGCGTCCGCGGTACGGCGTACCAGCGGAAGCAGGGTGAGGAGTTCCTCGGCGGTGACGACGACATTCGGCGCGGACACCGACATGGCCGCGACGACCCGGCCGTCCGTGCCGCGGACGGGCGCGCCGACGCAGTTGATGGACTCCTCGTGGCCACCGAGGTCGGTGGCCCAGCCCTGTTCGCG
>NZ_LATD01000455.1 GCF_000981895.1 Streptomyces odonnellii | reverse complement strand
GCGGAGCGGCGAACGGAGCGGTGAGGCGGCCGCGGGAGGGGCCGTAAAGTGGGGTGTGAGGGGGCCGCGCTCCCCCCTCCCCGCCCCCGTCCTCCCCGGGGCGCTCAGCTCTCTGCGCGCTTGTTGAGGTGGTTCAGCAGCCGGGCCAGCTCGGCGATCTCCGCGCGGTCCCAGTCCGCCAGCTTCTGTACGTACATCGCGCGGCGCGCGTCCCGCACCCGCCGGAAGCGGGCCGTGCCCTCGTCGGTGATCCGGATGAGCCAGGCGCGCCCGTCCGCCGGATCGGGCTCGCGCGTGACCAGCCGCAGCTCCTCCAGGGCGCGGAGCTGCCGGCTCATCGTGGCCTTGCCGACGCCGAAGTACGCGGCCAGCTCGGTGGCGCGCTGCCCGCCGGTCTCCTCAAGCCGTACGAGCAGTCCGTACGCGGCGGGTTCCAGATCGGGATGGACCGCGCGCGCCATCTCTCCGGAATTGGCGCGGGCGCGACGCAAAAAGACCGCCAGTTCCCGCTCCAGGGCCAGGAATTCGTGGTCCACACCATTCCACCGGCCTTGCTCCGGTTCATTTTCCGTACTGCTTCCGTGCACGTCAGCACCCATCGCGCGCTTTTCCGCTCCTGAAAGTTTCTTTTGCCGACGACTGTTGCCGCAGCTCGGCCAGTATTTCGCAGGTTTATACCAACGGCAGCCGCGTGGCGCCCTTCCGTCACCTGGTCTACGTGCGTAGCTTCATGGGTGACATGTCCATCCCCACGACATGCCGACCCATCACGCGCACTCCCCCCACGAGGTCTTCGGAGGCACGCAATGCCCGTGCACAGATCCGGAACGACCGGCCGCTCGATCGCCGCCGCGGCCGCCGCGCTCCTCACCGTCCCCGCGCTCGCCCTCGCCCTGCCGGGTACGGCCGGCGCCGCCGACCTCCCGGCGGGCCCGCCGGGAGACGAGATTCCCCCACGAGGCTCTGCCCATATGGGCATGGGCGTAATCGAACACGATGGCCAGGGCGGTCTGCCCCGTACGGACCGTGCCGTCCAGACCGAAGGTGTGGACGTCTCGGGGCACCAGGGCAATGTCAACTGGTCGGCGCTGTGGAGCAGCGGTGTGAAGTGGGCCTATACCAAGGCCACCGAGGGGAACTACTACAAGAACCCCTACTTCGCGCAGCAGTACAACGGCTCGTACAACATCGGCATGATCCGTGGCGCGTACCACTTCGCCACCCCCAACGACTCCAGCGGCGCCAACCAGGCCAACTACTTCGCCGACGGCGGCGGCGCCTGGTCGCGCGACGGCAAGACCCTGCCGGGTGTGCTGGACATCGAGTGGAACCCGTACGGCGCGGCCTGCTACGGCAAGACGCAGTCCCAGATGGTCGCCTGGATCCGCGACTTCCTGACCACCTACCGGGCCCGCACCGGCCGTGACGCCGTGATCTACACGGCCACGAGCTGGTGGAAGGACTGCACCGGCAACTACGCGGGGTTCGGCAGCACGAACCCGCTCTGGATCGCCCGGTACGACACGACGGTCGGCGAACTCCCGGCCGGCTGGGGCTACCAGACGATCTGGCAGTACACCTCGACGGGCCCGATCGTGGGCGACCACAACCGCTTCAACGGCGCCCTGGACCGAGTCCAGGCCCTGGCCAACGGCTGACCCCAAGCCCCCGCGGTCCCGGCCCCTCCACGGACCGGGACCGCTCCGCGCCGCTCCGGCCGCGTATCGCGGCCTCCCTTCCGGGCTCTGTCGCATCCAGGCTCATGGTGCGGAGCGCAGCCACGCGGGAGCGGACTCCGTCTTGAACGCGAGCCACACGGTCTTGCCTACGGCGTGCTCAGCGACACCGAAGTCGTCGGCAAGCTCCTGCGCCAGCCACAGCCCCCGCCCCGAACACTGCCCGGTGTCCGGGCTCCGCGCCTCGGGGCATCCACCACCGCTGTCGCGCACCTCCAGCCGCACCAACAAGCCCTCCACACTGAGCCGCACACGGAATTCGCTTCCGACCGGACCACTGTGAAGCACGGCGTTGGTGGCGAGTTCGGAGGCGCAGATCCGAATGTCGTCCTGCCGGTCGGTGACACCCCACTCGGTGAGCGCGCCGAGGCGAAGTCGCGCGCTGAGCGGACCGAAGTCCGGGCTCGTGGAAAGCATCGCTGCCGTGACAGAGACACGGCGCATCACCGCCTTGGTCCTGGGCTGTACGATCACGGGAACTGTATCGCTATTCACAAAAATCAGCAAGGTGGAGCTGACATCGCCTGGGTCACTTACCGTGTAAAGCAGCAAGGTCGGCCGAGCCTGTGGGAGGGATGCCGTGAGCGCTGGTGAGTGGGTGAGCAGCTCGATGCCGTACGTGGCCGCTACGGAGGTAGGTGCGGCCGACGCCTGGGCGGCCGAGGCGGCCACGCGGGGGCGGCGCGGCGGGCAGCGGATCGTGGGCGCGGGCGAGGTCCCGGCACCGGCCGAAGCGGCCGAGTTGCTCAACGTCCCCGAGGGCGAGGCCGTCGTCGTCCGCAGACGGGTCATGTACCTGGACGAGCGGCCGTGCGAACTGACCGACACCTACTACCCTGCGGCCATCGCACGGGGAACCCGTCTCGCCGGTACGGCGAAAATCCCCGGCGGAGCCGTCGCCCTGCTCCGCGAGCTCGGACACGTGGGCGTGCTGGTCAGGGAAGACGTAACGGCCCGGATGCCCACCCCCGAGGAGCGGGACGCCTTGCGCACCGAGCCCGACGAGCCCGTCCTGCGTCTCGCACGGGTCACCCTCGACGCCGACGACCGGCCCGTCCAGGCCGACCTCATGACCATGCCGGCCCGCCTTCAGCGGCTGCGCTACGAGCTGCGGATCGGATGACCGTGCCCAGAACCGAACAGGACGCACACGACCGCCGTTCCCTTCACGAGCGGATCGCCGCCGACCTGCGTGACGAGATCATGACCGGCGATCTCGCCCCCGGCACCGGCCTGCCGTCCACCGCTCAGCTCAAGGACCGGTTCGGCGCGTCGAACGCCACCATCCAGAAGGCACTCCAGCTCCTCAAGGACGAACGGCTCGTCGTGGGCCGCGCGGGCGCTTCCGTGACCGTACGGGACCACCGGCAGTTCACCGTGCGGCCCGCCTCATACCTGGCCCCGGCCGCGGACAGTGAGCCGTACCGCTGGCTGACCGAGACCGCGAAGCACGGCGGGGAGGCCCGTAGCCGGCTGCTGTCCGTGGGCGAGGCGGCGCCTCCGGCGGACGTCGCCGCAGCGCTCGGCCTGCCCGAGGGCGATTCGGCTCTGCTCCGCCACCAGGTCCTCATGCTCGACGACGAACCGGTGGAGCTGGTCCATTCCTACTATCCGCTGGACATCGCCCGGGGCACCGCGCTGATGGAACGCCGCCGTATCAAGGGCGGAACCCCGGCGCTCCTGGCCTCACTCGGCCACCTGCCCCGCCTCAGCGTCGACCGCGTCTCCGCGCGTGTGCCCACGCAGGAGCAGTACGAGGCGCTCCGCCTGCCGGGCGACCTGCCCGTACTGCGGACGCTGCGCGTGGTGTACGGGGACGGCGAGCGGCCCATCGAGGCGACGGTCATGGCCAAGGCGGGCCATCTCTACGAGCTGCGGTACGAGTTCACGCCGGATGAGCCATGACCACGACTTGTACGGCCGCGGCCGGCCCCGGGTGGGGCCGGCCGTGGAGGGGTGCCGTTCGTGCGGGGGTCAGGCCGCGGTCTTGGTCAGGGTGTCCGAGATCTGGGCCGGGGACAGGGCCAGGTCCAGGACCTGGCGGACGTCCGTGACCGGGTGGACGTCCAGCTTGTCGAGGATCTCGGCCGGGACGTCGTCCAGGTCCGGTTCGTTGCGCTTCGGGATCACGACCGTCGTGATGCCCGCGCGGTGGGCCGCCAGCAGCTTCTGCTTGAGGCCGCCGATGGGCAGCACCCGGCCGGTCAGCGAGACCTCGCCGGTCATGGCGACATCCGTACGGACCAGCCGCCCGCTGAGCAGCGAGGCGAGCGCCGTCGTCATCGTGATGCCCGCGCTCGGGCCGTCCTTCGGCACCGCGCCCGCCGGGAAGTGGATGTGCACGCCCCGGTCCTTGAGGTCGGCCACCGGCAGCTCCAGTTCCGCGCCGTGCGAGCGGAGGAAGGAGAGCGCGATCCGCGCGGACTCCTTCATCACGTCGCCGAGCTGTCCGGTCAGGGTCAGCCCGGACGCGCCGGTCTCGGGATCGGCCAGCGACGCCTCCACGTACAGGACGTCGCCGCCCGCGCCGGTCACCGCGAGGCCCGTGGCCACGCCCGGCACCGCCGTACGCCGCTCGGCCGGGTCCTGCGCGGATTCGGGCACATGGTGCGGCCGGCCGATCAGCTTGCGCAGATGCTCGGCGCCGAGGGTGAACGGCAGCTCGCGGTCGCCCAGTTCGTGCTCGGCCGCGACCTTGCGGAGCAGCCGTGCGATGGCGCGCTCCAGGTTCCGTACGCCCGCCTCACGGGTGTACTCCCCCGCGAGCTTGCGCAGCACCTCGTCCTCCAGCGTGACCTCGCCGGGCTCCAGGCCCGCGCGTTCGAGCTGCCTCGGCAGCAGGTGGTCCCGGGCGATGACGATCTTCTCGTCCTCCGTGTAGCCGTCCAGCCTGACCAGCTCCATACGGTCGAGCAGCGCCTCCGGAATGGCCTCCAGAACATTCGCCGTGGCGAGGAACACCACGTCGGACAGGTCGAGTTCGACCTCCAGATAGTGGTCGCGGAAGGTGTGGTTCTGCGCCGGGTCCAGGACTTCGAGCAGCGCCGCGGCCGGGTCGCCGCGGAAGTCGGAGCCGACCTTGTCGATCTCGTCGAGCAGGACGACCGGGTTCATCGAACCCGCCTCCTTGATCGCCCGTACGATACGGCCCGGCAGCGCGCCCACGTACGTACGCCGGTGTCCGCGGATCTCCGCCTCGTCCCGTACGCCGCCGAGCGCGACCCGTACGAACTTGCGGCCCATCGCGTGCGCCACGCTCTCGCCGAGCGAGGTCTTGCCGACGCCGGGAGGGCCGACGAGGGCCAGTACGGCGCCTCCCCCCCGTCGCCCACCACCGCCCTCAACCGAGGCGCTTCGCGCCGCCCCTTGTTCGAGCCGGCCGCCGACCACGCCGAAACCGCGGTCCGCGCGCCGCTTGCGCACGGCCAGATACTCGGTGATCCGCTCCTTCACGTCCTCCAGGCCCGCGTGCTCGGCGTCGAGGACGGCCTGCGCGCCACGGATGTCGTACGCGTCCTCCGTGCGCTCGTTCCAGGGCAGCTCCAGGACCGTGTCCAGCCAGGTGCGGATCCAGGAACCCTCCGGGCTCTGGTCGGAGGCGCGCTCCAGCTTGTCGACCTCCTTGAGCGCGGCTTCCCGCACCTTCTGGGGGAGATCGGCGGCCTCGACACGCGACCGGTAGTCGCCTGACTCGTCCTCGTCCCCCTCGCCGTTCAGCTCGCGCAGCTCCTTGCGTACGGCGTCGAGCTGGCGGCGGAGCAGGAACTCGCGCTGCTGCTTGTCGACGCCCTCCTGGACGTCCTTGGCGATGGACTCGGCGACGTCCTGCTCGGCGAGGTGATGGCGGAGCTGCTCGGTGGCGAGCCGCAGCCGGGCGACCGGGTCGGTGGTCTCCAGCAGCTCGACCTTCTGGGCGGTGGAGAGGAACGGTGAGTAACCGGAGTTGTCGGCGAGCACGGACACGTCCTCGATCTGCTGGACACGGTCCACGACCTGCCAGGCACCGCGCTTCTTGAGCCAGTCGGTGGCGAGCGCCTTGTACTCCTTGACCAGCTCGACGACCGCGCCGGGCAGCGGGTCGGGGGCGGTCTCGTCGATGCTCAGCCCCTCGATCCAGAGGGCCGCGCCGGGCCCGGTCGTACCGGCCCCGATCTGTACGCGTCCACGCCCCCGGATCAGCGCGCCGGGGTCGCCGTCGGAGAGCCGGCCGACCTGCTCGACGGTCCCGAGCACGCCGATCCCGGCATAGGTCCCGTCGATGCGCGGCACGAGCAGCACCTTCGGCTTGCCCTTCCCGCCGTCCCCGACCCGAGCGGCGGCCTGCGCGGCCTCCACAGCGGCCCGGACCTCGGCATCGGACAGGTCGAGCGGCACCACCATGCCGGGCAGCACGACCTCGTCGTCGAGCGGCAGCACGGGAAGCGTGAGCGGTGTGGACATGGCAGCCATGATCTCCCCTTCGGCAGTCAAGTTGAGCTATATCGACTCAATGCTTGTGAGCCTCGGTATGTTCCCCGGGGGATGTTCGCTCTGAGCGATCGCACTGCCACGGCGGCGGGAGGGGCCGTGTGGGGTGAACGCCGGGGG
>NZ_LATD01000454.1 GCF_000981895.1 Streptomyces odonnellii | reverse complement strand
CCCCGCATCCCCGGCGAAATGGGTTCGCCACCCCCGAGCCGCGGGTGAGATCCTTGGCTAGGTATGTCTACTTCCTTCGCCGACCTCCAGACCCTGCTGGCCGACGTCCCGCTGCGCGACGCGCAGCGGCTCGGCCGCCGTCTCGAAGGCACCCGGCGCATCCGTAAGCCCGAGGCACGGCAGGCCGTGCTCGACGAGATCGCCGGCGAGGCCGGGAAGGCCGCCGAGCGGATGCGGCTGCGCGCGGCGCGCGTGCCCGCGGTCACGTACCCCGAGCAGCTCCCCGTCAGCCAGAAGAAGGACACGATCCTGGAAGCGATACGCGACCACCAGGTCGTGATCGTCGCGGGCGAGACCGGGTCGGGCAAGACGACCCAGATCCCCAAGATCTGTCTGGAGCTGGGCCGGGGCGTCCGGGGCATGATCGGGCACACCCAGCCGCGCAGGATCGCCGCCCGTACGGTCGCCGAGCGGGTCGCCGAGGAGCTGCGCACCCCGCTGGGCGAGGCGGTCGGCTGGAAGGTCCGGTTCACGGACCAGGTCGACCAGGACGCCACCTTCGTCAAGCTGATGACCGACGGCATCCTGCTCGCCGAGATCCAGACGGACCGCGAGCTGCGCGCGTACGACACGATCATCATCGACGAGGCCCATGAGCGCAGCCTCAATATCGACTTCCTGCTGGGCTATCTCGCGCAGCTCCTGCCCAGACGCCCCGACCTCAAGGTCGTCATCACCTCGGCGACCATCGACCCCGAGCGCTTCTCCCGCCACTTCGGCGACGCGCCGATCGTGGAGGTCTCCGGCCGTACGTACCCGGTCGAGGTCCGCTACCGCCCGCTGCTGGAGGAGGACGGCGAGGAGGGCGACCGCGACCAGATCACCGCGATCTCCGAGGCCGTCGACGAACTCCGGGCGGCGGGCTCCGGCGACATCCTGGTCTTCCTCTCCGGCGAGCGCGAGATCCGCGACACGGCCGACGCCCTGGAGAAACGCAAGCTGCGCGGTACGGAGGTCCTCCCCCTGTACGCGCGGCTCTCCCATGCCGAGCAGCACCGGGTCTTCCAGCGCCCCTCCGCCGGGGTGACCCACCGGATCGTGCTGGCGACGAATGTGGCCGAGACCTCGCTGACCGTCCCCGGCATCAAGTACGTGATCGACCCCGGCACCGCCCGTATCTCCCGCTACAGCCACCGCACCAAGGTCCAGCGCCTGCCGATCGAGCGGATCTCGCAGGCCAGCGCCAACCAGCGGAAGGGCCGCTGCGGCCGCACGTCCGACGGCATCTGCGTACGGCTCTACTCCGAGGACGACTTCGAGTCCCGCCCGGAGTTCACCGACGCCGAGATCCTCCGTACGAATCTGGCCTCCGTCATCCTCCAGATGACCGCGGCCGGCCTCGGCGACATCGAGAAGTTCCCGTTCATCGATCCGCCGGACCACCGCAATATCCGCGACGGCGTGCAGCTTCTCCAGGAACTGGGGGCGTTCGACGCCGAGCGGAGCGCGCAGAAGGACCCGAAGAAGAGGCTCACCCCGCTGGGCCGCAAGCTCTCCCAGCTGCCCGTCGACCCGCGCCTCGCCCGGATGGTCATCGAGGCCGACCGCAACGGCTGTGTACGGGAAGTCATGGTCATCGCGGCCGCGCTCTCCATCCAGGACCCGCGCGAGCGCCCCGCCGAGAAGCAGACGCAGGCCGACCAGCAGCACGCCCGCTTCAGGGACGAGACCTCGGACTTCCTGGCGTATCTCAATCTCTGGCGGTACATCAGGGAGCAGCAGAAGACGCTCTCCTCGTCCGCCTTCCGCCGGATGTGCAAGTCGGAGTATCTGAACTTCCTGCGGATCCGGGAGTGGCAGGACATCTACTCCCAGCTCCGTACGGTCGCCCGGCAGATGGGCATCCATCTCAACGAGGAGGACGCCGCCGACCAGGCCGTCCATGTCTCGCTGCTGGCCGGGCTGCTGTCCCACATCGGGATGAAGGACGTGAAGGACGCCGGAGGGGAGGGCGGGAGCGGGAGAAACACGGCGAAGAACGAGTACCTCGGCGCGCGCAGCGCCAAGTTCGCGGTCTTCCCCGGCTCCTCGCTCTTCAAGAAGCCGCCGCGCTTCATCATGTCCGCCGAACTGGTGGAGACCTCCCGGCTCTGGGCGCGCGTCAACGCGAAGATCGAGCCGGAGTGGATCGAACCCCTCGCCGGCCATTTGCTGAAGCGCACATACAGCGAGCCGCACTGGGAGAAGGACGCGGCGGCGGTGATGGCGTACGAGAAGGTGACGCTGTACGGCGTACCGATCGTGGCCCAGCGCAAGGTGAATTTCGGCCGAATCGACGCGGAGGCCTCGCGGGAGCTGTTCATCCGCCATGCCCTGGTCGAGGGCGACTGGCGTACCCACCACCAGTTCTTCCATGACAATCGCAAACTCCTCGGCGAGGTCGAGGAGCTGGAGCACCGCGCGCGCCGCCGCGACATCCTCGTGGACGACGAGACGCTCTACGACTTCTACGACCGGCGGGTGCCCGAGGACGTGGTCTCCGGCGCGCACTTCGACTCCTGGTGGAAGAAGAAGCGCCGCGACGAGCCCGAGCTGCTCGACTTCGAACGGTCGATGCTGATCAACGAGAAGGCGGGCTCGGTCACCAAGGACGACTATCCGGACACCTGGCGGCAGGGTCCGCTCACATTCCGGGTGACGTACCAGTTCGAGCCGGGCGCCGACGCGGACGGCGTGACCGTCCACGTACCGCTCCAGGTGCTCAACCAGGTCACCTCGGAGGGCTTCGACTGGCAGATTCCGGGCCTGCGCGAGGAGGTGGTGATGGAGCTGATCCGCTCCCTGCCCAAGCCGGTCCGCCGCCACTACGTGCCCGCGCCGAACTACGCGAAGGCTTTCCTGGAACGTGCCGTACCGCTCCAGGAGCCGCTTCCGGTGACACTCGCCCGGGAACTCCAGCGGATGGTGGGGGTCCCGGTCTCCGGCGACGACTTCGATCTGTCGCGGGTGCCCGACCACCTGAAGATCACCTTCCGGATCGTCGACGAGCGGCGCCGCAAGATCGCCGAGGACAAGGATCTGGAGGCGCTCCGGCTCCGGCTGCGGCCCAAGGCCCGCCAGGCCCTCTCCCAGGCCGCCGCGGCCACCGCGGTGCGCTCGGGCGGGGAGGCGATCGAACGTACGGGACTGACGGACTGGACGATCGGCACGCTCACCCGGATCTTCGAGACCCGGCGGGCCGGCCAGCCCGTCAAGGCGTACCCGGCCCTGGTCGACCAGGGCGCGACCGTGGCCGTACGGCTCTTCGACACGGAGGCGGAGCAGCAGCAGGCGATGTGGGCGGGCACGCGCCGGCTGATCCTGCTGAACATCCCGGTGAACCCGGCGAAGTTCGCCTCGGACCGGCTCACCAACCAGCAGAAGCTCGCGCTGTCCCGCAATCCGCACGGCTCGGTCCAGGCGCTGTTCGACGACTGCGCCATGGCGGCGGCGGACAAGCTGATCGCGGACCACGGCGGTCCCGCGTGGGACGAGGAATCGTTCCGGAAGCTGTACGACAAGGTGCGCGCCGATCTGGTCGACGCGACCGTACGGACCATCGGCCAGGTCCAGCAGATACTCGCCGCCTGGCAGGCCTGTGAGCGCCGCCTGAAGGCCACGACCAGCCTGACCCTGATCAACAACGTCCAGGACGTCAGGGACCAGCTCGCGGCGCTCGTACCGGCCGGTTTCGTGACCCGTACCGGACTGCGCAGACTGCCGGACCTGATGCGGTATCTCGTCGCGGTGGACCGCAGGCTCCAGCAGATGCCGACAGCCGTCCAGCGCGACACCACACGCATGGAGAAGGTCCATGAGATGCAGGACGAGTACGCCTGGCTGCTCGAACAGCTCCCCAAGGGACGGCCGGTGCCGCAGCAGGTCCTGGACATCCGCTGGCTGATCGAGGAGCTGCGGGTGAGCTATTTCGCGCACGCGCTGGGTACGGCGCAGCCGGTCTCGGACAAGCGCATCATGAAGGCGATCGACGCGGCGGCGCCGTGACGGCGCCGGTGACGGGGTTGTCGCGATCCGTCAGTTCGACCGCACCCTCCGAGCTGCTGTAGAGTCTCGTTCCGCAGCCGAGGAAACAAGGCGGCGCAACCTGGTCCTGTGGAGCAGTTTGGAGTGCTCGCCACCCTGTCAAGGTGGAGGCCGCGGGTTCAAATCCCGTCAGGACCGCAGTGTTGAAAGGCCCGTACCGAATCGGTGCGGGCCTCTTCGTGTGCCTGGCCCCCGCCGCCCCAGGAGGCCGCGCCCGCGGCGGAGCCGCAATCAGACACAGCAAATCCCGTCAGGACCGCCGCGCGACCGCCCACACCAAAACAGCGCGGCCCCCTCCCACGTGCCCGGTCCGCGGCTCCCGGACCCCGGCCCGTCGGCCCCAGGAGGCCGCCCGCGGTTGCCCCGCACCCGGCGCCCGGCCGACTTCATCGGTTGGGGCAAGCGCCGGCGACGCGGCGGTATGGGCGCGGTAATGGCGCACCCAAATCCACGGGGCCCCGCCCTGCGTGTCTTGACGGGGTCACCGGCCGGGGGTACCCAGTCATCAGGGCCCTTTGTTCGTTCCAGCCCGGGGCCCGCACCGGGGGTGGTGTGCGGGATGTCATCGACAGCAAGGCACAGGACCAGCGCGCTGCTGCGCGCCCATCTGGCGGCCGCCTCGGGCCGTCCGCACCGTACGGGCTACTGCCCGATCTGCCATCGTCTCCAGCGGCTCGCCATGGAGTCCCTGGCGGGCGACGACGGGCTGGACGGGTTCGTCGGCGGTTTTCTCGACGACGAGTTACCTGACGATCTGGCCCCGTCCACGCCCTGACACGGGAGTGCGCGCCGGTCCACCGGCGGAGACGAGCGCCCCAGGCAAGGGGTATGCGGTGTGACGGGCATCACGGAACAATTTTCACGAAGGGCAGTGCTTACACCCTGCCTACAATCCACCAATTTAATATGTGCAATTGCACTTACCGTGGAATCTCTCCGGAAACTCCCGCCCCACCGTTCACACAGCGCCCGAACGGGGCGGAACCCCCGCCTCCGGGGCGCCCGTCGGCGCACAAAAAAGATCGCGCTGGACCCGGCGGAGTCCAGCGCGATCGACGACTTACCCGTGTTGCTAGGGCATGGGACCTGTTGGGGCAGGTGCCCGTCGTATGGAGCTATGGGTCGGGACGACCGGATATGGGGGACCCGGCAGTACCCTGCAATTTGTGCCCTGTTGTGCCTGGTTTCGCTGTGTTGCGCCTAGCTTTGCCTTGCTGAGCCTTCAAAAAAAGGGCGTCAGGCCTCGCTGCGCTGCTGCGGAATACCCGCAAGCAGTGCGCGGACCTCTGCCTCGCGATACCGGCGATGTCCACCGAGCGTGCGGATGGACGTGAGCTTGCCGGCTTTTGCCCAGCGAGTGACCGTCTTCGGGTCCACGCGGAACATCGTGGCAACCTCAGCCGGGGTCAGCAGCGGCTCGGCATCAGGGGTGCGAGCGGTCATGAGCGGCCTCCTCGGGAGAACCGAACCATCTCGGTTCTTTCCTCTAAATTCTGCACCTTGACCCGCGTTGCCCGAAATGGCGGACGCGGGCCGAGTCGGTTATAGGACGAACGGCTTGTCCTCGGCACTACAACTACACCATCCGTCCAGCCACGTCGGCCAAACCGATGGAATTGCCCTCTGAGGTGTTCATCAGCGGCGGAAGCCGATGGACCATGCCATAGCGGACAGTCACGTCACAGATACGATCAGTCACAGAGCGATCAGGAGTCACCGGACCCCCCGTAGAACATGCAATGCTGAGCAATCCGCCCACACTTGGGCGGAAGGAACCCTCCCCGGACTCCTTGTCCTATTTTGACACGAGGAGGGGTGATGGGCGCAAGAGCCCCGTTAGTGCGGTCCGTCACGCTTATCGGCAATGTTCCGGATCGGTACCGCTGCCCCAGGGCCTGGGCCCGACCACCGCTCAAGCCCGATCCGAGCCCGCCCGTGCCCGTTCGACTGCCCGTTCCTGCCACGCGCGCCCGAAACGGGCAGAGCGCCCGGTCAGTTCGCGAACAACCGCTCCCGTACCGCCCTCCAGCGCTCCGTGAGCCGACCGTACGCCACCCCCGCGCCCTCGCCGTCCCCGTTCCGCAGCGCCGCGATCCCCGCCGCCACATCGGCGGCCGAGCGGTCCCCGGCGAGCTGCTCCCCGGACAGGGCGTGCACCAGTCCGCCGTAGTCCAGTTCGACCAGCGACCGCGGATGGAACTCTTCCAGCCATCGCCCCACATCCACCAGCGCGGCGATCAGCGGCCCGTCGTCCACCGTGTCCCGCAGGGTCTTCAGCGCCCGGGCCACCCGCCGGCGCGCCTGCACCATGGGTGTCCGGTACCGCAGCACCGGCGCTCCCAGACCGCTCGGTCCCCCCGTCTCGTACTCCCGTTCATCGTCCGAAAACAGCGCGAACCAGCCCACCGGCACCTGCCAGACCGCCGTCCTGATCCACGGCCGCGCGTCCGGATTCCGGTCCCGCCAGCGCTCGTAGTCCGCGACGGCCTGCCCGCGCACCACCGGCGGCAGCACCGCGTCCAGCAGCGGCGTCGGCAGCGACTCCGTCAGCTCCTCCAGCGCCAGCCAGCCGCGCAGCCGGGTGCGCCACGGGCAGACGCACACCACCCCGTCCACCACGGCCACGAACGCGTCCCCGCTCTCGTGGACCGGCACAGCGACCGGCGGGGTGGGCAGCAAGTCGGCCAGGGAGCGCCGGAGTTCGTCCTGAGCGGTGGGTGTACGGTCCCGTCTGGCGTAGCGCGTCCAATGGTCCCTCTCGGGCTCGGGAAAGGCTGCCAGCGGCTCATAGACCCGCAGGTAGGACGCGTACGGAACGAGGACGGAAGACACCGCAGGCATGCCGCGCATCGTCCCACGCCTGTACTCCTCCAGGGGGTGATCCTGGGCACTGCGGCTGAACTGCGCCCCCGCAGGACTTACCCTCTTGGTTGCCCAGCCGGTCCCTCCCCACCCACAGGAGGGACTTCCCTCCGCCGCTTCGTACTTGGGAGTCACCACCGTGACCGATCTGACCGACGGCGTCCTGCACACCCTCTTCCGCTCGGAACAGGGGGGCCATGAGCAAGTCATGCTCTGCCAGGACCGTGCCAGCGGCCTCAAGGCCGTCATCGCCATCCACTCCACCGCCCTGGGCCCGGCCCTCGGCGGCACCCGCTTCTATCCGTACGCGTCCGAGGACGAGGCCGTCGCCGACGCGCTGAACCTCGCCCGGGGCATGTCGTACAAGAACGCGCTGGCCGGTCTCGACCACGGCGGCGGCAAGGCCGTGATCATCGGCGACCCGGAGCAGATCAAGAGCGAGGAACTGCTGCTCGCATATGGCCGGTTCGTTGCGTCGCTGGGCGGCCGGTACGTCACGGCCTGCGATGTCGGCACGTACGTCGAGGACATGGATGTGGTGGCGCGGACCTGTGAGTGGACGACCGGCCGCTCCCCCGAGCACGGCGGGGCGGGCGACTCGTCGGTGCTGACCGCGTTCGGCGTCTTCCAGGGCATGCGGGCCAGCGCCCAGCACCTCTGGGGCGACCCGTCGCTGCGCGATCGTACGGTCGGGATCGCGGGCGTCGGAAAGGTCGGGCACCACCTGGTCGACCACCTCATGGAGGAGGGCGCGCAGGTCGTGATCACGGATGTACGGGAAGAGTCCGTACGACGGATCATCGACCGGCATCCGCAGGTCGCAGCGGTCGCCGACACCGACGCCCTGATCCGTACCGAAGGGCTGGACATCTACGCCCCCTGCGCGCTCGGCGGCGCCCTGAACGACGACTCGGTCCCCGTTCTCACCGCGTCCGTGGTCTGCGGGGCCGCCAACAACCAGCTCGCCCACCCCGGTGTCGAGAAGGATCTCGCCGACCGCGGGATCCTGTACGCGCCGGACTACGTGGTGAATGCCGGCGGCGTGATCCAGGTCGCCGACGAGCTGCACGGCTTTGACTTCGAGCGGTGCCGCGCCAAGGCCGCGAAGATCTTCGACACGACGCTTTCGATCTTCGCACGCGCAAAGGAAGACGGCATTCCGCCGGCTGCCGCGGCCGACCGGATCGCCGAGCACCGGATGGCGGAGGCGCGCCGCCGCTGACCGCTCGGGAGGGGCGGCGGGCAGCCCGGGAGACGAGACTCACGCCGGTCGGCGGGTCGCCCCTCCAGAAGAGGTTAAAATCGGGGCTGACCAGGGAGGACGGGGCGCCTCGCTGGTCCCGCGCCGAGGCGCGTCATGCGGGCGGCGTACCGTATGGCCGCGGAAGCAGGTACCGTTGAAGCCCTACGGACGGGTCTCTCCGCGGAGAGCTCGTTCTGATTCATGAACGCGTGTCAAGACTCTGGGGCCGTCGAGCCCCGTCACCGAGGGGGTCGAGCCATGGGGCGCGGCCGGGCCAAGGCCAAGCAGACGAAGGTCGCCCGCCAGCTGAAGTACAACAGCGGCGGGACTGACCTGTCGCGTCTGGCCAACGAGCTGGGCGCGTCGACCTCGAGTCAGCCGCCGAACGGCGAGCCGTTCGAGGACGACGACGAGGAAGACGACCCGTACGCACAGTACGCGGATCTGTACAACGACGACGAGGACGAGGACGACGAGTCCGGGCCCTCGGCGCAGCGCCGCGGCGCTTGACGTCCGTATACCCAGAGCAGTACCTCAGTGGCCCGGTCCGGGGCCTTGGTCCTGGACCGGGTTCTGTGCTGCCCGTGACCGTGGCTGTCCGTAAGCGTCTCGTGGCCCTTCGTCGGCGCGCTGTGGCTGCTGCCACCGGTGAGCACGTTCGGTCGCGATGAGCACGGCCGGTCGCCCGGTCGCCGAGTCGGTCGGTCGGTAACTGTCCAGGTCAGCTCCGGTAGTCGCCGGTCAGTGCCGCGCCCGTGCTGTGCTCGCCGCGCTCCGTGATCTCGCCGGCGACCCAGGCGTCCACCCCGCGGTCGGCGAGGGTGGTGAGCGCGGCGTCGGCCGACTCCGCCGGGACGACGGCGATCATGCCGACCCCCATGTTCAGCGTCTTCTCCAGTTCCAGGCGCTCCACCCGGCCGACGTTCCCGACCAGGTCGAAGACCGGTCCCGGCGTCCAGGTCGAACGGTCCACCGTGGCGTACAGCCCGTCCGGGATCACCCGGGCGAGATTGGCGGCCAGACCGCCACCGGTGATGTGACTGAACGCGTGCACCTCGGTCGTCCTGGTGAGCGCCAGACAGTCCAGCGAGTAGATCTTGGTGGGCTCCAGCAGCTCCTCGCCCAGGGTCCTGCCGAACTCCTCGATCTGCCGGTCCAGCGCCCAGTCGGCCCGCTCGAAGAGCACATGACGGACCAGTGAGTACCCGTTCGAGTGAAGACCGGAGGATGCCATGGCGATCACCGTGTCACCCGTACGGATACGATCCGCGCCCAGCAGCCGGTCCGCCTCGACCACGCCCGTACCGGCTCCGGCGACATCGAAGTCGTCCTCGCCGAGCAGTCCGGGGTGCTCGGCGGTCTCGCCGCCGACCAGGGCGCAGCCCGCCAGCACACAGCCTTCGGCGATGCCCTTGACGATGGCGGCGACCCGCTCGGGGTGGACCTTGCCGACACAGATGTAGTCGGTCATGAAGAGCGGCTCGGCGCCGCAGACGACCAGATCGTCGACGACCATGCCGACCAGGTCGTGGCCGATCGTGTCGTACACGCCCATCCGGCGGGCGAGGTCGACCTTCGTGCCGACGCCGTCGGTGGCGGAGGCGAGGAGAGGGCGTTCGTAGCGCTTGAGCGCGGAGGCGTCGAAGAGGCCGGCGAAGCCGCCGAGGCCGCCGAGGACCTCGGGGCGCCGGGTCTTCCTGACCCACTCCTTCATCAGCTCGACCGCGCGGTCACCGGCTTCGATGTCGACGCCCGCGGCGGCGTAGCTGGCACCGGTGGTCGTCTCGGACGTCTCGGACATGGCTGGATACTTTCCTGTCGTCCTGTCGGCGGTCGGTCGGCGGTGGTGGTCGGTCAGCGGTGGTCGGCGTTTGATCTGCAAAGGTTCGCGGGCGGGCGTACGGGCTCAGATGTGTACGGGGATCGCCGCCCGGTCGTCGGCGTGATGGCGGTGCGGCGGTGTTACGGGCGGCGCAGCGCGTCCGTGGCCGCGGTGGTGGCCGGTCCCGCCGACAGCTCGCTCTCCAGGAGCCGCTTGCCGAGCAGCTCGGGATCGGGAAGGTCCATCGGGTACTCGCCGTCGAAGCAGGCGCGGCAGAGATTCGGCTTGGCGATCGTGGTCGCCTCGATCATCCCGTCGAGCGAGATGTACGCGAGCGAGTCGGCCCCGATGGAGACGCCGATCTCCTCGACCTTCATCCCGTTCGCTATCAGTTCCGCACGGGTCGGGAAGTCGATACCGAAGAAGCAGGGCCACTTCACCGGCGGGGACGAGATCCGGATGTGGACCTCGGCGGCGCCCGCCTCGCGGAGCATCTTGACCAGGGCGCGCTGGGTGTTGCCGCGGACGATCGAGTCGTCGACGACGACCAGCCGCTTGCCGCGGATGACCTCCCGCAGCGGATTCAGCTTGAGCCGGATACCGAGCTGGCGGATGGTCTGGGACGGCTGGATGAAGGTCCGGCCGACATAGGCGTTCTTGACGAGACCCGAGCCGTACGGAATGCCGCTCGCCTCCGCGTAACCGATGGCCGCGGGGGTGCCCGACTCGGGAGTCGCTATGACGAGATCGGCCTCGACGGGTGCTTCCTCGGCCAGTTTCCGGCCCATTTCCACCCGGGACAGATAGACGTTCCGCCCGGCGATGTCCGTATCGGGACGGGCCAGATAGACGTACTCGAAAACACAGCCCTTGGGCTTCGCTTCCGCGAATCGCTGGGTACGGAGACCGTTCTCGTCGATGGCGATCAGCTCGCCCGGCTCGATCTCACGGACGAAGGCGGCGCCGCAGATGTCGAGGGCGGCGCCCTCGGAGGCGACCACCCAGCCGCGCTCGAGACGGCCGAGGACCAGCGGGCGGATGCCCTGCGGGTCACGGGCGGCGTAAAGGGTGTGCTCGTCCATGAAGACGAACGAGAAGGCACCGCGGACTTCCGGAAGGACCCGGGCGGCGGCGTCCTCGACCGTGAGGGGCTTGCCGTCGTCATCCGTCTGGGTGGCCAGCAGGGCCGTGACCAGGTCGGTGTCGTTGGTGGCGGCGACACGCGTCGACCGCCCGTTCTCCTTGGGCAGATCGGCGACCATCTCGGCGAGCTGGGCGGTGTTGACCAGATTGCCGTTGTGACCGAGCGCGATCGAGCCATGGGCGGTGGCCCGGAAAGTTGGCTGGGCGTTCTCCCACACCGAGGCTCCGGTGGTGGAGTAGCGGGCGTGACCCACCGCGATATGCCCCTGGAGGGAGCTGAGCGAGGTCTCGTCGAAGACCTGGGAGACCAGGCCCATGTCCTTGAAAACGAGGATCTGGGAACCGTTGCTCACTGCGATGCCCGCGGATTCCTGTCCGCGGTGCTGCAGGGCATACAGTCCGAAATAGGTGAGCTTGGCGACCTCTTCGCCCGGGGCCCAGACTCCGAAGACGCCACAAGCGTCCTGGGGGCCCTTCTCTCCGGGGAGCAGGTCGTGGCTGAGTCGTCCATCACCACGAGGCACGCCACCGAGTGTAGGCGAGATCGACCACTGGTCCGAATTGGGGATGGCTGGGGGATGCGGGCCGGCTCCGCGATCACCCGTCGGAAAACGTCCGAAAACGCCCGACTACTTGCCAGTAGCGGCTGCCACAGCGGCCAGGCCTGTGCCATTGGCCGGGGCATCGGGCTTCTTGACGGTCAGTGCACGGTGGCGCAGCTCATATGTGACCTCGCCCTCCAGCACCTTCTGAATCTGGCGTTCCAGGGTCATTTCGGGCCCTGGGCAGAGCTTGCGGGTGGAGGAGAGGCGACCGAAGGTGATGGTTTCGGCGGTGGAGCCGGATCCCGTTCCTGTGATCTTCGCCGTGCCGCGGAAGGTGTTGCATCCGAAGCTGCCCTCGACGGTGCCGTCCTTACCGAACGTGAAATGCGCCTTGCCTTCGGTGCCCGGCGGGAGCGAGCTCGCGACGGCGCCTTGAGTGAGCGCGTTGACGGTCCACCGCGTGCCCGCGAGGGGCGCGGCCGGCTCGGAGGTGAGGATGATCGCATCGCCCTCGGGGGTGGTGAGGGTGAGGCGCTTCTCCTTGACCTGGGCTTTCAGGGTGCCCGAGAAGGCGTCGCTCAATGCCTTCTCGAAGGCCTGGAGTTCCTCGGCACACCCGATGAGGGTCGACTCCTTCTGGCCCACGGTGATCGTGTCGCCGTCGATGGTGACGTCCGCGCCGATGGTGTTGCAGCCGGTACGGGCGCTGGCCCGGCCCTTGGTGTCGATCTCCACGCTGGCCCCGGCGGGCGCCGCGGTCTTCTTGCCGCCGACGGTGAGGCTGTCGACGCTCCAGTGGACACCGGTGAGCGGGACGTCGGTCTGTACGGAGCCG
Organism: Streptomyces odonnellii; assembly: GCF_000981895.1. Classification (GTDB taxonomy): domain Bacteria; phylum Actinomycetota; class Actinomycetes; order Streptomycetales; family Streptomycetaceae; genus Streptomyces; species Streptomyces odonnellii. The sequence goes on along the minus strand of NZ_LATD01000454.1, from coordinate 1,076 downwards.
GATCCGGAGCCGGAACTCGAACCGGAGCCGGGGCCGGAGTCGCTTGAGGAGCCGCTGCCGGATTCGGTGCCGCAGGCGGCCAGAGTGAACAGTGCGACGGTAGTGAACGCGGTGACCGCAGTGACGTTGGTGATCCTCTGCTTCTGCATACCGGTGGGACGGGGAGCCGTCTCGTACGGTTCCGTCGCCCCCACGGGTCTACGTCGGCGTCACCCCATGAGCGGAAGGAGATCACCCAGATCCGCGCGCTCCCCGCTCGCGCTGACGAGCGCCCCGTCGATCGCCTCGCGCCAGGTCGTGCGGCCGGAGGCCAGCCGTACCCAGGTCAGGGGGTCGGTCTCCACGACATTGGGCGGGGTGCCACGGGTGTGCCGGGGACCCGCCACGCACTGGACCACGGCGTACGGCGGGATCCGCACCTCCGTCGACGCGCCGGGCGCCTTCACGGCGAGGGCGTCGGCGAGCATCCGGGTGCAGGCGGCGAGCGCCTGCCGGTCGTACGGGATGCCGAGCCCGGCGACGGCCCGGTTGAGGTCGTCGGTGTGGACGATGAGTTCGATGGTCCGGGTGACCAGGAAGTCGCCGAGCCGCATGGTGCCGAGCCGGGTCGCGAGCAGCAGATCGTCCGGGGCGTCGGGGAGCAGGGCGGAAATGCGCTGCGCGGTGCGCTCGAACAATTCGTCGGGGGGAGTGGAGGCGGCGAGCGCCTTGACGTCCTGGTCGACGTCTCCGGCAAAAGCGGCCGTGGCGAAGGGCCAGGCTTGCAGGGTGACCAGAGGGGTGGGCGGGGGGCCTGAAGTGGTGGACTGCTCGATGGTCCGGCTGACGGCCTCGACGGCGAGGGCGAGGTGGACAGCCAACTCCCGCACGGTCCAGTCGCCGAGGGAGGTGGGCAGGGCGAGTTGTCCGGGTGCAAGGCCACTGACGGCCGCGTGGACCTGTCCGAACTGCGTGAGCACGGCAGCCCGGATCTTGGTGGAGTCATAGGTGCGGGCGCGCTTTTTGGCCGGTGGCATGGGGTGAGGCTAGTGCCCCGCCCGGCACTGGTGGTCGGGGTGGGGGTCCGTATCCAGAGG
>NZ_LATD01000453.1 GCF_000981895.1 Streptomyces odonnellii | reverse complement strand
CGCCGCGTACCCGCCGCAGGCCCCCGCCGCGGCGCCCGTACGCCAGAGCAAAGCGGTCGGGCCGCTGCTGATGATCGCCACCATCACCACGGGGCTCATGGCCGGTCTCTTCTTCGCGTACGACATCTCCGTCATGCCGGGCCTGGCCCAGACGGACGACCGCACCTACGTCGAGGCGATGCAGAACTTCAACGCCCTGATCGACGGCAACGGTCTCTTCGGCATGGCCTTCATCGGCGCGCTGCTGGCCGCCGCGATCGCCGCGTTCCTGGAGCACCGGCGGGGCCGGCGGGGCACCGCGCTGTGGATCGGCGCCGCGGCCGTGTTCTACCTGATGGCCCTGATGATCACCTTCAGCGTCAACATCCCGCTCAACAACGACCTGGCCGCCGTAGGGGACCCTGCCAAGGTCACGGACTTCTCCATCGTCGAGAAGTTCAAGGGCACCTGGGAGTCGACCAATATCGTACGGACCCTGCTCTGCACCGCGGCGCTGGGCTTCCTGGCCCGCGCGCTGGTGCTGCACGGCCGGGGCAGCGCCGCCGTGGCGCCCGCGATGCGCCCGTACGGCGTCTGACACCGCGTCCGGTCCGGCATCGTCACGGGCCGGCCGGTACACGGAACGAGTGAGCTGAAGGGGCGACGGGCCCGGAGCCCGTCGCCCCTTCGGCGTTCCCCGGGACGCACTCGAATGCAGCATCGACGGTGACGCGGTTGTCCCACGGCTCGTTGGGGTGGCGACATCAGCCCGGCGGGCGCCCGTGGACCGGACGGGCCGCGCCGGCTCCGAAGGACGACCGGAGAGAGCCATGACGACTGCACACGCTCCCCACCCCAACCACACCCACCAGCACGGCGGCGGCTGCGGCCATGTGGCCGTCCCGCACAACGACCATGTGGACTACGTACATGACGGCCATATCCACCATATGCACGAGGACCATGTGGATGAGTGCGAGCCCGGCAGCCACATTCCGCACGGCGGCCACGCACACGAGCACGGTGAAGGATGCGGGCATGTGGCGGTGCCCCACGACGACCATGTCGACTATGTGCACGACGGACACCGGCACGCCGAGCACGAGGGCCACTGGGACGACCACTGAGCCGAACGGAAAAGGCCCCGGCCGCACCCGTGAGGGAGCGACCGGGGCCTGATGCCATGACCCGCCGGACAGGAGCCGGAGAGCCGCCGGGTCAGCCCACCGGGGCGGGCGGAACCGCCGGGGCGTCAGCGTCGGTGTCGGCGCCGGCATCGGTGCTGCCGCCGGACGGCCCCTGCTTGCTCTCCTCCGCGAGCCGCTCCAGCCCGCTGGTCGTCTTCAGCGGCTTCTCCTTGATGAAGAGCACCGCGATCAGCGCCAGAGCCGCGAACGGGGCCGCGACCAGGAAGAGTTCCGCCGTCGCCACACCGTACGCGTGCTGCACGATCTCCCGCATCGGCGCGGGCAGCGTGGAGATGTCCGGTACGGCGCTCTCACCCGAGCCGCCGGACGCCGCCGCGCCCGCGCCGCCCAGGCTCTTGGTCATCTCGGCCGTCACCCGGTTGGCGAGGATCGCGCCGAGCACGCTCGTACCGATCGTTCCGCCCATGCTGCGGAAGAACGACAGGACCGAGGTGGCCGCGCCCAGTTCGGCCGCGGGCACATCGTTCTGCGCCGCGAGGACCAGATTCTGCATCAGCATGCCGACACCGATGCCGAGCACCGCCATATAGACGCTGAGCAGGCCGAAGCCCGTGTCGGCGTCGATGGTCGCCAGCAGCGCCAGACCGCCCGTCATGATCACGGCGCCCGCGATCAGATGGATCTTCCACTTGCCGGTGGCGCTGATGATCTGGCCCGCGACGGTGGAGGACACCAGCAGACCGAGGATCATCGGCAGGCTCATCAGCCCCGCGATGGTGGGGGACTTGCCCAGCGAGATCTGGAAGTACTGCGAGAGGAAGACGGTGCCGCCGAACATCGCCACACCGACCAGCAGGCTGGCCGTGGTGGTCAGGGAGACCGTGCGGTTGCGGAAGATGCCCAGCGGAATGATCGGCTCGGGCACCCGGCCCTCCACGAGGACCGCGGCCACCAGCAGCACCACACCCGTACCGGTCAGCGCGGCCGTCTGCCAGGACGCCCAGTCGAACTCGTTGCCCGCCAGCGAGGTCCAGATCAGCAGCGCGCAGACACCCGCGACGATCAGGAACGCGCCGAGATAGTCGATCTTCACCTCACGGCGCACCGTGGGCAGCCGCAGGGTGCGCTGCAGGATCAGGATCGCGGCCAGCGCGAAGGGCACCCCGATGAAGAAGCACCAGCGCCAGCCCAGCCACGAGGTGTCCACCAGCACACCGCCGACCAGCGGCCCCGCGACCGTACCGATGGCGAAGACCGCGCCGAAGATCCCCGCGTATCTGCCGAGGCGCCGGGGCGGGATGACCGCCGCCATGACCACCTGCGCGAGAGCGGTCAGACCGCCCGCGCCGATGCCCTGGACGACCCGGCTGAAGATCAGCAGCCCGACGCCCTGCGAGAAGCCGGCGAGCAGCGACCCGACCACGAACATGGCGAGCGAGAACTGGAGCAGCAGCTTCTTGTTGTAGAGGTCGGAGAGCTTGCCCCACAGCGGCACGGTCGCCGTCATGGCGAGCAGCTCGGAGGTGACGACCCAGGTGTACGAGGACTGGCTGCCCCGCAGATCGGTGATGATCCGGGGCAGCGCGTTCGCCACCACCGTACCGGCCAGGATGGCGACGAACATTCCGGCCATCAGACCGGACATGGCCTGCAGGATCTGTCGGTTGGACATGGAGGTCGGCGCTTGTTCCGGCGCGTCTATTGCACTCAAGGTGTCCTTCTTCGGGATACGTACGGGGAAACGGAAGTCGGTGGGGGCGGGGGAGCGTCAGCCGGCCGGAGGCGGCTCCGGGAGGCCGGTGGCGGCAGGGGGCTCCGGGAGGCCCGCCGCGAGATGGGCGAAGACGCTCCGCAGCACCTCGGGGAAGTCGGCCCCGGGGCCCTGCGCGCACCAGTGCTCGATGGCCACCCGGGCGGCGGTGCCGGCGACGGCGGCGAGCAGCCGTGAGTAGAGGTCGTGCCCCGGGGCGCCCGGGCGGGGCTCACAGCTCCGGGCCGTGGCCGGTGGCTTCTCCTGCGGGGCGCGGGAGCCGATCCGTACGGCGATGGTCTCGGCCATTTCGATTTCCTCGGCCATGTGCGCACCCAGGCCCCGGACCAGGAGTTGCGGCGAGCGCTGGAGCACCTTGGCCCGCAGGGTCCAGATCTCCTGCCGCTCGGCCACATCGACGAGTTCGGTGGCGAGCGCCTCGCGTACCGCGTCGAGCGGCGGCAGCCCGGCCGGTGCTTCCCGTACCGCCCGTCGCACCCGCTCCCCGGCGTCGCGGTCGATCATGACGAACGCGTCGTCGTGGCTGTCGAAGTAGTTGAAGAACGTACGCGGCGAGACCCCGGCGGCCTCGCTGATCGCCTCGACCGTCACATTCTCGGCTCCGTGCTCGGCGGCCAGCCGCACCGCGGCCTCCGCCAGGGCCGCCCGGGTGGCACGCTTCTTCCGCTCACGGAGTCCCGGCACCGCACTGTCGTCCGTCACATATTGCAGGGTATGCAAAAGTGCAGGATCTGCAAAACTGGTGGGGCTGATCGTCGGATGGAACCGGCTGACCGGTTTGGAGCGATCGCTGAGCGGGTTGGGCCGATCGCGGTCCGATACACGCCACGGGCGCAAGAGTTGGTCGTTTCTGTGGCTGTATCGCTTCGAGCCCTGTAGCGTCTTGATCAGCTGTCGTGGTTCCGAAGTACCGCTCGCCCGTGACGTGCCGTCACGGGCGTTTGTGCTGTTCAGCGTCTCTGCGGACCAGGGCGATCACCTCCGGTTCCCGCACCCCGCGGGAATCACGCGTCCCTTGAAACGGAGACTGAGCAATGGCCAGTGGCACAGTGAAGTGGTTCAACTCGGAAAAGGGCTTCGGCTTTATCGCGCAGGACGGCGGTGGCCCCGACGTGTTCGCGCACTACTCGAACATCGCGACGTCCGGCTTCCGTGAGCTCCAGGAGGGCCAGAAGGTCACGTTCGACGTCACCCAGGGCCAGAAGGGCCCCCAGGCGGAGAACATCCTTCCCTCGTAACGCGTCGTAGTACGGCGTCCCAGGAGGCCTGAGAAGGCCGGGACGACAGGGCGCCGGTCCGGTGGAATTCCCTTCCACCGGACCGGCGCCCTCCGTTTTTCCTCCGTACGGCGGCGCGTCGCCGCCACCCGGACGGCGCGGCTGCCCATGCTGAGGGGGCCGCCGCCCGTATCCCGGGGCGGTCGGCGCGTACCGGCGCATGTACAGCACAGACGGAGGAGATTCGGTGGCACTGACCCGAGAAGAGCGCGAACAGTTCCTGGCCGAGCCGCACATCGGCGCGCTGGCGGTGAACGCGACGGACGGGCAGGCTCCGCTCACCGTCCCCATCTGGTACCAGTACCGGCCCGGCGGTGAGCTGTGGATCATCACCGGCAGCACCTCGCGCAAGGGCCGGCTCATCGAGGCGGCCGGCCGGTTCTCGCTGCTGGCGGACCGGGCCGAACCCACGGTCCGGTACGTCTCCGTCGAGGGCCCGGTGACCTCCACCGAGCCCGCCACTCGCGACCATGTCCAGGAGATGTCCGCCCGCTATGTCGCGGCCGACAAGGTCGACTCCTATGTCGAGTTCGCACTGCGCGAGCACCGCGACCAGGTGGTGATGCGGATGCGTCCCGAGCGCTGGTTCTCGACCGACCTCGGACGGTTCTGAGCGGCGGTTCCCTCGCCGGTGCTGTCGTACGGCCGCTCGCCGTACCGCCGTCGTCCCGTCGTACCGCCGCTCGCTCTACCGCCGTCGTCAGGCGACGTTCTCCTTGTGCTCCTTCTCCCGCGCCGTGGCACGCAGGAGCCGCTCGGGGAGCGCCAGGTTCCAGGCCGTGATCACCGGTCGGCCGTGCTCCGTGCCCAGCCGGCAGACGGTCCCGGTGGCGAGCAGGAAGAGAGCCCCGGCCGCCGGGGCCAGGCCCAGATAGCGCGCCGTGAGCACCCGGAGGAAATGGGCGTGCGAGACGAGGGCGACGTCCTCGTCACTGGAATCGAGCGCCTTCAGGGCCTCGGCGAGGACACTGTCCGCGCGGTGCCCGACATCCGCGGGGCTCTCCCCGGGCTGGCTGGCGGAACCGGGCACGACGCCGTCGGTCCACAGGTCCCAGTCGGGCCGGGTGCGGTGGATCTCCGCGGTCGTGATGCCCTCGTACCCGCCGTAGTTCCACTCCCGCAGATCCGGGGTGACCCGGAAGGTGCCGAGCCCGGCCAGTTCGGCGGTGCGCCGGGCGCGGGTCATGGGGCTCACGAGCGTCAGACCGATACGGCGCTCGCTCAGCAGCGGCACGAGCGAGCGGGCCTGGTTCTCACCGCGCTCGGTCATCGGGAGATCGGTGTAACTGGTGTGCTGCCCGGAGAGGGACCAGGTGGTCTCTCCGTGCCGTACGAGGATCAACTCACCCATGAGTGCCGCCCACTTCCTGCTCTCCGCGCGCGTTCCAAGCCGGGGCCGCCACGGGCCCGCCACACCCAGTGTCCCTTCTTTCGGTGTCCGGTACCCGGCGGGAATGCCACCGGTGGGCGTCGCGTTACACGGACGTACCACTTGATGGACGCGAATTCCACCATCAGGAAGGATTTTCGTATGAAGCCTCGTATTCACCCCGAATCCCGTCAGGTCGTCTTCCGGGACCGTGCCGCGGGAGCCGCCTTCCTGACCCGTTCCACCGCGGACTCGGCGGAGCGGGTGGAGTGGGAGGACGGCAACACCTACCCCGTCATCGATGTCGAGATCTCCTCCGCGAGCCACCCCTTCTACACCGGCAAGGGCCGCGTCGTGGACACCGCGGGCCGGGTGGAGCGCTTCGAGCGCCGCTACGGCAAGGGCGCGCGGAGCTGACCGTACGGCCGTACGGACGGCAGTCGCACGGCGTACGAAGCGTATGAAGGGCCGGACAGGGACCCGAAGAGGTTCGCTGTCCGGCCCTTCTGTGCTGTGTGCCCCTTGCGCGTGTACGGCGCGCGCGTACGGCGGGGCGCCGGGCGGATCGGTGATCAGACAGCGCTGTCGAGGGACTCGACCGTCCTGACCAGGGGCGCCAGTTCGGGATTCTTGGCCGCCTCGTCGAGGGCCTCCCGCAGCGCCCCGTCATTCGTGGGCCGCGCCTGTTCGAGCAGCCGCAGCCCCTCCTCGCTGACATTGGTGTAGATCCCGCGCCGGTCGGTGGGACAGAGATAGCGGGTCAGCAGACCGCGGTCCTCCAGCCGTGTGACCAGGCGCGTCGTGGCGCTCTGGCTGAGCACCACCGCGTCGGCGACCTGCTTCATCTGGAGATGCCCGCCCTCGCCGTCGTGCTGACGGCTGAGGACATCGAGCAGCGAGTACTCCCGGACGCTCAGGCCGTGCCCGGCCTGGAGCGCGCGCTCGATATGCCCCTCGATCCTCCCGTGCAGCAGGGAGAGGGCGCACCAGCCCTGGGCGAGACCCGTCAGCGCGGTGTCCGTGGCGGTCATGGCTTCCTCCTGCGGGCGAGGCGAGGGCGTACGGAGCCCCTGAGCCACCCAGGGTAGGACATCGCTGCAATATACCGCGCTTGCAAGTAGTCGGCGCATGCAAGTATTGTCCTCGCGTGTAAGCCGCATGTGCAACCGTCTTGGAAGGCCAAGAAACCCATGCCACTCGCGCTTCTCGCCCTGGCCATCGGGGCATTCGGGATCGGCACCACCGAATTCGTGATCATGGGGCTCCTCCCCGAGGTGGCCGGCGAGTACGGCGTCACGATCCCCACCGCCGGGCTGCTGGTCACCGGCTACGCCCTCGGTGTCGTCCTGGGCGCCCCGCTGATGACCGCCCTCGGCACCCGGATCCCGCGCAAGCGGATGCTGATGCTGCTGATGGGACTGTTCGTCGCGGGCAATGTGCTCTCCGCGCTCGCGCCGAGCTTCGGGGTGATGCTCACCGGACGGGTCGTCGCCTCACTCGCCCATGGCGCGTTCTTCGGGATCGGCTCCGTCGTGGCGGCGGGCCTGGTCGCGCCGGAGAAGAAGGCCGGTGCCATCGCCATGATGTTCACCGGACTCACCGTCGCCAATGTCGTCGGCGTACCGCTCGGCACCTTCATCGGACAGAACGCCGGCTGGCGGGCGACCTTCCTTGTCGTCGCCGGACTCGGGGTACTCGGACTCGCGGGGATCGCCGGGCTGGTGCCCGAACAGCCCAGGCCGGAGGGGGTACGGCTGCGTCATGAACTGGCGGCCCTCCGCAACACCCAGGTGCTGCTCGCCATGGCGATGACCGTGCTCGGCTTCGGCGGTGTCTTCGCCGCGATCACCTACATCACCCCGATGATGACCGAGACCGCCGGATTCGCGGACTCCTCCGTCACCTGGCTGCTGGTGCTCTTCGGTATCGGCATGGTCGGCGGCAATCTCCTCGGCGGACGGTTCGCGGACCGGCGGCTGATGCCGCTGCTGTATGTGACCCTGGGGGCGCTCGCCGTGGTCCTCGCGCTGTTCACGTTCACCGCTCACCACAAGATCGCGGCGGCCGTCACCATCGTCCTGATCGGCGCCCTGGGTTTCGCGACCGTACCGCCGCTCCAGAAGCGGGTCCTCGACCAGGCGTCCGCCGCGCCCACCCTGGCCTCCGCCGTCAATATCGGGGCCTTCAACCTCGGCAACGCGCTCTCCGCCTGGCTCGGCGGCATCGTCATCGCCGCCGGCTTCGGATACACCGCACCCAACTGGGTCGGCGCCGCGCTGGCGGGTTCCGCGCTCGTCCTCGCGGTCGTCTCGGGCACGCTGGAGCGCCGTACGCCCCCTGTCACTGAGCGCTCCGGGGGCGACCTCGTTACGTTGGAAAAGGTGTAACCCCGCGCTCGTACACCCCCTCTTCTGCCACCCCTCAACCGAGAAACCGAACAGGAACACCATGACTTCCGTCCCGAACGTCGTCCTCAACAACGGCGTCAAGATCCCCCAGCTCGGCTTCGGTGTCTTCCAGGTCGACGACGCGCAGACCACCGACGCCGTCCTGACCGCTCTGGAGGCGGGCTACCGCAGCATCGACACGGCGGCCGTGTACGGCAACGAGGCAGGCGTCGGCCGCGCCATCGCCGCGTCCGGAGTGCCGCGCGACGAGCTGTTCGTCACCACCAAGCTGTGGAACAGGCAGCAGGGGTACGACTCGGCCCTCACCGCGTTCGACACCAGCCTCGCCAAGCTCGGTCTGGACCGGGTGGATCTGTATCTCATCCACTGGCCCACTCCCGCGCGCGACCGCTATGTCGACACCTGGCGCGCGATGGAGAAGCTGCTCGCGGACGGACGGGCCCGCGCGATCGGTGTGTCCAACTTCCAGCCCGCCCATCTCCAACGCCTGCTCGACGAGACAGGCGTCGTCCCAGTCCTCAACCAGGTCGAGCTGCACCCCGGTCTCCAGCAGGCGGTGCTTCGGGACTTCCATGCCCAGCACGACATCGCGACCGAGGCGTGGAGCCCGCTGGCGCAGGGCGCGCTCCTTCAGGAGGAGGCGATCACGGAGGTCGCGGCACGGCACGAGAAGTCGCCCGCGCAGGTGGTGCTCCGCTGGCACCTCCAGCTCGGAAACATCGTGATCCCCAAGTCCGTCACGCCGTCGCGGATCCGCGAGAACATCGATGTCTTCGACTTCGAGCTGTCCGCCGGGGACATGGATGTGCTGGCCTCGCTCGACCGAGGGCTGCGGACCGGTCCTGACCCGGACACCTTCAACTGAGGCGGGAGTCAGGGGCAGGGCCGGGAGCTGACAGCGGCGTGAGCCGAGAGTGGCGCGGGTGGCGCGGCGGTCGCGGTCGCGGGGGTGCGGCCCGCGCCGGTACCGGTGTCGGCTGGTCAGGGGGCTTCGGAGGGGTTCTGGGGCGGGACTCTTGGGATGG
>NZ_LATD01000452.1 GCF_000981895.1 Streptomyces odonnellii | reverse complement strand
CCCCCGCCCCGTGCCCTACCTGTCCAACCCTTGGAACGCCCTCCGGCCCCTTGTTACGGATTCTGCGAACCCCCAGGTCAGCCCACTCGGCCGACATATCCGGTACGTCATCGTTCAATCCGTTTTCCGTGACACCGAGATCAAAAGTGGGAAACTTCTGGGTTTCATTGCCCAATTCAGATAGTTCAGATGTGAACGTTTGCCCGGCTCTCGATCAGTCGAGCGCCTCGCGTCCCCCGACGCGACGCGCCTTGCGTGGACGGCTGTCGTCCGCGCGCTCGAAAAGTGAGGTCAGGCACCCGTGCACATACGAAGAGCGGATATATCAAGACCCGCCTCTACACCCGCCTCAAGACCCCCGCGGACGCCCCTCCGTCCCCTCGCCGCACTCGCCGCCGTGGTAGCGCTCAGCGCGCTCTCCCTCTCCGTGGCGCCAACCGCCCTCGCCGCCCCCTCCGGCGACTCCCCCGTCGTCCGCTCCGGCGACGGCTGGACCGTCACCCGCGCCGCCGGCGGATATCTCGTATCCCTCAAGCTCGACGCCCCCCTCCCCGTCAAGGACGACCTGCCCGAACTCGTCGCCGACGGTAGGGATCTGGGGCCCGCCGCCGAGTCCGCCGACGGGCGTACCCTCACCGTCGCGACGACCGACTCCTCCGTCGCCGAGGCCGAGAAGATCGACTGGCAGTGGTCCAGCGGTGGCGACAGCACCGCCACCGGACCCACCGCCCTCGTCTCGCCCTCCGCCCAGGCCAAGGCGCGCAAGCTGACCGAGGCCAACGAGGCCAGGGAACTCGCGGGCGAGGAAGGGCCGGAGGGCACCACCCCCGACGACCCGACCACCATCGGCACCGGTTCGTACACCATCGCCGACTACAACTTCGGCGCGCAGTCCATCCCGCTTGCCGACATCGGCGGTATACGCGGCGAGTTCCAGGGGCGTATCTATCTGCCCACCGACGGCAAGCCGCACCCCGTGGCGGTCTTCCTGCACGGCCGCCACAGCTCCTGTTACAACCTCACCACCCTGCGCGGCGCGAGCGGCTGGCCCTGTGCGCCCGGTACGGCGCCGATCCCCAGCTTCGCCGGGTACGACGCTGCCGCCGAGGCCCTCGCCGCCGACGGTGTCACCGTCGTGTCGATCTCCGCGAACGCGATCAACGCCAACGACAACCAGCTCTCGCCCGACAACGGCGCCGCCAGCCGCGGCCAGCTCGTTCTCGACACGCTGGCCATGCTGAAGAAGGCCAACGCCGGCGAGCCCGTCTCGTACCACGACGCGGTGACGGATCAGGACGTCACCCTGGAGCAGGCGCTGACCGCCGGCAAGGCCACCTACCCCGGCTCCGCCATCACCGCGTCCCAGCTCGTCGGCACCATGGACTTCGGCTCGATCGGGCTGATGGGCCACTCGCGCGGCGGCGAGGGAGTCGTCTCGGCGGCCGCCCTCAACGCGGCCCTGCCGGACCCGTGGAAGATCAAGTCCGTACTCCCGCTGGCCCCGGTCGACTTCACCCGTACGACGCTGCCGGACGTGGTCACCACCACGATGCTGCCGTACTGCGACGGCGACGTCTCCGACCAGCAGGGACAGCACTTCTACGCGGATTCGCGCGACGCGTTCTCCGACAACGTGCTGCGCTCCAACGTCTGGGTCATGGGCGCGGACCACAACTTCTTCAACTCGCAGTGGACACCGCCCTCCCCGGGCGGCTCCGACGACTGGTCGAACACCGCAGACCCGGTGTGCGGTACGAGCGCAGCCGCCCTGGCCTCCGGGAAGAACCTCCGGATGACCGCCGAGCAGCAGTACCGGCTCGGCGCGGCCTACATCTCCGGGTTCTTCGAGCTGACCCTGCGCGGCAGGACCCAGTTCCAGGGCCTGTTCGACGGCTCGCAGCTCACCCCGCCCTCGGTGGCCGCCTTCGCGGGGGACGTCCGTACGGTGGCACAGCAGCCGTCGTCCACACGCCGTGACATCACCGCGTTCAAGACCACCAGCCCGCTGATCGGTACGACGTCGGCGGCGACGGCCACGATCTGCGCGAGCAAGTCGGGGCGTACGGTTCCCCAGCCGTACCCGCTGTGCACCAACCCCGGCAGCACCCTCACCAACCAGCAGCTCCCGCACTGGACTCCGGCCTCCTTCGCGCCGAACGTCCCGCTCAATGTCATGACGCATCTCACCTGGACGGCCACGACCGGCGCGCTCGGTGTGACCCTGCCGTCCGCCCAGCAGAACGTGTCGGCGTACGACGAGATGACCGTCGCCATGTCGCCCGACGAGAGCGTCACCACCGGTACGGACATGACGCTGAGCGTCACCGACTCCGCCGGGCACACCTGGAGCAGCCTGGTCTCCGCCCTCAACACCTGGGGTGTGACCAGGATGCCGGCCAGCGGCGCGACGCAGTTGGGCAAGATCGTGCTCCAGCAGGTGGCGGTGGAGACGGCGGCCCTGGCCGAGGCCGGGCTCGATCTGAAGCACATCACCAAGGTCACCTTCACCGGCGCGGTCGGCGCGGACGCCACCGCGAGCGGCGGGGTGTACCTCTCCGACCTGGCCTTCGCCGACAAGAGCCTCGGTACGGCGAGCCCGCAGGCCCGCCCGACCGTCAACGTCGCGTCGACGAAGACCGAGGAGGGCAACGGACCGGGCGCGGTGCAGGCCGCGGTCTATCTGTCGCGTACGAGCACCGCCCCGGTCACGGCGTACGCCACGGTGGTCGGTTCGGCGACCGGCAAGGTCGGACTCGCCATGCAGAAGGTCACCTTCGCGCCCGGCGAGACCTGCCAGGTGGTCGACATCCCGGTGACCGGCGACACCGCCGCCGGGGCGACGCCCACCACCTCGTACAAGCTCGGCGTGTCCAACTCCAGCAACGCGGTCCTCGGCGCCCAGGACTTCGGCACCATCGCGGTCCGCGAGGACGACGGGGTGGCCGAGCCCGCGCCCGCGGCGCCCGCGGTCGGTGTCCAGGGCGACGTCTGCGCCGAGTACGCGGCGCTCTCCCGGCCGGGCACGCTGACCGTCAACGACGCGACGCCGGAGCCCGGGGCCACGGTCACGGTCACCGGGAGCGGCTACCGCGACGGCGAGAGCGTGGCGTTCACGCTCGGCTCGGCGGCGGGTGGCTCCACGACAGGCGGCCCGGTGGCGCTGGGCAGCGCGGTCGCGACGGGCGACGGCACCGTGACGTTCCAGGCCGTCCTTCCGGCCGACCAGTCGTACGGAAAGGCCGTGATCAGCGCGGCGGGCGCGGGCTCCGGCTTCACGGGTACGGCGGGCGTCACCGTTCTGGCGACCACCTCGACCGCGCTCACCCTCGACCCGGCCGCGCCGCGGATCAACCAGTCGGTCACGCTGAAGGCGACGGTGACGGGAGCGGGTACGGCGGGAACCGTGGATGGCGCGGTGACCGACGGCGGTACGGTCACCTTCCGGGACGGCACCACAGTCCTCGGTACGGCCAAGGTCTCCGGCGGGGCGGCGTCCCTGCGGATCCCGGCCGGCTTCAAGGCCGGTACGCACACCTTCACCGCGGCCTTCGGCGGCACCGGGACCGCGGACGTCTCGTCCTCGGCGCCGGTTCAGTTGGTACTGACGAAGGGCCGCAGCGCGATCGCCATGGCCCTGGTCTCGAAGTCCGCCGAGTACGGGCACGCCGTGTCCGGCGTCTTCTCGGTGGCCGGGGCGACGAACGGCACGGTGAGTGTCTCGTACGGTACGGGTTCGCTGACCGCGAAGGTCGGGGCGAGCGGGGCGGGTACGTTCAAGCTCCCCGCGTCCCTGCCGGTCGGAGCGCACACCGTGTCCGTACGGTATCTGGGCACCGATCTCGTCGAGCCCAGCGATGTCGTGACGCAGAAGCTCACGGTCGCCAAGGCGAAGACGACGACCTCGCTGACGCTGTCGAAGACGACGTTGGCGCGCGGGAAGTCGGAAACGGTCAAGGTCGTGGTCGGCGGGCACAGCGCCGCGGACTATCCGACCGGCACGATCACGGTCACGGCGAAGGCGGGCGGAACGACCACGACCACCAAGGTGAGTCTGACGGCCGCGAAGAAGGGCGTGATCAGCTTCTCGGTCACGCTGCCGAAGGTGAAGGGGACGGCGACGGTCACCGCGTCGTACTCCGGGAACGGGAACTTCGTGTCGAGTACGTCGGCGAAGAAGCAGGTGAGGCTGACGTGAGGAGGCCTGGGGCCGACCCGCACGTAACTGACCCAACACCCGCACGATGAAAGGCGGTCGGGGGGAGGAGCCGCCCCGCTCCTCCCCCCGACCGCGTCCCGGCACACATGACCCTGAGGCCTCTGGCGCCGGGCACTGTTGCCCACCCCCGTGGGGCAGCGGCGCCCAGCGCCCTGCGAAGCCGGGTGCCGTCGAGAAACGGCCAAGAGGTGCATCCCCAGCGTCTCGATCCTGTACTTGACCTGAGCGTAAGTCAACTAAAGTTGATTGCTTGATGAATGATTGGCGGCGCTTTCTTCCCAAATGGGGCTTTTGATCGGCTCACTCGACACGATCGTGTAAATCGCGCCGCAGGCGGGGATCCCCTTAGTTGGCCGAAGGGTCCTATGATCCGGCTCATGGCCACCGATTCTCCACGCTCTGAAGCATCCGCTCTTGGCCCTGGTGAAGGGGGAGAGCCGTCGGACGGGGGCTCGGGTACGGACGGGGGTACGGGCGCGGGCGCGCCTGGTACGGGCACGCGGCCGGGTGGCGGTGCGAGCGGGAGGCAGGGTGCGGACGGCGCCGTACCGGAC
>NZ_LATD01000451.1 GCF_000981895.1 Streptomyces odonnellii | reverse complement strand
CGCGGTAGCGCTCAGCGGGGCGGGGGGTCGTCGTTACGGGGATCCTGCACCGGCAGTGACTGGGTGTCGCCGTCGTGGAGCTGGTCGTACGGGGGCTCGTAGGGGCCGTAGTGCGGGGGCTGCGGCGGCTGCGCGGCGGGGTCGTACCCGCCGTACCCGTACGGCTGCCCGTACGGGTCGTACTGCCTGTACTGGTCGGACTGCCCGTACGGCCTGTACTGCTCGTGCTGTCCGTGCCACTGCTGCCTCGGGTCGTACGGATGCGAGCCGTACGGTCCCCAGTCCTCCTCCTGCGGGGCCGGTGCCGGGGGCGTGTACGGGGTGTGCGGTGCGAGGGCCCGTACATGGCGGCCGCTCATCACCAGCGCGGCGAGGAGGAGCAGCACCCCGCCGCCGAGGGCGTACGCGAGGCCGACGTCCAGACCCGAACCGTTCCCGCCGACGGTCAGCCCGCCCGAGGCCTGGCCCTGGCGCACCATCCACAGCACGGTGAAGCCGAGGACGATCAGCCCGGCCAGCGCCGTCAGCAGCCGCGAGCGCAGCGCCAGGGCGATCAGGGCGAGCAGGGCGGCGAAGGCGAGGGGCAGCAGCAGGGAGGTCGCGAGGGCGGAGCTGGTGGAGGTGATGCCGTTGAACAGGTCGGCGACGCGGTAGTCCTGGCCCTGACGCCCGTCGAACCAGGCGAGGAAGACGCTCAGTACGGCGGCCGCCGCCCCGGCCAGGGCGAGGATCGAGCCGATGGCGTTACGGACCATCGCCGCCTCCTGATCCGGATGTGCCGCCTCCTGATCCGGATGTTCCGGACATACCTCTCCGGTGCACGACGCTACGCCGGGTCCCCGGGCCGCGCCACGTGACGGCGGACGCCCGCTGTTAGGGTGTCGCGATTGACAGGTCCATGGGGGCCACGGGGACAACGGGGGAAGGGCTTCTGTCTTGCTGCGTCGACATGCGAAATTGGCGGCTGTGCTGGTCGTGGTGGTGCTGGCTCTGACGGGCTTCTCGTCGGGCTCGGGCAAGGGGTCCGGGTCGGGGAAGAGCAAGGGGTCGAGCAGCGGGGGCTGCCG
>NZ_LATD01000450.1 GCF_000981895.1 Streptomyces odonnellii | reverse complement strand
CGCCCCCACACCCCCGCGCCGCGCCAAACGAGAGGCCCTACCTGTCAGGGACCTTCAGCGTGAGCCACACCCGCTTCCCCGGTCCCTGCCGCGGCACCACGCCCCAGTCGTCGGACAACGCGGCCACCAGCGCGAGCCCCCGCCCGCACTCGTCGTCCAGACCCGGATCCCGTGGCCGGGGCAGCAGATCGCCCGCGTCCTCCACCTCCACTCTCAGCAGCCCGTCCCCCCGGCGCAGCGTGACGGCGATCTCCCGGCCCGGCGGACTGCCGTGGCGCAGCGCGTTCGTGACGAGTTCCGACAGCAGGAGCGCCGCCGTCTCGCCGGGCTCCTCCGGCAGATCGAAATACGCGCACAGAGCCTCGCGCGCACGGCCCACGCTGCGCGGGTGACTGGGGAGGCGGAAGGTGACGTACCGATCGCGCCGGTTGCGATGGTCGTACTGGTCGAGCTGCTCACCGTCGAGGTTCATGGGAAGGACCTTCCCTGAAGTACGGATTTTACTTTCCGTACAACGGTGATGACTGAGTGGAGTTGCCCGTGATTTCCGCGTGGCTCCGCAACCGCCTTGAGGACAAGGGCTGTTGCGCGCGCGGGGCACCGAGAATTCATCTCAGGGGGTAATGCTTCCCAGTCCCCGGCGCCCCTCGCGGGCCACCGAATGCCGCTCAGTGCCCGTGCAGCCGGTCCAGATCGCGGCGTTCGCGCTTGGTCGGCCGGCCGGTCCCACGGTCACGCAGCGCGATCGGCACCGTGAACTCGCGCGGCGGGGGCGGCGGGCTGTTGTCCACGTAGCACTCCACCGCCACCGGCGCGCCCACCCGTTTCCGTACGGTCCGCGACACGACCACGATCCGCTCGCGCCCCGCGTGCCGCAGCCGGATCTCGTCGCCGGGCTTCACGGAGTGGGCGGGCTTGACCCGCTCGCCATTGACCCGTACATGCCCGGCGCGGCAGGCGGACGCCGCCTGGGAGCGTGTCTTGGTGAGGCGTACGGACCAGATCCAGCTGTCGACTCGTACGGTCCCGTCGCCTGACGTCTCGCCCGTATCTCCGGAAACAGAAGCCATATGTCGAGGGTAAGCGCGGCACGGCCCCAGCCCCCAGCGATATTCACTCCGGGACGGCGCCCCGGGCCGGACCGCGCCCGGACCGCGCCCCCGGCCGGAACCCCGACCGAAACAACTCCGCAACGCGACCGTCGCATCACTCCCCATCCCGGCGACTACGATGCGCTCGATCTCCCTTTACGGAGAACGGGGACATGTCTCCGGACGGGGAGTCTGTTTCTGATATGCCGACACATGTCGTGCTACACAAGGACACCGCTCCGGAAGCAGTGAACGCGATGCGCAACAACCCCGGCAGAGGCCTCCAGCCCAATGTCCTCGGTACCTTCGACACCGTGGTCATGGCGGTCGCGGGCAGCGCTCCCGCGTATTCGATCACCGCCACCACCGCGGTCCTCGTCGGCGCCGTCGGTCTCGCCAGCCCCGCCGCGCTGCTGTACTGCGCGATACCCATGCTGGGCATCGTGCTCGCCTACAGCAGGCTCGGCCGGCTCGACGCCCACGCGGGCGCCGCCTACTCCTGGGTGGGCCGTACGCTCCACCCCGCCCTGGGCTTTCTCTCCGGCTGGGCGCTGGTGGTCTCCGCGACGATCTTCATGGTCGCCGGATCGCTGCCCGCCGGTGCCATGACGCTCGCGCTGTTCGATCCCGCGCTGGCCGTCGACACGGAGCTGGCGCTGCTGGTCGGAGCGGGCTGGTTCCTGGTCATGCTGCTGGTGGTGCTCGGCGGCGCCCGGCTCACCGTACGGGCACAGCTCCTGCTCACCGGGGTCGAGCTGGCCGTACTCCTGCTGTTCGTGCTGGCGGCCGTCGTCCACAACGGCTCGGCGCAGGCCTTCGACTGGTCCTGGCTGGGGTTCGGCCACTTCGACGGGACGTCGGGCTTCGCGGCCGGCGCGCTCGTCGCCGCGTTCTACTACTGGGGCTGGGACGTCACCAGCAATCTCAGCGAGGAGACGCGCAACAGCCGCAGGACCGCCGGGCTCGCGGCCCTGATCGGCATGGGTATCGTCTTCCTGCTCTTCGAGGCTTTCACCATCGCCGTCAATGTCATCCTCACCGCCGACCAGATCCAGGCGGGCAGCGCGAATGTACTGGGGGTGCTGGGTGAGGAGATCTGGCCGGGCATCGGCGGAAAGCTGCTGATCGTGGCGGTGATGATGTCGACCATCGCGACCCTGGAGACCACCCTGATCCAGGTGACGCGCTCGCTGTTCGCGATGGGCCGCGACCGTACGATGCCCCGGGTGCTCGGCACCGTGCACCGCACCTGGAACACGCCCTGGGTGGCGATCGCCGTGGTCGGTGCCGTCGCGCTCGGGATGCTGGCGGCGGCCTCCGCGCTCGGCTCCGTCACCGAGATCATCTCCGACGCCGTCACCGCGATCTCGCTCCAGATCTGTGTGTACTACGGGCTGGCGGGCATCGCGGCCGTCGTCGCGTACCGCAAGGTCCTGCTGCGCTCGGTGCGGGACTTCGTGCTGGCCGGGCTCTGGCCGCTGCTGGGCGCGCTGTTCATGTTCTGGATGTTCTACGAGTCGCTGAGCGAGCTGACCGCGGTGGCGATCGCGATCGGGATCGGCGGGCTGGCCGCGGGTCTGGTGCCGATGGTCTGGTACTGGCTGCGGGGCAGCTCGTACTACCGGCCCGCGCGGCTGGACGCGTCCCGCGCGCCGGACGACAGCGAGGCGTATCAGGGCCCGGGCGCCGACCGGCCTGCGCAGGCCGGTGAGGCGCTGGCGACGGACTTCTGAGGAGCGTTGGCGCGAAGGGGCGTTGGTTCGAAGGAGCGTTGGCTCGAAGGGCATTGGTTCGAAGGAGCGTTGGCTCGAAAGGGCATTGGCTCGAAGGGGCGTTGCTTTCCAAGGACGCCGGGGCGTTGCGAAGAGAGGCAGGGGGCGTCATGGCGGAAGCCCGGCACCGCGCCGCCCGGGGCCGGTCCCGGGGCGGGTCTCCGGACCGGTCCTCGGGGCGGTCCTCCGGGCGGGAGACCGTGCCCGGCTTCGACCCGGACTTCGGCGACCGGCCGCTGACCGAGGCGCGGCAGGACATCGTCATCGGCCGCTGGCAGGGCGTACGCGATCTGCTGCGCGCCACGGGTGACGACTGGCCGCTCCGTACCCACCGGATACGGCTGCTCTCGCACGCCGCGGCCGGGAGTTCGGCCGTGGAGAGCTGGCGGGCCGCGGAGCCGGACAGTCCGGATGTGGCGGTGCTGCGGGCGGCGACCGAGGTGGTACGGGCCTTCAGCCTGGCCATCGCCGCCGGGCGCGGGGTCGCGACGGACCCGGCGCGGCTCGACGCGACGGTACTGGTCTGCCTTCAGGCGGCCGAGGCCCATCCCGCCGACCCGATGCCCTGGGTGTCGCTGCTCACCGTGGCGCGGCTGTACCAGGACGGGGTGAGCCGGGGCGAACTGCGGCGCTGGTGGGACGAGTTGCGCCGGCGCGACCCGTACAACACCGAGGGGCACACCCAGTTGCTGCGCTACCACGCGGCGCGCTGGCACGGCACCCACGGGCGGATGTACGACTTCGCCAGGGACGCGGCGGGCGCGGCGCCGCCCGGGTCGCCGCTGCCGGTGCTGGTGCAGATCGCGCGGGTGGAGGAGTACCGCTACGCGGCGGAGGGGGTACGGG
>NZ_LATD01000045.1 GCF_000981895.1 Streptomyces odonnellii | reverse complement strand
GGACCGGTGGGCCCCCGGCCCGGGCGCCCACCGGTCCCGGCGCCCGAGCCCCCGCCGCCCGGCCCGGCCGTCGCCGCGCGGGCCGTGCCGTCGGCGAACGGAACCGGCGCCAACGCGAACGCCCCGCCCAGGGCCAGCACCCCGCCGCTCAGCCTGCGCCGGCTGATCCCGTCGCCCGCGCCGCCGTCCGTACCGTCGCCCGAACCGTCCTGCGCCATCAGAGGGCCCTCCCTTGAAAGTATCTTTCGGGATCGCGATCGAATGCTGAAACTTTCTTGCCGGGTCCGGGCGGTGTCAACCCTCCCGCCCCGCGCGGCCCCGATATCACGGCGAAACTGACGCGGCATCACGGAAGCGGCCAGTGGAAGCCGTCCGGCGCAGCCCGCCGCGCGTACCCCCGGCACCTCTGGCAGCGTGAGCCGACGTGAGCCGCATGACGTGGAGCGACCCCATCAGATCACTGGTGTCGAAGTGGACCGTGGTGGTGCCGCTGCTCGCGCTGATCGCCCTGGTGCTGAGCTGGGGGCGCTCGCTGCCCGGCTTCGCGGTCGCCCTGGTCGCCCTCTGTCTCGCGGGCGCGGTCCTCGCGGCCGTGCACCACGCCGAGGTCGTCGCCCACCGGGTGGGGGAGCCCTTCGGCTCGCTCATCCTGGCGGTGGCGGTGACTGTCATCGAGGTCGCGCTCATCGTCACCCTGATGGTGGGCGGCGGCGACAAGGCGGCCACGCTCGCCCGGGACACCGTCTTCGCGGCCGTCATGATCACCTGCGATGGCATCGTCGGCCTCTGTCTGCTGGTCGGCGCGCTGCGCAGACGGGTCGCCGTGTTCAACCCCGAGGGCACGGGCGCCGCCCTGGCCACCGTCGCCACACTGGCCACGCTGACCCTGGTGCTCCCCACCTTCACCACCAGCACGCCGGCGCAGCAGTTCTCCCCGGCGCAGCTCGGCTTCGCGGCGGCCGCCTCACTGATTCTGTACGGGCTGTTCGTCACCGTACAGACGGTGCGTCACCGCGAGTCCTTCCTGCCCGTCACCCCGGAGGGCGAGCTACCGGAGGAGGAGCCGCACATCGTGCCGCCCGGGCACTACGCGGCTCTGCTCAGCCCCGTGCTGCTCGTCGTGTCGCTGGTCGCCGTCGTCGGCGATGCCAAGGCGGTGTCACCCACCATCGAGTCGGGAGTGGAGTCGGCCGGGCTGCCGCAGGCGGTGGTCGGTGTCGTGATCGCCCTGCTGGTGCTGCTGCCGGAGACCCTCGCCGCCGTACGTGCCGCCCGACGCGACCGGGTGCAGACGAGCCTCAATCTGGCGCTCGGCTCCGCGATGGCGAGTATCGGGCTGACGATCCCGGCCATCGCGCTCGCCACCGTCTGGCTCAGCGGACCGCTCGTCCTCGGCCTGAACTCGACCCATATGGTGCTCCTCGCGCTGACCGTGGTGGTGGGCGCGCTGACCGTCGCACCCGGCCGGGCCACTCTGCTGCAAGGCGGCGTTCACCTGGGCATCTTCGCCGCGTTCGTCTTTCTCGCCATCAGCCCATGACCGGGCCGGGCCCAACTCCTCGCCCGCGCAAGGGAGGAGAGGGTCCGTCCGCCGTGGCCTGTCGGGGACCGTCGCCGGTCGATAGGCTGGCAGCGGACGACGCAGCGGGAGGAGCAGGACGTGGCCGACAGCACCACCACCCAGAAGCCGCTTTCGGGCTGGGACAAGCCGGAACTCGATCTGAGCAACGCGGAATGGCAGTCGAGCAGCCGGGGCACGGGTGACGTCCAGATCGCCTTCGTGGAGGGCTTTATCGCGATGCGCAACAGCGGGCGCCCGGAGAGCCCGTCGCTGATCTTCAGCCCGGCCGAGTGGCGGGCCTTTGTGATCAACGCGCGTGAGGGGGAGTTCGACCTCACCTGAGCGGGGCCTCCGACGGTCTTCCGGGCTTCCGCACCCGACTCGCCTCCGTACGGCGGTGATTGAGCCGGGTGCGGTGGATCCGGCAGACGTTTCCGGCATGTGGTGCGTGGGTGTTCGCCCATGGCTGACGGCCGGATGCGGACGTCGCCGTACGCTCGGGGCCGCCACTTCCGTATCACTCGCACCATCCGTCCCACCAGCACCGACGTACCGGAAACGGCCTCCGCCGAACCGTCTCCGGCTCCCCGGAAGGGGGTCCACCCGGCTCCGGGGAAGTGGCGCGAACCCGTACCATAGTGGGATGTCCTTCCTCCGCCGCCGCAGCGCCGCCACACCCGCCGGCCCGGACTTCGATGTCCTGGCCATGGACCCGGGTGACTGGCCCGGAAACCTGGGCGCCGGTCTGCTGCCCGCCCCCGACGGCAGTTGCCAGGGTGTCTTCCTCCGGTACGACCTCTTCGGCGGCCGGGGCCCCGCGATGATCATCGGAAATCTGCCCGAGGGGTCACCGGCGCGCGAGCTGGTGGACGGACAGATCCCGTTCGAGGTGGCGCAGCTTCTGCTGGCGCTGGAGAACGAGGAGCCGGTCGAGGTCGTCGGCAGCGAGGACATCCCGGTGATGCAGGGGGACAATCTGCTGATCGTCCGCCGTCTCAAGCTGTCCGAGAGCCGGATCTCCTGTGTCCAGTTCGACCGCAGTGATCATGTCCTGGTCACCATCGCGAGCTGGGACCGGCCGATCACGGACGATCTGTACGCGCTGCTGAAGCCGCTGCCCGCGGAGCTGTTCCAGCAGGGCTGAGCGGACCGGCTCCCGAGCTGAGCCACGTACCGACGGATCCAGGGCCGCGCCGCCTCCGAGCAGGAGGTTGGCGCGGCCCTGTTCGTGCTGCCTGTGAACCGAATTTGTCATGCGTATTGCCAATTCCATCATCGGACCTTTAACGTCCGGGCCATGACGCCTGGGATCAGCCGCAGAACCACGATCAAGTCCGCACTAGGGGTGACCGGCGCCTTGACGCTGGGAGTTCCGGCCGTGCCCGCCATCGCAGGGACCCATGACACCTCCGATGAATTTACTCTTTGGTATCAAAAGCCTGCCACCGACTGGGAGCGTGAAACGCTGCCCATCGGCAGCGGTGCGCTCGGCGCGAGTGTCTTCGGGACGCTCGCCACCGAGCGGCTCACCCTCAATGAGAAGTCGCTGTGGACCGGTGGCCCCGGTGCCTCCGGCGGATACGACCACGGCAACTGGACCACGCCCCGGCCCGGCGCCCTCGCCTCCGTACAGCAGCGTCTCGACGCGGAGGGCAAGCTCACCCCGGAGACCGTCGCCGCCGAACTCGGCCAGCCCAAGCACGGTTTCGGCGCCTATCAGGTCCTCGGCGAACTGCAACTGGCCGTACCCGGCGCGCCGACGGCCCCCGACAGCTCGTACCGCCGCTCGCTCGACATCGGCTCGGCTCTCGCGGCCGTCTCGTACACCCATGAAGGCGCCACCCACACCAGGGAGTTCTTCGCCTCGTACCCGGGCCAGGTGATCGCGGGCCGGTTCTCCGCCGACCGGCCGGGGCGGACCGGCTTCATCCTCCGCTACACCTCGCCCCGCGACGACTACACGGCGACCGCCGACGGCGACCGGCTGATCATCCGGGGCACGCTCCAGGACAACGGACTGCGGTTCGAGGCGCAGATCCGGGTGCGCGCCGAGGGCGGCAGGGTCACCGCGGGCCCGGACGGCACCCTTACGGTCAGCGGCGCCAACAGCGCCTGGTTCGTGCTCGCCGCGGGCACCGACTACGCCGACACCTATCCGCAGTACCGGGGCACCGACCCGCACGCGGCCGTCACCAAGACCGTCGACGCCGCCGCCCGCCGCTCGTACAACGCCCTGCGCGCCGACCATGTGCGTGACCACCGCGAACTCTTCGACCGCGTCTCGCTCGACATCGGCCAGCAGCTCCCCGATCTGCCGACCGACCAGGTCCTGGCCGGATACACCGGAGGCGCCACCGCCGCCGACCGTGCGCTCGAAGCGCTCTTCTTCCAGTACGGCCGCTATCTCCTCATTGCCTCCTCGCGCGCCGGGTCGCTGCCCGCGAACCTCCAGGGCGTCTGGAACAACGTCACCAACCCGCCCTGGTCCGCCGACTATCACGTCAACATCAATCTCCAGATGAACTACTGGCTCGCCGAGGTCACCAACCTCGCCGAGACCACCGCCCCCTACGACCGCTATGTCGAGTCGATGCGGGCTCCCGGCCGGGTGAGCGCACGGGAGATCTTCGGCTCGACCGGCTGGGTCGTCCAGAACGAGACCAATCCGTACGGCTTCACCGGGGTGCACAACTGGGCGACCTCCTTCTGGTTCCCCGAGGCCGCCGCCTGGCTCACCCAGCAGCTCTACGACCACTACCGCTTCAACGGCTCCACCGCCTATCTGCGCTCCACCGCCTACCCGGTGATGAAGGAGGCCACGGAGTTCTGGCTGGCCAATCTCCGGACCGACCCGCGCGACGGAAAGCTGGTGGTCACTCCCAGCTACTCGCCCGAGCACGGTGACTTCACGGTGGGCGCCGCGATGTCGCAGCAGATCGTCTTCGATCTGTTCACCAACACCCTGGAGGCCGCCCGGACCCTCGGCGACAACGCGGACTTCCGCCGCAGGCTGGAGACCGCACTCGCCGATCTCGACCCCGGGCTGCGCGTCGGCTCCTGGGGCCAGCTCCAGGAGTGGAAGACCGACCTCGACAGCCGGACCGACGACCACCGCCATGTCTCGCACCTCTACGCCCTGCACCCGGGCCGACAGATCGAGGCGGGCAGCGCCTGGGCGGAGGCCGCGAAGGTCTCGCTGACCGCGCGCGGCGACGGCGGCACCGGCTGGAGCAAGGCCTGGAAGATCAACTTCTGGGCGCGGCTGCTGGACGGCGACCACGCGCACAAGATGCTCTCCGAGCAGCTCAAGAGCTCCACGCTGCCCAACCTCTGGGACACCCATCCGCCCTTCCAGATCGACGGCAACTTCGGTGCCACGTCCGGGATCGCGGAAATGCTGGTGCAGAGCCAGCACGGTCCGATCGAGGTCCTGCCCGCCGTGCCCGCGTCCTGGCCCGACGGACGGGTGACGGGTCTGCGGGCGCGCGGCGGCGCGACGCTCGACATCGAGTGGTCGGGCGGCAAGGCCACCAGGATCGTCCTGCGCGCGAGCCGTACGGGCGAGCTGACCCTGCGCAGCACGCTGCTGCCGGGCGGGGAGCGGACCTTCCGGGCCACTGCGGGCCGGACGTACGTCTTCGGTTCCTAGCGATCGGCCGCGGGCCGAAGAATCCAGGGCCCCGTCCGGTGTGGCAGCGGACGGGGCCCTGGTCCGTACGGATCCGACCGGCCCGGTACGGATCTGATCGGCACAGGATCGTCACTGCCGCACCTCGCGCGGAACCGGGCGGAATCGCGCACGATGGAGGGAGGCGGGGGAGTCCGTACGCCACTGTCCGCCCGCCGCCCGGCCATCCAGCGAGCGAAGGGACAGCATGGACAACAACGGTCTGACCCCCGACGTCCTGCGGGAGCTGCGGCGCTCGCGCCCCTATCCGGCGGTGTCCCTGACGATGCCCACGCACCGCCGCGATCCCCGCCATGAACAGGACGCGGTACGGCTGCGCAATCTGCTCACCGAGGCGGCGCACCGGCTGGAGGCCGACCCGGAGGTGGACAAGCGGGCCCGTACCGCGCTCAGGACCCAGCTCGGCCGGGCCCTCACCGAGGTCGATCTGCGCCGCGCCCTCGACGGGCTGCTGATTCTCGCGGACGGCCAGGAGCACCGGATCTGGTATCTGCCGCGCGAGGTGCCTGAGCGGGTCGTCCTCAGCGACAGCTATCTCACCCGGAATCTGGTGGCCGCCACCGCGCAGTCACGGCCGTACTGGGTGCTGGGGGTCGCGGCCGACCGCGCCACGCTGTGGAGCGGGGCCGGCGAGTCGCTGCGCGAGCACCGCGGGAACGGATTCCCGATGGCGCCGCCCGAGGAGAGCTGGGACGTCGAGCGCGAGGAACGGATCGGCGACACGCCGAGCACCTTCAGCGACGAGGAGACCCGTAAGTTCCTGCGGTCCGTGGACGACGCGATGGGCGCGGTGCTGGCGCGCCGGCCGAGGCCGTTCTACCTGGTGGGTCTCGCCCCCGCGCTGGCCCTGCTGGAGGAGGCGGGAAGCGCCACCCGTCCGGCCGCCGGCAGGCTGGTCAAGGGCGGTCTGGCGGACGGGCCCGCGCCGGTCCTGCTGAAGGAACTCCGGCCCGTCGTCGAGGAGTACGCGCGCCGCGAGAAGGACGACGTGCTGAACCGGCTGGACGAGGCCAGGGGACGGCGCACCTTCGCCGCGGGGCTCGACGAGGTCTGGGAGTCGGTACGCGGGATGCGCGCCGACCTGATCGCGCTCGAAGAGCACTACCGCCGCACGGTCCGGGTCAGCGACGGCCATCTCGTACCGGTCGACGAGGCGCTCACGGCCACGCCCGAGAGCCGGGCCGCGAGCGGCAACGGCGGCCGCAACGGCGTACGGGACGACATCGTCGACGAACTGGTGGAGACGGCCCTGGACGGCGGCGCCGAGGTGGTGTTCCTCCCTGACGGCACCCTCGCCGCACACGACAGGATCGCCGCGGTACTGCGCTACTGACACTCTCCGCCGGTCCAGCGCCGGTGCGGCAGACGGAGACGGCGGGTGTCATCGGCCCCCCGTCGGCCGACGACACCCGCCGTGCTCCCAACCCGTACGCCGTACGTCAGCGGCGCATGCCGCTCACCTCGACGTCGGACGCCTTCACATAGCCGACCCGGTGCCCGATCTGGATCTCGTAGTACATCTCCTTGCCGCGTACCACCCGGTGCTCCGTGATGTCGAACACCGGCGCGAAGTAGTACTCGCCCGGGGCGAGATCGCCCACCACGTACCGCTGCCCGGCGAGCACCTTGTACGGCAGCGGGGCGACCGTCTGCACCGGGATGCCGGCCGGGTACGCCGACGCCTCCGGGTAGGCACGCCCGTACACCGGCACCTCCGCCACCCCCGGCTTCGGCGTCAGCAGCGGGACCTTGGCGTTCACGGCCGTCGGCCGCGTCCGCGGATTGTGGAACCACGCCTTCTGCCCGAGGTACCAGATCGCCGTCCAGTCGCCCCGGCGCTCGGCGACCGCGTACTGCTGGCCGGTCGAGGCGCGTGCCCCCAGATCGTTGACCCCGGTCGTGGAGTCCTCGCCGCCGGGGCGCAGCCCGATGTCCTTCACCAGCGGGGCGCTCTCGTCGGGCGCGGTGTGCAGCCGTACGGCACCCGAGCCGTGCGGCGCGCACGCCTGGCCCGCCTTGTCGCAGTCGGTGTACGACGGCTGGTGCGAGGCGTACTGCGGGCGGATGGTCACCGCGTCCGCGTCCGCTCCCGCCGTCGCCTGGAACGGCGCGCCGAGGAGCTGGAAGTAGTGCGCCCAGTCCCAGTAGGGACCGGGATCCGTGTGCATCCCGGGGATCGACGCGGTGGTCGTGCCCGGCACATTGTCATGGCCGAGGATGTGCTGCCGGTTGAGCGGGACGTCGTACTTGTCCGCCAGATACCGCACCAGCCGCGCCGAGGTGCGGTACATCGCCTCCGTGTACCAGGCGTCCGGCGCGGTGAGGAAGCCCTCGTGTTCCAGACCCACCGACTTGGCGTTGACGTACCAGTTGCCGGCGTGCCAGGCCACGTCCTTGGCGAGCACATGCTGGGCGATGTGCCCGTCGGACGAGCGCAGGGTGTAGTTCCACGACACGTAGTCGGGGGACTGGATCAGCTTGATCGTGGTGTCCCACGAGCCCTCGGTGTCATGGATGACGATGTAGTCGATCGACTGGGCCGCCGGGCGGTCGGCCTTGTCGTGGTTGCCGTAGTCGTTGTCGCCGAACTCCTCGTACGGCGCGGGGATCCACTCGCAGGCGACCGTGCGCGGACACTCCGTCGTGGGCGCGCCCGCCGTGCGGCGCAGGCCGAGCCGCGCGGTCCCCGAGGTGTCGGGCGCGATCCGGGGGACCGCGCGGAGCGCCACCCGCTGGCCGCTGTCCGTCGTACGCCGCTCGCCGCCCCTGATCACGTCGTACACATCGTTGGCGTAGGTGGTGGCGGTCGCGGTGTCGTCGGCGCCGGAGAAGCGGGCGACGGCTCCGTACCAGTCGGCCGGATCGGCGCTCAGCGGCTCGCCCAGCTCCCGCTGCGCGGCGGCCAGCAGGGCCGCGCCGCCCAGGACATTGGCGGCGGCGCTCTCCCGCAGCTCCTTCGCGGGCAGGCCGGTCAGCGCGGCGGCGCGGTCCAGGGTGCGCAGCCGGGCGGGCAGTTCGGACGCCTTCGGCACGCGGGCGGCGTTACGGGCCGTCCGCGCCGCACTCGCCGTGTCCGCCGTCCGTGCCGGACGGGACAGGTCGCCGCGCGCGTCCTCCGTACCGTCCGAGTGGTGCGGTGCCTCGGCGAGCGCGGTCCTGGCGTCGGTGAGGTGCATCGGACCGTAGCCGCCGGAGACGCTCGGGGCGCCGCTGTGGGTGTCCCAGCGCGACTGAAGATACGAGACCCCGAGAAGCACGCTCTCCGGCACCCGGTAGCGCTCGGCCGCCACGGTGAAATCGCGCTGGAGGTCGCCCGGTCCGGGCAGTTCCGCGGTGGCGGAGGGGGCGGCGGAGACC
>NZ_LATD01000449.1 GCF_000981895.1 Streptomyces odonnellii | reverse complement strand
TTCCGCTCCTGCACCCGCTCCCCGGGAGAACCGCCCGCCATGACCGCACCCGCCGCACCCGCCGTCCCCGATGGATCCGCCGCCCCCGCCGATGTCCTGTCGGCGGTGCCCGCCGTCCGTGCCCTCACCCTCGACGCCGACGGCATCGAGGTGTCGGGCCTGCTCGCCGAGCCCGAGGGCGTCGCGCCCCGCGCCGTGATCGTCGCCATCCACGGCCGGGGCATGTGCGCCGAGTACTTCAACGGGCTGACCGACCCCGCCGACTCACTGCTGGCACTCGGCGCGCGCCTGGGCTTCTCCGTACTGTCCCTCGACCGACCCGGCTACGGCGCCTCGGCGCGGCAGATCCCGGAAGGCCAGCCGCTCGGCGAGCAGGCGACCACCCTGCATGCGGCGCTCGCCGACTTCGCCCTGCACCACCCGACCGGCGCCGGCTTCTTCGTGGTCGCCCACTCCGACGGCGGCAAGGTCACCCTGCACATGGCGGCCCAGGACGCGGGCAGAGCGCTGATCGGCCTCGACATCAACGGCTGCGGCTGGCGGTACGCCCCCGAGGCCCGGCACTTCCCCGACACCCTCGGCGGCGGCGCCTCCCGGCTCAACTGGGGCCCGCTGAACCTGTACGCGCCCGGTACGTTCCGGGCCAGCCGCGCGCTGCTGCGGCCCGTGCCGCGGCGGGAGGAGATCCAGACGGCTGTGTGGCCCATCCAGTACCCGAGACTGGCAGGCGACATCACCAACCCCGTCCGGCTGACCTTCGCCGAGCACGAGCTGTGGTGGGAGCTGGACGACGCGGCGCTGGCCTCGATGACCGGCCGGCTGACCGCCGCGCCCCTGGTGACGGTGGAGCGGCTGCCCGCCGCCGGGCACAACATCAGCATCGGCCGCGCCGCCCGTACGTACCATCTCCGGGCGGTGGCCTTCCTGGAGGAGTGCCTGCTGCGCGGCCGGGGCACCACCACCGGCATCTGACCTCCGGGCACCCGGCGGCGCGGGCCCCCCGGGCCGGACGGCACCCTCCGACAACACCTGGGGCCGCGCCCGGACTTCCCTTCCCGGTAAGGCCGTTCACGGGCTCCTTGCGGTACCCGTGATCAGTCCGCGGGCAGGCCCGGATGGGCGCGGCCCATCGCGGCTACTGTGTGCGGACCGTACTCACTCCCACACCGAGCGACCAGGAAGG
Source organism: Streptomyces odonnellii (assembly GCF_000981895.1). GTDB lineage: Bacteria > Actinomycetota > Actinomycetes > Streptomycetales > Streptomycetaceae > Streptomyces > Streptomyces odonnellii. Next base: position 1,406 of record NZ_LATD01000449.1, on the reverse strand, counting down.
ACCCCCGCCATGGCGGCACAGAACCCGGAACGTCCACGGCATCCGCAGCCGGGCCCGCGCCCCCTGCCGGCCGACGGAGGGCGCTCGTACTCCTTCGAGTTCTTCCCGCCCAAGACCGCGGCCGGCGAGCGCACGCTCTGGAACGCGATCCGCCGTATCGAGGCGCTCTCGCCGTCCTTCGTCTCGGTCACCTATGGCGCCGGGGGCTCCTCACGCGACCGTACGATCGAGGTCACCAAGCGCATCGCCGCCGAGACCACCCTGCGCCCGGTCGCGCATCTCACCGCGGTCGGCCACTCGGTGGCCGAACTGCGCCACATCATCGGCCAGTACGCGGACGCCGGCATCCGGGACGTACTCGCCCTGCGCGGCGACCCGCCGGGCGACCCGCGCGGCCAGTGGGTACGGCACCCGGAGGGCTTCGCCCAGGCCAGCGAACTGGTTTCGCTCATCCGTGAGTTGGGCGACTTCACGGTCGGGGTGGCGGCCTTCCCCGAGCGCCATCCGCGCTCGGCGGACTGGGAGAGCGACATCCGCCACTTCGTGGCCAAGTGCCGGGCGGGCGCCGACTACGCCATCACCCAGATGTTCTTCCATGTCGAGGACTATCTCCGGCTCCGCGACCGGATCGAGTCGGCCGGCTGCACCACCCCGGTCATCCCGGAGATCATGCCTGCCACGGACTTCCGGCAGATCCGCCGCTTCGCCGAACTCAGCGACGCCCGTTTCCCCGACGACCTGGCGCGGCGGCTCGAAGCGGTCCGCGACCTGCCGGAGGAGGGGCACCGTATCGGCGTCGAGTACGCCACGGTCATGGCCGAACGGCTGCTGGCGGAAGGCGCGCCCGGCCTGCACTACATCACCCTGAACCGCTCCACGGCCACCATGGAGATCCACCAGAACCTGGGCGTCGGCGCGGGCGCGCGCCGAGTTCCCGGAGCCCGTCCGGAGCCCGTACCTGTCCCGGTTTCCGTTTTCTAGGAAGACGTTTCCCTTTTCCAGGGACATCTGGAGCCCGGGTCGAGAACGGCTGGGCGGATCTGGCAGGGCGCCGTCCGCCCTGCCATGATCTTTCCGCCGGGCCGACTCCGGCATGGACGCACAAACATGGACCTGAGCTTCGTGGCTATGTACCGTCTCACCGCTCTGGACTTGACTGGTCTCATGACGCAGATCATGAGAATTGGCCAGGGAACCGGACCAAAGGCCGCGTGGACACTCTGAGATCAGCGGACAGACCCATCGCCGTGTCACACGTCGGCGGCGGCGTCGACGACGACACCGTGGCGGCCGCCGGATCACCTCCCATCGGACGGCTTCGCCCACCAGACAAGGACATCCCATGAGCTACAACCCGACCGGAACCCCCAACCCCTACGCCGCCCACCCGCCGCAGGCCCTGTGGC
>NZ_LATD01000448.1 GCF_000981895.1 Streptomyces odonnellii | reverse complement strand
CCGCTGCCCCTCTTCCCCCCGCCTCTACGCCTTCTCGGCCCTCGTCGCCCGAGGCGCCGCCGGCCACGGGGTTCGCCCCGCCGGCATAGCTGTGGCCGGCTGTCCTCCGGGCCTGCCCGTCAGGACATGGCGGAGGGCGGTGTTTCGAGGTCTTCGAGTTCGATGCCGGGGGCTGAGACGACCACGTCCCCGGCGAGGTGGACGGTGTGCTGTTCACCGGTGTCCAGAGCGCTGACCTGGTACTCGTCCACGATCAGGGGGCCATTGTCAGTGGCGTACGCTTCACTGTTCACCAGCGCCCAGGACTGATCGACGGTCCGGGGTGCCAGTACGGGCTGGGTGAAGGCGACGAGGCGGACGCGGGTCGCGGGGGAACCTGGGGTGAGCCGCAGAAGCCTCGCTGTCGCTACGAGAAAGGCGGGGGACATGCCGGTGAAGGCATGGGCGCGCACAGTGCCTTCGGTGGCATGGGCGCCGGAGGGGTCGGTACGGACCCAGGTGACGCCGTCCAGGGCGGCGCCTCGGACCTGCCAGCTCGCGGCGTGGAGTTCGAGACGGATGGGGCGGCCGAGTTCGTCGAGGGCCAGATCGACGGAGCCGGCGTGGCCGCCGGAGGGAGTGGTGATCTGGGAGACATAGCGCCAGCCGGAGGGGCCTGGCGCGCAGTGGAAGTGCTCATCACCGAGAGGGGAGTGATCATGCGGATCATGGAGCGAATAACGGCCGCGGGGCATGGGGGCTTCCAGGTCTTTCGAGTCCTTCGGAGACTTCGGGCCCTTCGGCGAGTTCGGGTCCTTCGGATCGTCGCCGACTGACTCGCCTGCTGACGTTCTTCCGCGTACGCGCATACGCACGCGGACGGGTGTGCCTCGGCCACGTGCTCGTCGGTGCACGGAACAGGCCCCCGACACGGGGGTGCGGGGGCCTGTCCGGTACCGCCGGGGTCCGCTGCCGTGGCTCAGTGGCAGCGCGTCAGCGGGGGTGGATCAGTAGCGGTAGTGGTCCGGCTTGTACGGGCCCTCGACGGGGACACCGATGTACGAGGCCTGCTCCGGGCGGAGCGTCGTGAGCTTCACACCGAGCGCGTCGAGGTGGAGGCGGGCGACCTTCTCGTCCAGGTGCTTGGGCAGCACGTAGACGTCGGTCGGGTACTCCTCCGGCTTGGTGTACAGCTCGATCTGGGCCAGGGTCTGGTCGGCGAACGAGTTGGACATCACGAACGAGGGGTGACCGGTCGCGTTGCCCAGGTTCAGCAGACGGCCCTCGGACAGGACGATGATCGTCTTCCCGTCCGGGAAGGTCCAGGTGTGGACCTGCGGCTTGACCTCGTCCTTGACGATGCCGTCGATCTTGGCCAGGCCGGCCATGTCGATCTCGTTGTCGAAGTGACCGATGTTCCCGACGATCGCCTGGTGCTTCATCTTGGCCATGTCCGAGGCCATGATGATGTCCTTGTTGCCCGTCGTGGTCACGAAGATGTCCGCGATACCGACGACGTCGTCGAGCGTGGAGACCTGGTAGCCGTCCATCGCCGCCTGGAGCGCGCAGATCGGGTCGATCTCGGTGATGATCACGCGGGCGCCCTGGCCGCGCAGGGACTCGGCGCAGCCCTTGCCGACGTCGCCGTAGCCGAAGACGACCGCGACCTTGCCGCCGATGAGGACGTCGGTGGCGCGGTTGATGCCGTCGATCAGCGAGTGGCGGCAGCCGTACTTGTTGTCGAACTTCGACTTGGTGACGGCGTCGTTGACGTTGATCGCCGGGAACAGGAGGACGCCGTCGCGCTGCATCTCGTACAGCCGGTGGACACCGGTCGTGGTCTCCTCGGTGACACCGCGGATCTCGGACGCCAGGCGGGTCCACTTCTGCGGGTTCTCGCCGAGGGTGCGGTTGAGGAGGGTCAGGATGTGACCGTACTCCTCGCTGTCCGCGGTCGCCGGGTCCGGGGCCTCGCCGGCCTTCTCGAACTCGACGCCCTTGTGGACGAGGAGGGTGGCGTCACCGCCGTCGTCGAGGATCATGTTCGGGCCGCCGGTGGGGGTGTTCGGCCAGGTCAGGGCCTGCTCCGTGCACCACCAGTACTCCTCCAGCGTCTCGCCCTTCCAGGCGAAGACGGGGACGCCCTGGGGGTTGTCCACGGTGCCCTCGGGGCCGACCGCGATGGCGGCGGCGGCGTGGTCCTGGGTGGAGAAGATGTTGCAGGACGCCCAGCGGACCTCGGCGCCGAGGGCGGTCAGGGTCTCGATGAGGACCGCGGTCTGCACGGTCATGTGCAGGGAGCCGGTGATACGGGCGCCGGCGAGCGGCTTGGTCGCCGCGTACTCCTTGCGGATCGACATCAGACCGGGCATCTCGTGCTCGGCGAGCGTGATCTCCTTGCGGCCGAACTCGGCGAGCGAGAGGTCGGCGACCTTGAAGTCCTGTCGGTTGGCGACAGTCGTCATAGCGAGCTGCTCCTCGTGGATCGGGTCGAGGGTGGGTGCGTACGGCTGGCTCTGCGGCGAAGGGCATACGAATGCCCGAGCGCTCGCGGGTCAGTCCGTCGGAGGCCCTCTCTCCCTCGGCCGGTCCGCTGGCGGACCGCCCGACCGCCATCAGCAGCGACGTCTGGCACTGGTCACGAATCTACACCGACCGGCCCAGCGGCCCACAGTCGAACGAGGAAGAGAGGGCGATGAGATCGAGTCAGACGGGATCAGGTCGAAGGACGGGACCGAGTCACAGCGGGATCAGTGAGATCGGTGAGCGAGGTCAGTGAGCGACGTCCGGGGCGGCGGCACCTGGGCCGCCGGGCGCCTTGCCGGGGTTGGTGCCCGCGACGGCTGCCGACTCGCTGTAGATGTCCGGCTCCAGATAGATCACCCGGGCGATCGGGACCGCCTCGCGGATCCGTGACTCGGCGGCGTCGATCGCGCGGGCCACCTCGGCGGCCGTGTCGTCGTGCTGTACGGCGATCTTGGCGGCGACCAGGAGTTCCTCGGGGCCGAGGTGGAGCGTACGCATGTGGATGATGCCGGTGACGACGTCGCCGTCGACGATCGCCGCCTCGATCTTCTCGACGTCCTCCGTGCCCGCGGACTCGCCGAGGAGCAGGGACTTCGTCTCGGCGGCCAGGACCAGCGCGATCAGGATGAGGAGGACACCGATGCAGAGGGTGCCGATGCCGTCCCAGAGGCCGTCGCCGGTGGCCAGGGAGAGGCACACACCGCCGAGCGCGAGAATCAGGCCGACCAGCGCGCCGAGGTCCTCCAGGAGTACGACGGGGAGTTCGGGGGCCTTGGCGCGCCGGACGAACTCGCTCCAGGAGAGCGAGCCACGGGTGGCGTTGGACTCCTTTATCGCCGTACGGAAGGAGATCGACTCGGCGATGACCGCGAAGACGAGCACCCCGACCGGCCAGTACCAGGCCTCGATCTCATGGGGGTGCTTGATCTTCTCGTAGCCCTCGTAGATGGCGAACATGCCGCCGATCGAGAACAGCACGATGGAGACGAGGAAGGCGTAGATGTAGCGCTCGCGCCCATAGCCGAAGGGGTGCTGCGGCGTCGCCTCCCGCTGTGCCTTCTTGCCGCCGAGAAGGAGCAGCCCCTGGTTGCCGGAGTCCGCGACGGAGTGCACGCCCTCCGCGAGCATCGACGACGAACCGCTGAACGCGAACGCCACGAACTTCGCTACTGCGATCGCGAGGTTGGCGCCCAGTGCCGCCACGATCGCCTTGGTTCCGCCTGACGCGCTCATGCGTGCGTGGTGTCCCTTCCTCGGTGCCGCGGCCCTGGCGCCGCGGTACGGCGGGACATTGTTGCAGCCGTGAGCGGGGGCGGTGAATCAGACCACCACTGTGGCGCGGAACACAGTGCCCGTACCGGACAGTTCGGCCTTCTCGCCCGCGGGGACGAACACCGAGGCGCCGGGTGTCAGGTCCAGATCGTTCGCCCGGGGGGTGCCCTCCGTGCAGAGAAGTATCTGGGGGGTGCCGGCCGTGAGATCGCGGGGTGCGGCGCCGGGCGCGAGGGCGAAGCGGGAGAGCCGGAACTCGTCGATGGGCGTCTCGTACAGCTCCTCGCCGGAGGGCGATGCCTGCGGGCGAAGCACATCCGGCTCGCTCGCTTCGAAGCGCACGATCCGGAGGAGTTCGGGAACGTCCACGTGCTTGGGGGTGAGGCCGCAGCGCAGGACGTTGTCGGAGTTGGCCATGATCTCGACGCCGAGGCCGCTGAGATAGGCGTGCGGGACGCCCGCGCCGAGGAAGAGGGCCTCGCCGGGCTGGAGTTGTACGTAGTTGAGCAGCATGGCGGCGATGACACCGGGGTCGCCGGGGTAGTGGCGCGCGATCGATGCGTACGGCGCGTAGTCGCCGCCGAGCCGCTCGGCGGCTGCGGCTGCCTCGGCCACGGTGGCGGCCATGGCGGCGGGGTCGGCGCCGAGGACGGCGGTCAGGACCTCGCGCAGCGCGGCCTCTTCGGGGTGGGCGTGGAGGAGATCGACGTACGGCTTGAGCGAGTCGACGTCCAGGCGCGCGAGCAGTTCGCCGGCTTCGGCGGGGGCGCGGAAGCCACAGAGGCCGTCGAAGGGGGTGAGCGCGCAGATCAGTTCGGGCTTGTGGTTGGCGTCCTTGTAGTTGCGGTGGGGGGCGTCGACGGGGACGCCCCGGCGCTCCTCGTCCTCGTAGCCCTGGTTCGCCTGGGCGAGATCGGGGTGGACCTGGAGGGAGAGGGGGGAGGCGGCGGCGAGGAGTTTGAGGAGGAACGGCAGACGGGGGCCGAATTTCCGGGCCGCTGCCGCGCCGAGTTCCGCCTCGGGGTCGGCGTCGATGAGGTCGGAGAGCGCCTGCTCACCGTGGGCGGAACCGCGGTCGAGGCGCGAGGGCGCTCCGGGGTGGGCCCCCATCCACATCTCCGCCTGGGGCTCGCCGGTGGCGGCGGTCCCGAGCAGTTCCGGGATGAGGGTCGTGGAGCCCCAGGCGTAGGGGCGCACGGTGTTCGACAGGCGGTCCATGGGATGAGCTTTCTGCTGCGGGGAGGGACGAGTCGGGGGTGACGACGTGGGGTGTGCGCCGACGGCGCGGGTGTGGTGCCGACGAAGGTTCCCACGCCGTACGAACAGTTGCCGTACGAAGGGTCGCCGTACGGAGGAGCGCTGTACGAAGGAGCGCCGCACGAAGGAGCGCTGTACGAACGGTCGCCGCGCGAAGGAACGCCGCGCGAAAGATCGTACGGAAGCGGGTCATGTCGTACGGAAGCGGGTCATACGGGGGCGCCTCCGGCAAGGGCCAGATAGACGGTGGCGAAGTCGGTGACGGCGATCAGCTCGGCGAGGGCTTCGAGTTCGCTGCCCTCTTCGGGTTCGAGTTCGCTGATGGCGGTGTCATGGCCCAGGGCGAGTTCGCGGGCCGCCGGGGCCGCGGTGAGCCCGCCGACCGGGCGGTCACGGAGCAGGACGATCCGGGCGCGCAGGGGCTGGCGCTCCTCGACCCGGTCGCGGAAGAAGTCGTCGGGGTCGGCGCCGCCCGCGAAGTCACCGGCGAGCAACGCGCCATGGGCGGGGAGGGCGTCCGGAAGCTGGGCGGCGAGGGCGGGCCGGCCGGCCAGCTCGGCCAGTACGGCGGCGAAGCGGCGCCCGGCGGGGGCCGCGGCCGTGCCCTCCGTCCAGATCAGCGGGAGGCTGTCGGCCAGTTCGGCGGCGAGGGTCTTGGCCGGGTTGCTGTATGTCGCGATGGCGGGGCCGCAGCGCTCGGCCGTACGGTCCAGCCGGTCGGCGACGAGTTGCAGCGTCCCGGTCGGCGCGCTGATCAGGCCGACGCGGTCGAGGAGGGAGAGCAGCGGGACGAGCAGGGCCCAGAGCGCGCCGGGTCCGGCGACCTGGACGGGCTCCCGCTCCAGCCACTCGTTCGGCGCGGCGGCCATCGGCAGCAGGAGACCGCGCGAACCGTCGACCGCCTCGGTCAGGGGCGACTGCCGGGGTGCGACGGCGACGACCGTACAGCCGCGGCGGTAGGCCTGTTCGGCGAGGAGGGCGAGGCCGGGTTCGCCGCCGTCGGTGGTGACGATCAGCAGCAGGTCCACCGGGCCAGCCCAGCCCGGGAGGGCCCAGCGCAGCGCGCCGGCGGCGGGGGCGACACCCGTGGGGCGCAGCCGGGTGACGGGCGCGGTGCCGCCGGCCAGGGCGTCGATCAGATCGGCGACACCGGTGGCGGCGGCTCCCGAGCCCGCGATCAGTACGGCGCGGGGGCGGCCCTCGGGGGCGAGCGCGGCGATTCCGGCCTCGGCGGTGTGCCGCAGGGCGGTACGTACCCGGGCGCCGGCCTCGGCGGCGCCGCGGAGCAGTCCGCGGCGGTCGGCGCGGGCCAGCGCGTCGGGAGCGTCGAGCAGCGACTCGTCGAGCATGGGATGGGCCTCCGATCGCCCGGCGCGGGACGCCGTGGCGCGCTTGGTGGGGCGCCTGGCCTGGAAGGGGGGTGGTCAGGCGGGGCGGCGTGCCTCGTCCACGAGGAGAACGGGGATGTCGTCCCGTACCGGATAGGCCAGGCCGCAGTCCTCACCGGTGCAGATCAGCTCGGGGGTGTCGGCCGCCGTGCGGTCGCTGAGCGGCGCGTGGCAGGCCGGGCAGGCGAGGATCTCCAGGAGGCCGGCTTCGAGCGGCATGGGAGTGGTGTCCCTTCGAACAGGCGAGCAGAAACGGGTGGATCGGGCCACGTCAGCCTACCGCCGAGGGCCGGGGTGGGGCTCACTCGATGGTTTCCGCGATGACGCCGGGCTCCGCCTTCCTGAACTCCAGGTGGTGAACTCCAGTGGCCGAACTCCAGGTGCTGAACTCCTGGCGCGCCCGGCCCCCGGTCCAGGAGCCGGTTCCACCGCCTCAGGAACGGATCAGGAAACGGATCAGGAGCGAAGCACGAGTGGATCAGGAACGGATCAGCGCCAGTGCCTCGTCCCTGATCCTGGCCATCGTCGCCGGGTCGCGCGCCTCCACGTTCAGGCGCAGCAGCGGTTCCGTGTTGGAGGGGCGCAGATTGAACCACCAGTCCGCACCCGTCACCGTCAGCCCGTCGAGCTCGTCGAAGGTCACGCCCTCGCGCACCGCGAAGGCCTCGCGGACCGCGGCGGTACGGGCCTTCTGGTCGTCCACCGTGGAGTTGATCTCCCCGGAGCCGGCATAGCGGTCGTACGAGGAGACCAGCGCGGACAGGGGTCCGGCCTGGCCGCCGAGGGCCGCGAGGACATGGAGCGCGGCGAGCATGCCCGTATCGGCGTTCCAGAAGTCGCGGAAGTAGTAGTGCGCGGAGTGCTCGCCGCCGAAGATCGCCCCGGTGGCGGCCATCTGCTGCTTGATGAAGGAGTGGCCGACGCGGGTGCGGACGGGGGTGCCGCCCTGCTCCCTGACGACCTCGGGGACCGACCAGGACGTGATCAGGTTGTGGATCACCGTGGAGCCCGGGTGCTTGGCCAGTTCGCGCGCCGCCACCAGCGCGGTGATCGCCGACGGGGAGACGCCGGCGCCGCGCTCGTCGACGACGAAGCAGCGGTCGGCGTCGCCGTCGAAGGCCAGGCCGAGGTCCGCGCCCTCGGCCAGGACGCGGGCCTGGAGGTCCACGATGTTCTTCGGGTCCAGCGGATTGGCCTCGTGGTTCGGGAACGTACCGTCCAGCTCGAAGTACATCGGCACCACGTCGAGCGGCAGGCCGGCGAACACGGTGGGGACCGTGTGTCCGCCCATGCCGTTCCCCGCGTCCACGACGACCTTCAGCGGGCGGATGGCGGAGAGGTCGACCAGGGACAGCAGATGCGCGGCGTACTCGGACAACGTGTCACGCTGTGTGATGGTTCCCGGTCGCGTCGCCGGCCGTACCCCCGGCCGTTCCACGGAGCCCGGCGCGCCCGCGTCCAACGCGTCCAGCCAGCCCTCCACCAGCGTACGGATCTCCGCCAGGCCCGTGTCCTGCCCCACCGGAGCCGCGCCCGCCCGGCACATCTTGATGCCGTTGTACCGGGCCGGGTTGTGCGAGGCCGTGAACATTGCGCCCGGCAGCTCCATGCTCCCCGACGCGTAATACAACTGATCGGTGGAGCACAGCCCGATGACCGTGGCGTCCGCTCCGCGCGAGACGGCTCCCCGCGCGAAGCTCGACACCAGTCCGGGCGAGGAGGGCCGCATGTCATGGCCGATGACGATCGCGTCGGCGCCGGTGACCTGGACGAAGGCGGCGCCGAAGAGTTCCGCGAGCCGGTCGTCCAGTTGGTCCGGGTACACCCCGCGCACGTCGTAAGCCTTCACGAGCTGCGACAAATCGGCCACGGCCACCCCTCCATATGTGCTGCCACTGCGCCCACGACGCAGCCCACGCCAAACTACCCAAGCCGGGGACCCGGAGACGTCGGGCCGGGGCCCGGGGACGTCGGGCCGCCACCCGTAGACGTCGGGCGGCCACCCAGGAACGCCGGGCCGGGCCCCGGGGACGTCAGGGCAGCATCCATCCCAGCACAGCCGTGCTCTGCCCGACCACGATCAGGCACATCACGAGGAGAAGCCCCAGACTCCACGGCAGCACCTTGCGCAGCAGATCCCCCTCCTTCCCCGCCAGCCCCACCGCCGCGCACGCGATCGTCAGATTCTGTGGCGAGATCATCTTGCCGAGCACTCCCCCGGAGCTGTTCGCCGCCGCCAGCAGCTCGGGCGACAGGCCGGATTCGCTCGCCGCCGTGACCTGGAGCGCGCCGAAGAGCGCGTTGGCCGAGGTGTCCGAGCCCGAGACCGCGACTCCGAACCACCCCAGGATCGGCGAGAGGAACGCCAGCCCGGCGCCCGCCGCCGCGACGAAGTGGCCGATGGTGGCCGCCTGTCCGGAGAGGTTCATGACATAGGCGAGGGCCAGTACGGAGGTGACGGTGAGGATGGCGTAGCGCAGTTCGCGTACCGTGCCCACCCATTCCCGCGCCGCGTCCCCCGCCCGTACGCCCAGTACGGCGGCCGTGAACAGACCCGCGAGCAGGACGAGGGTGCCGCCCGTGGCCACGAGCGGCAGGGAGAAGACATTGGCGCCGACCGGCTTACCGGCCGAGTCCGCCACATCGAGGAAGGGCCAGTCGAAGAGCCGGGTCGCCTTCGCCAGCAGGTCCTTGACCGGCGGGATCTGGGCGGCCGAGAAGATCACCACGATCAGTCCGTACGGCGCGTAGGCGCGCAGCACTTCCGGTCGCGGATCCTCGCGGTCCAGATCCTCGCTCCGTACGCCCGTGAGGACCGCCGCCCGTACCGGCTCCGCCGCGGGCTTGCGTGCCGAGGGCACCGCCACCAGGGCCGCGGCCCCCGCCAGCGCGGCGCCGATGTCGGCGAGCTGGGCGGATACGAAGTTGGAGGCGGCGAACTGCGCGACGGCGAAGGCGATTCCGCAGGCCAGCGCGGGCACCCAGGTCTCGCGCAGCCCGCGCCTGCCGTCGACGAGCCCTATCAGCACGAGCGGTACGACCAGGGCGAGCAGCGGGGTCTGCCGGCCGACGACTGACGCGACCGTGTCGAGCGGCAGTCCGGTGACCTGAGCCAGTGTCACCACCGGCGTGCCCATGGCGCCGAAGGCCACGGGCGCGGTATTGGCGACCAGCGAGACGACGGCGGCCTTGACCGGGTCGAAGCCGAGCGCGACCAGCATCACCGAGCAGATCGCTACGGGCGCGCCGAAACCGGCGAGCGCTTCGAGCAGCGCGCCGAAGCAGAAGGCGATGACGAGCGCCTGGATGCGGGGGTCGTCGGAGAGGCGCCCGAAGGAGCGCCGCAGGATGTCGAAGTGCTGGGTACGGACCGTCATCCGGTACACCCACAGGGCGTTGACGACGATCCACATGATCGGGAAGAGCCCGAAGAGCACCCCTTGGGCACCGGCGGAGAGGGTCTGGCCGAGGGGCATTCCGTACGCGAGCCAGCCGACGGCGATCGCGACGGCGAGGCCGATGAGCCCCGCGAGGTGCGCTTTCATCCGTACGGCACCGAGCAGGATCAGCACGGTGGCCAGAGGTAACGCGGCGACGAGGGCGGAGAGTGCGAGTGAGTCGGCGACAGGTTCGAGTTGCTGTACGAACACGACAGTCCTCCGGATTCCGCGATACGGAAACTGATCTCTCACGAGTGCAGGAATGGTCGTGTCCGCGACAAGTGAAGGTCAATGGCCCGCACAGGATCCGTAGCGGAAATCGGGAAGGGGACCCACGCCAGCAGGGCAGGGACTCACACCAGCGGGGCGGGGACTCACACCGGGAAGGAGACTCGCGTCGAGGCGAGAGCTCACATCGGGGAGGGGGCTCACACCAGGAAGTGGGCTCGGAGAGAAGCACTCAGAGCGAAACAGCGGCTCAGGACTCGGGCGAGCGCAGCACCCGCAGATGCCCCCGGCGCCCGACCTCCATCGGATCCGCCCCGCGCGCCGGCTTGCCACCGCCTTCGGCCGCGCGCTCCTGGGGGCGGGCGGCTTCCCGTACGGCGTTGGCGAGCGCCTCCAGATCATCGCCGCTCGGGCGCGCCGGAGCCGAGCCGTCCGTCAGCCGGACGACCTCCCAGCCGCGCGGCGCCGTCAGCCGCTCGCTGTGCTCCGCGCACAGGTCGTAGCAGTGAGGCTCGGCGTAGGTGGCGAGCGGGCCGAGGACCGCGGTCGAGTCGGCATAGACGTACGTCAGTGTCGCGACAGCAGGGCGGCCGCACGCGGTGCGCGAACAGCGACGTACAGGGCTCACGACGTTGGACGGTACCGCACTCTTGAGCGGGCCGCGACGACTCTCCACCAGGTCACTCCCCCGTGTCGCACCGTGAGTTCGGCCACAACTTGGCTGGAAGCAACCCCTCTGACCTGCACGGGAAGACGCGTGACGGGATAGCGACAAGCTGTCACCCAGTCACCACTTGGTACAAAACCTGTCAAGAGCAATGAGATCGGTGATCGCAGCACCGTATGCATTCGAGCCCAACCTTGGCCGGAATGCTCAATATGCGACATGAGGTACGAGCGGGGCGACGGCGCGTTCGGTGGGCGCCGGGGAGGGCTACCCTGCGTCAGTGATGGACAGTCCCGTACCGCCCCGCCCGATCGAACCACGACCGCGCCGGCGCGACCGACACGGCCGCGGAATGCGCGGACCCGTCGCACCTCCGCAGGTGCCGCTCTCCAGCAGTCGCTCGGAGTCGTTCCGTGATCTTGTCCGGGATTCCGTGGACCGGCTGGAACGGCGCTGGCCGCAGCTTGCGGATGTCGAGTTCATGGTGATGGACGTGCCCACCACTCAGGAGGAGACCGTACCGCTGGGCAGTTCGGTGCCCGCGGACAAGGAGCAGCCCGCGCGCATCCTCATCTTCCGGCGGCCGGTGGAGATCCGGACCAAGAACCGCGACGAACGCGCCATGCTGGTGCACGAGGTCGTGGTCGAGCAGGTGGCGGAGCTGCTGGGGCTGGCGCCGGAGTCGGTCGACCCTCGGTACGGGCAGGAGTAGCACGGCGACGGCCGCGGTTGGAACCCCACCAGGTCAGCACCCGCCGGCCCGGCGGCGGGGCCCCGATCGGAGCCCCGCCGCCGCACACTCAACCCCCGGACCCCGCCGCCCGGGTCCCTGGCCGGAGCCGCTCCAGGCCGCTGGCCCCTCTCCCT
>NZ_LATD01000447.1 GCF_000981895.1 Streptomyces odonnellii | reverse complement strand
CCCCAGCTCCTCCCCCGCCCCAACGGGCGGCAGCACAGCGGCAAAGAGTCTCATACGCACAATTCTTCCCACGCCGCGAGCCCGTACGTAACCCGATTACCGTGCGTATCGTTGTACGAGGCGACTGCCGTGCTGTGCGGCAGCGGGGAGGAGCGCCACGATGACCGTCATTGACAACGACAGGATCGCCATGGCCAATGAGAGCGACGAACTGATTCTGGACAGGCCAGCTCTGGACACGATGTTCGAAATGCTCGAAAAGATGCCGCTCCCCGAAGGAGAGAAGGTCCAGATCATCGGGGGACGCATCCGCATGTCGCCGCAACGTCGCACGCACTGGAAGATCATCCGCTGCATTGTGCGGGCCTTCGAAGATACGTTCGGCACGGACGTGGAAGTGATGTCGGACGTACGGATCGACTTCCCCGGATACCGCAACGGGTTCGCGCCGGACGTGGCCAAACTGGCCATTGACGCCACCGAGGATGCCGATGGCCGATGGCACTACAAGGACGTCGAGTTCATCGGCGAGGTAATTTCGAAAGACTCCGCTGCCAGGGACTACGGGGAGAAGAAGATCGCGTACGCGACCGCAGACGTTCCCGTCTACCTGGTCATCAATCCCTACACCGGCACGTGCCAGGTCTATACCCAACCGAAGGACGGAGGGTACGCCGTAGAGCAGACCGTCGCTTTCGGCGCGGAAATCGACCTCACCAATACCGTTCTGGGGATGACCCTCAAGACCGACAAGTTCCCCCGCGACTGACATCCGCGCCCCCTTACGCGACCGTCGCCAGCTCGCGCTCCTTCGTGATCAGCTCCACGTACGGGCGGCCCCGGCGCAGGTCGATTCGCACCCGGACCCCCGCCACCCGTGTCAGGACCACCGCGATCGTCGCCGCCGCCAGCAGCGACACCGCGCCGCCCGTCGCGAAGCCGACGCGCGCGCCGTAGGTGTCGGTGATCCAGCCGAGGAGCGGGCCGCCGACCGGGGTGCCGCCGACGAAGACCATCATGTAGAGGCTCATCACCCGGCCCCGCATCTCCGGGTCCGAGGCCATCTGGACACTCGTATTGGCGCTTATGTTGGTCGTCATGCCGATCATGCCGATCGGTACGAGCAGCAGCGAGAACAGCCAGACCGTCGGCGACACGGACACCGCGATCTCCAGCAGACCGAAGCCCATCGCCGCGAGGAGCATCAGCCGTACGCGGGTGGAGCGGCGGCGGGCGGCGAGCAGGGCGCCGGCCAGGGAGCCGGCTGCCAGCAGGATGTTGAAGACGGCGTACATCCCGGCTTCGCCGTCGAAGACCTCATGCGCGAAGGCCGTCAGCCAGATCGGGAAGTTGAAGCCGAACGTACCGATGAAGCCGATGAGGACGATCGGCCAGATCAGCTCCGGGCGTCCGCGCACATAGCGCAGCCCCTCTCTGAGCTGCCCCTTTCCGCGCGGGACGAGCACGGTTCTGTGCAGTTCCCGCGGTCTCATCAGCAGCAGGCCGGCCAGCGGCGCCAGGAAGGACAGACCGTTCAGCATGAAGGCCCAGCCACTGCCGACGGTCGTGATCAGCGCACCCGCCACTGCGGGCCCGATCAGCCGCGCGGACTGGAAGTTCGCGGAGTTGAGGCTGACCGCGTTGCGGAGCTGGTCCGGGCCGACCATCTCGGACACGAACGACTGCCGGGCCGGATTGTCGACGACCGTCACCATTCCGAGCAGGAACGCGATCAGATACACATGCCAGACATGCACCTGCCCGGACAGGGTCAGGACGGCCAGCGAGACACCCAGCAGTCCCATCGCGGCCTGGGTGAAGAGCAGCAGCAGCCGTTTCGGGTAGCGGTCGGCGACCACCCCGCCGTACAGACCGAAGAGCAGCATGGGCAGAAACTGGAGGGCCGTCGTGATACCGACGGCGGCCGAGGAACCCGTGAGGCTGAGGACCAGCCAGTCCTGGGTCACCCGGGACATCCACGTACCGGTGTTGGAGACGACGGCACCCGTCGCGAACAAGCGGTAGTTGCGGATCTTCAGCGACGAGAACGTCCCGCCGCCGGTCGCCCGGGGCTGCCGGGCCGTGCTGTCGTGGGTGGATTTCGGTGCGGGGGCGGAGTCTGCTCCGGGTCCCGTACTCAAAGTGGGTTCGCCTCCTCAGAGCGCGCGGATCACAGGTGGGCGAGCTTCTCCAGTACGGGGGCGGCAGCGCGCAGCTTCGCCCACTCGTCCTCGTCCAGGCCCTCGGCGAGGGACGCCAGCCAGACATTGCGCCTGCGGCGGCTCTCTTCGAGCATCGCCTCGGCCTCCTCGGTCTGGCTGACCACCTTCTGCCGACGGTCGTCGGGATGCGGCTCCAGTCTGACCAGGCCCTTCGCCTCCAGCAGCGCCACGATGCGGGTCATCGACGGCGGCTGGACATGCTCCTTGCGGGCCAGCTCGCCCGGCGTCGCGGAGCCGCAGCGGGCGAGGGTGCCCAGCACCGACATCTCGGTGGGACTGAGCGATTCGTCCACCCGCTGGTGCTTCAGTCGCCGGCCCAGCCGCATGACGGCGGAGCGCAGGGCGTTCACGGCGGCGGCGTTCTCGTTCGCGTCACCGTGGGACAGGTCAGGCATGTTTGTTAGCGTAACTCATTACCCTACCTAAATACCAGTCGGTCGCTCCAGGCGCCCCAGGGATCCACGAACCGGCCTACGAATCCCCACACATCACTCATACGAGTGAGTCTGCTCCGGAAAGTGACACGACCGGGCCGGGCCGCGCTCGAGGCTGGTCCGTATGGGATCGACAGTGCTCAGCCTGCGGATAGACGGTGAGCTGCTCGACCGCCTCAGGCGGCGGGCCGCCAGACGCGGAATGAGCGTCCAGGACTATGTGGTCGGCACACTCGTCCGCGACGACTTCGACGAACGGTTCATGGCGGCGGTGGAGGAGACGGAGCGGTTCTACGCGACGGGAGCGACAGGCCCGACGGGGAGGGCGTCCGGGACGGGGCTCGCATCGCGGCCGGCGTCCGGGGCCGGGGCGCTGGCCCCGGCGAGCGTGCGGGCGGCCGTCGCCGCCGCGCACAGACCGCCGGAGGGGTCGGCGTAGCCCCGCCCGGCCCCCCACCCGGCCCCGCCTAGACTGAGGGCCATGACCGGTTCTTCGACGAGAGCGCCCCGGCGCGCCGCGCCCGAGCCTCTGGAGGGGCCGGTCGTCGGCACCATCACGGGCGGCACGATCATCTGGTTCGTCCTCTTCCTGGTGCAGCTCCCGTTCTACGGCTGGTTCAGCGACCACGGGCACGCCTGGTGGATCTGGACCTGTCTGGCCGGCGGCGGTCTCGGGCTGATCGGCATCTGGTACGTACGGGGCAGGGACGCGGCGCTGAAGCGGGCCGCGGCGGCGAAGGAGGCGGAGGAGAAGGGCGAGGCGGGCCCGCCCCCGCACCACCCCGCGGCCTGACC
>NZ_LATD01000446.1 GCF_000981895.1 Streptomyces odonnellii | reverse complement strand
GTACGGGGGGCGGGGGCGGCCCCGGGGCCGGGTGTCACGCCCACGCGCCCGGCGCCGACCGGCATGCCGAGCCGCGCGCCCGTCTGTAGCCTCGCCGCGCGCAGTGCTTCCGCGCGGACCGCGTCGACCTGGATCGCCGCCGTCTCGACGACCTTCGCCGCTCCCGCTCCGAGGTCGAGCGGGACCGTGCGTACCGCGACCAGGGCACCGGACAGGTCCACCAGAACCGCCGTCAGTTCGTCGCGGTCCAGATGCAGGCCGACCGCGGAGGCGGCGGAGGGGACCAGCCGCAGTACGGTTCTGGGCTTGCCGCCCGTGGAGGCGCGGCGGCCGGCCTCCGTGGCCATGCCCTCCGTGCGCAGCCGGGCCGTGATCTTGCTGACCGCCTGCGGGGTGAGGCCGGTCCGCTCGGCGAGCTCCAGCCGACTGATCCCCGCGTCGCCCGCCGCACGCAGCAGGTCGAGGACCAGGGCCGCGTTATAGCTGCGCAGTACGGGCAGATTGGCCCCGGCGCCGCCCGCGGTCCCGGCGACCGTACCGCCGGCGCCTGCACCGCCGGCGCCCGTACTGCCGGTGCCGACTCCGCCCGTGACCGTACTGCCGGTGCCGACTCCGCCGGCGGCCGTACCGCTGGTGCCCGCACCGCCGATGACCGTACCGCCGGTAGCCCCACCGCCCGTAGCCGTACCGCCGATAGCCCCACCGTTGGTGACCGCCGCGTCACCCCTGGCTACTCCCGCGACATCCCCGTTTCTTCTCTCCACGTCCGCCATTGTCCCTTGTGGTTGCACTTTGGCAACGCCGTTGCTTAAGTGGTGCCATGACCTTGACTGGTACCCGCACCGGCCGCCGTACCGGCACGCCGCTGCGCGTCGGACTCGTGGGCTACGGCCTCGCGGGCTCCGTCTTCCACGCCCCGCTGATCGCCGCCACGGACGGGCTCGTCCTCGACACCGTCGTCACCGGGAGCCCGGAGCGCCGGGAGCAGGCGCACGCCGAGTTCCCGGACGTACGGTTCGCCACGTCGCCGGTCGAGCTGTGGGAGCGCGCGAACGAGCTCGACCTGATCGTCGTCGCCTCCCCCAACAAGACGCATGTGCCGCTCGCGACGACCGCCCTCAAGGCCGGACTGTCGGTGGTCGTGGACAAGCCGGTCGCGGGCAGCGCGGCCGAGGCGCGCGGGCTGGCCGCGCTCGCCGAGGAGCGCGGGCTGCTGCTCTCGGTCTTCCACAACCGCCGCTGGGACAACGACTTCCTCACGCTCGCCCGGCTCATCGACACCGGCCGGCTGGGGGACGTGCAGCGCTTCGAGTCCCGCTTCGAGCGGTGGCGCCCGCAACTGAAGGGCGGCTGGCGCGAGTCGGGCGCGGCGGAGGAGATCGGCGGACTGCTGTACGACCTGGGCAGCCATGTCGTCGACCAGGCGCTGGTCCTGTTCGGCCCGGCGGAGCGGGTGTACGCGGAGTTGGACGTACGCCGCCCCGGCGCCGCGACCGACGACGACACGTTCATCGCGGTCACCCACACGAACGGCGTCCGCTCCCATCTGTACGTCAGCGCCACAACGGCCCAGCTCGGCCCGCGCTTCCGGGTGCTCGGTTCGACGGCGGGGTATGTGAAGCACGGTCTCGACCCGCAGGAGGCGGACCTGCGCGAGGGCAAGCGGCCGGGTACGGCGGCGGGCTGGGGAGTGGAGCCCGAGTCCCTGTGGGGGCGGATCGGCGCGGGCGAGTCGCCGCTGTCCGGTGGCGGCCACCCGGTGGAGACCGAACCGGGCGACTACCCGGCGTACTACGCGGGCATCGCCACCGCGCTGCGCAAGGGCATCGCACCTCCGGTGACGGGGTACGAGGCGGCGGCGACGCTGGAGGTACTGGAGGCGGCGCGTCGCTCGGCCCAGGAGGGGACCGTCATCACCCTGGAGACCGAGTCATGAGCGCCGCGTCCTCCGTACCGGCTTCGGGCCCGGCCCCGGCTTCGGACCCCGGTCCGGCTCAAGCCCCGGCCGCCGCTCCGGCTCCGGCTCCGGCTCCCAGTGTCGCCGAACTGGAAGCGCAGGAAGCTCGCCTGACGCTCCGTCAGTTCACTTACGACGACGCATGGAAACTCGGCTGCCTGCTCGTCGAGCTGGCACGCGAGCGCGACGCCCCCGTCGCGATCGACATCCGCCGCGGCCCGCAGCAGCTCTTCCACTGCGCGCTCCCCGGCTCGTCGGCGGACAACGACGCCTGGATCGAGCGCAAACGGCGGGTGGTGGAACGGTACGGCGCCAGCTCGCTCCTCGTCGGCACCCGCTTCCGCGCCAAGGGCACGACCTTCGAGAACTCCTCCCGCCTGGACCCGGACTTCTACGCGGCGCACGGCGGCTCGTTCCCGCTGGCGGTGGAGGGCGCGGGCATCATCGGCACGGTCACCGTCTCGGGCCTCCCGCAGGCCGAGGACCACGCGATGGTGGTGGAGGCGCTGGAACGCCTGCGCGGCTGACGTTTTCTGTGTTCTCACGCCGGACGGGCTGAAAATCAGCCCGTCCGGCGCTTGAGGACACAGCACAGCCAGCCCGTCCGGCCCTTGAGGACACAGCACAGCCAGCCCGTCCGGCGCCTGAGGACACAGAACAAGCCCGTCCGGCGCTTGAGGACGAACCGGCGGCCGGCCGGACCACGCGCTCCGGCCCAACACCGACCCGGCCCGCCCCTCCCGCCGAAGGCGTTACGCGTCCTTGAACTCCTGGCGCTGCCTGCCCAGCCCCTCGATCTCCAGCTCCACCACATCCCCCGCCCGCAGATACGGCTTCGGCTCCGGCTTGCCCAGCGCCACGCCCGCCGGCGTACCCGTGTTGATGACGTCGCCCGGGTACAGGGTCATGAACTGGCTGACGTACCGCACCACTTCGCCCACCCCGAAGATCTGGTCGGCCGTCGTGCCGTTCTGCTGGAGTTCGCCATTGACCCATAGCCGCATCGGCAGTGCCTGCGGGTCCGCTATCTCGTCCGCCGTCACCAGCCAGGGGCCCAGCGGATTGAACGTCTCGCAGTTCTTGCCCTTGTCCCACGTGCCGCCGCGCTCGATCTGGAACTCGCGCTCGGACACATCGTTCGACACCGCGTACCCGCCGACATGCGCGAGGCCCTCCTCCACGGAGTCCAGATAGCGGGCCGTACGTCCGATGACCACCGCGAGCTCGACCTCCCAGTCGGTCTTGCGGCTGCCCCGCGGCACCAGCACGGTGTCCTCCGGTCCGACCACCGTGTCCGGCGCCTTGAAGAAGATGATCGGCTCGGCCGGTATCTCGGCACCGGTCTCCCGGGCGTGGTCGTGGTAGTTCAGCCCGATGCACACGATCTTGCCGATACGGCCGAGCGGCGGCCCGATCCGTACGCCCTCGCCGTCCAGTACGGGCAGTTCACCGGCGGCTGCCGCGGCCCTGACCCGGTCGAGCGCGGCCTCATCGGCGAGCAGCGCCCCGTCGATGTCCGTGACCAGCCCGGACAGATCCCTGAGGGTCGTCCCGTCCTGGTCGAGCAGGGCCGGGCGCTCCGCCCCCGCCGTACCGACACGCAGCAGCTTCATCGTCTGTCTCCCTCTGGTCGAGCTGGTCGAGCGTTTTCGAGGCCGAGTCGAACATTTCCGGGCCGATGGGCGCGGCCATCGGGGATTGTTTGATCCTCCAAGACATCCGATCACTCCGCAAGCCCCTGTTCATAACCCGGACCACGCCCCTGACCTGCGCCACGTCCCGCTTTCACGCGTCCCGGCTGCGCTTTCGTACGCACCGCTTTCGCGTTCTCCGCCCTCGCGTTCTCCGTCCTCGTGCGCTCCGCTTTCGTGCGCTCCGCCTTCGCCGCCGCCATGTCCCGGTACATGTCCCGGTAGAGGAAGTACCGCTCGGCCGCCGTCCACGCCGTACTCGTCACCACGTACAGCGCCGCCGCCAGCGGCACCACCCCCACGGTGAACAGCGTCGCGAAGGAGAGCAGCGGCATCATCTTCGTCATCGCGCCCATGCCGGGGACCTGCTGCCCGTCCGGGCCGGCCGGCATCGCGGGCATGGCCGCCATCTGGATCCGCGTCCGCCGGAAGGTGAAGGTGGCGACTCCGGCGACGATCGCGAAGAGCGCTACGTACACCAGCCCCGCCGCGCCGAACATCCCGCCGTGCGCCAGCGCGTCCGTCCAGCGTCCGCCGAGGGGCGCGGCGAAGAGGGAGTGACCGAGGAGTTCGTTCTGCCGGCCGCCGATCGTCCGGTTGGAGAAGAGGTGGTACATCAGGAAGAACGCCGGCATCTGCAACAGGCTGGGCAGACAGCCCGAGAGCGGCGAGATCTTCTCCTTGGCGTGCAGTTCCACAAGGGCCTTCTGCAGGCGCTCGGGGTTCTTGCCGTGCTTCTTGCGCAGCTCGGCGATCTGCGGGGCGAGTTTGGTACGGGCCTTCTGGCCGCGGGCGGACGCGCGGGAGAGCGGATGGATCGCGATCCGTACGCAGACGGTGAAGAGGACGATCGCCGCGGCGGCGGCGCCCGCGTGGAAGAGCGGCTGGAGCAGATCGGCGAGGCCGGTGACCATGCCGGCGAATACGGACAGGAAGACAGAGAAGACAGAGAGGAAAGCGGACAAGGTGAGCCCTCCGTGGGGTCTCGTCGTGCCGGATGGACGAAGCCGTGCCGGAGGCAGGGCTGGTCCAGGGGGATGCGCCGCAGGGCGGCGATTCGGCGTGACGACCCGCGCGGGGTACGGGGATCCGGATGCGGTCCGGGGATCCAGGAGCGGTACTCCGGATCCGGAAGCGGTACTCCGGGGATCCAGAAGCAGCACTCCGGGGATCCGGAAGCGGTACGGGAGTCCGGAAGCGGTACGCGCCCCTACGCGGCCGTCGCGAGGCGACGGCCGGGCGCCCGGGGCCTGGTACGGCCCGAGGCGTCGGGATCCCGCTGGGGCAGGAAGGCGGTGCGCTGCTCGCGGTCGCGGATGGCCGTACGCACCCGCTGCGGCGGATGCGCCGGTACGGAGCGAGCGCTGATGACGGCGCAGGCGGCGAGCGCGGACCCCGCCGCGGCGGTGGCGGCGAGCGCGACGGCGGCGGAGAGGCTGCCGGCGTCGACCAGCAGGACCACCAGGACTTGCAGTACTTCGGTGAGGAGGAAGAGCAGCAGCCCGGCGAGGCGCGGCTTCCGAAGATCCCGGAGCAAGCCGCGGACCGTGCCCATGGCCTGCCCCTCTCGCGCTCGTGTCCGGTGCCGTATCCGAACGGCTCCCGTACGGCTTTGCGGCTTTCGTATCCGAACGGCTCCACCGCATCCGGATGGCTTCACGGCGTGTCCGCACGGGACATACCGCTTCAGCCGTTATACACGATCGGTCTCCAGGGGCTGAAGCAGTCGGCGGGGCCGTAGCAGCGCCCTGCTCACCGGATCGGCCGGATCCGGGTCGAGCCCCTCACCCGGCAGCATTTCCACATCGCCGGGCGGTACAGCCGTACCGCAGGGGGGACATTCTCCGTACGCGCCCAGCTCCGTACCGCACGCGGCGTGCGTGAACACCCGGAGCGGCTTCGTACCGTCCACATGTGCCGTACCCCACACACCGAGCGACCGCAGCACCGGCCAGAGGTCGGTCCCGCGCTCGGTCAGTACGTACTCGTCGCGCGGCGGGGAGTCCTGATAGCGCCGTCTCTCCAGGACACCGGCGCGCTCCAGGGCCCGGAGGCGGGCGGCGAGGACGGCGCGGGGCAGGCCGAGATGGGCGAGGAAGTCGTTGTAGCGGCGGATGCCGTAGAAGGCGTCGCGGACGACGAGGAGCGTCCAGCGCTCGCCGATGACCTCCAGCGCGCGGGCCATCGAGCACTGCTGTGTGGCGTAGTCCTTGCCCAGAGCCATGGAATGAGCGTACCAAGATATGGGTTCATTGAATGAATCTAGGCTGTTACGCTCGGCGGGGTCGGTGGGTTCATTCACCGAATCGACGAGTGGGACCACTGGGGGGCGGACCATCTCACCGGGTCCGCCACGGCTCCGTCGCCGGGTCCGCGATGGATCCGTCGCCGGGTCCGCCACGTAAACGCCATCGGGTCCGCGATGAACTCGTCACCGGGCCCGCAACGAAAACGCCATCCGGTTCGCGATGGACCCGTCACCGGGTTCGCGTCGGACCGTCACCGAGATCCGCCGAGGATCAGCCGAGATCCGCCACCGAGGGGACACGACCGCCATGGCCCAGGCTCAGCCCAGACCGCGATCCGTCACAGACGGAGGTGCGAGCGCCGTTACCCGTACTACCGGTACCGACCACGGCGCCCCGGCCGGCTCCCGTACCGAACACTCCCGTATCGACCACGGCGCCCCGCCCACGGCCCACGCGGCCACGCGCCCCGCCGCGACCCTCGCCGTGACCAGCGCGGCCACGGTCGTCGCGCTGATGAACTACACGGCCCCGCTCCTCACCCTCCCGAGCATGAGCGCCGCCTTCGGCACCCCGCTCTCCGCCCAGGCCTGGCTCCTGAACGGCATGCCCCTCGGTCTCGCCGCCGTCCTGCTCGTCGCGGGCAGCCTCGCCGACGACTACGGCCGGCGCCGGATCTTCCTGCTGGGCACGCTCGCCCTCGGTGTCACCACGGCGGTCGGCAGCCTGGCCGACAGCACGCTCCTGTTCACCCTGGCCCGGGTGGCGCAGGGCGCGGCGGGCGCGGCGGTCATCGCGAGCAGTCTCGGGCTGCTGGTCCACGCGTTCCCGGCGGGACTCGCGCGCATCAGGGCGACCGGGGTGTGGGGCGCGTTCGTCAGCGCGGGCATAGCCCTGGGGCCGCTGCTGGCCGGCGGACTGAACGAGGTGAGCGGTTCCGGCTGGCGCCTGACGTACGCCGTCCTCGGCGCGGCCGCCCTGGTCACCGCCGGCTTCGCCGTCCGCGTACTGGCCGAGTCGCGCGCCGCTCACCGGAACCGGCCCGATCTGGCGGGCGCCCTCGTCCTCGCCCTGGCCTTCACCGCGCTGCTGAGCGCGCTCACCCTGGGCCGGGACGGCTGGCTGCGGGCGCCGGTGCTGCTTCTGCTGCTGGCCTCGGCCGTACTCACCGGGCTGTTCGCCGTGATCGAACGGCGCGCCGCCGCGCCCGTCTTCGATCTGGGGCTGCTGCGCCGGCCGCTGTTCAGAGCGGCGTCGACGGGCGGTCTGTTCACCGGACTCGCGGTGATCGGGCTGATGAGCTACATGCCGTCGCTGATCCAGCAGACCATTCATCTGTCGGCGCTCGGCTCGGCCTGGCTCTTCCTCCTCTGGTCCGGTACGGGCTTCGCGGTCGCCCTCCAGGCCCGGCGCCTCGCGGGCCGGGTGGCCGCCCGCCATCAGCTCGCCCTCGGTTTCGTCCTGCACGCGGCGGGCGCCCTGGGGATGCTGGGCGCGCTGGGCGCGGGGTCCTGGGTACGTCTGGTGCCGGGCCTGTTCGTCGCGGGCATCGGCAGCGGCCTGCTGAACGCGGCGCTGCCACGCCTGTCGGTCGAGTCGGTCCCCCAGGAGCGCGCGGCGATGGGCTCGGGCGCCAACAACACGGCCCGCTACCTGGGTTCATCGGCGGGCGTCGCCCTGATCATCGCGGTCGCCACCTCCGTAACAGACCCGGCACACGGCACGGACCTGGCACTGCTGGTATCGGCGGCCCTGACCTTGGCGGGCGCGACGGCGGTCCTGGCACTACGGGACCGGGGCGGGCGCGGG
>NZ_LATD01000445.1 GCF_000981895.1 Streptomyces odonnellii | reverse complement strand
CATCAGCCCTGCGTAGTCATCCCGTGCGTCCCGAGGGCGCGGGTCTACGCTGTGACCCCCTCGGTCACCGTCTGATCCTCAGTCTGCACACACCGAGGCACCCCGGTGGCCGCATCTGTGCACCCCAGACCTCCCCCGCCCCGCCCATGGCTACGACATCGCCAGCACCGGCCTGACCAATTGACGTGTGCAGGGACAACTGGCCGCCACCGGGGATTTACAAATGGCCGTTGAGAACCATCCCGGCGGTGGTCATCACAGCGATCTGGCACGAGGGTCTGCTCCTGCTGGCCTCGGCCCGATTCACGAGGTACCGCTCTTCATCTCGATCGTGGTGGGCACTCTGACGGTTATCCCTGGCCGCGCGACTGTCTGGCGGGGCTCCCTCCATCCGATGCTTGAGGTGTCGCCGCGGCGGCGTCCTTCCTGCGCAGGCCCGGGATCAGCACCGCCGCCACCGCCAGGTGAATTAGGGCCAGCGCGGCCCGGGTGGCGCCGTCCATGCCGTCGCCGGTCAACGGTAGGAAGGAGATGGCCAGTACAGCGACGGCCACCCCGGTCCAGACGGCGCGGGCGCGCCGTACCCAGAACCGCTCCAGGGCGGCCAATAGCCCCCAGCCGGCGAGGGCCGCCAGCAGCGCGACCAACACCACCGGCACCGCGCCGATATCGAGCGGCTGCTCGTCGGCGATGATCCGCAGCCGGTGCCCCAACACCGGGTCTGCGACCAGCCACACCAGGACAGGCGCCAGGACCGCGAGGCCCGTAACCGCCAAGCGTCGTCGGCGCGCGCTCACTTGGCACCGCCCAAGAGTGCGCCGTGCAAGAAGACCTCCACGAGCTCCTGCGTGGTCAGCTCCGGTTCGTCCTCCATATATGGCTGGGTGAAGAGCAGTCCGAAAAAGAGGGCCGCGATCTGCTCCGGCGGCTGGCGCAGCGCGGCCTTGTCGGGCTCCAGCAGATCCGCGAGGGCCGCGCGGATGCAGGTCGTCGACTCGTCCCGGCCCGCGCCGCGCACCGTGCCGGGGTGCTTGCCGCTGCGGTGCCCGGAGGCGTGCAGAGAGCCGGCGATCGCGCCCATTCGGGACAGGTGCGCCTGCAGCGATTGGGCCGCCTCTGCGAGCCGGTCGGGCAGCGGCTGGGATACCTCGATCGCACCGAGTTCGCGGACCGCGTGCTCGGGGGAAAGAGCCTCCGCCAGGCAGGCTTGCAGCAACTCGTCCTTGTCGGCGAAGACCCGGAAGATCGTGCCCTCGCCGATGCCCGCGGCGCGGGCGACCTTCGCGGTGGTCACCGCGGCGCCGTACTCGGCGATCAGCGGGATCGCGGTCTGGATGATCATCGCGCGCCGCTGCTCCGGCGACATGCCTGGGGCGCGGCGGCGGGTGGTCTGGTTCTGCCCGGGGGCTGTCATGACCGCGAGAGTACGGAGTGAGGGCTCACTCTGTCAATGAGTGAGCCCTCACTCCGTTAGCCCTTTCCCGTACTCGGCTACTTGCCAGTGGCAGCCCACCAAGATCGGCGGACGCTGCTGACGGCCGGCCGGGACGTACCGCTGCTCGGTAAACTGTTCACGCGTCGGCGGTCGGCCTGCTGGGCCTGCTGGCCGAGGTCCCCGGCACCGCAGGGGTCATGGCTTTCCGTACGCGTGCGTAGGCGATGCTCGAGGTGCTGTTGGCGGCGTTGCCGGACGGCGAGGGCCGGTGCACTGACGTGGGCGGTGCGGACTTCGTAGGACGAGCTGGCTTTTAGTTTGCCGGCGGGGTGCTTGTCGGGAAGCAATAAAGTCCTGGGAATTGTCATCCGGTCCCTGCGGAAGCCGGTTCGGTGGCCGCTCGGAGGCCGGACGCCTTTGGACGGTGCAGCATCGGGTGGCACGGGTCAACCTGTTGCATGTGATCTGATCAGGCACAACGTCACTATGCGGCACGACGGAACACCACGCAACACGAACCCTCGCGGTCTCGTAATGCGTAGGTCTCGCCTTGCACTGTGCATGGGCGCTGCTCTTTTCATAGTTGCGTGCTGGCGTCGGGCTCCATGCGCTGGGTGCCGCCGGAATCTGCGGATACTCTCCGTTCGACCGGACCCGGGAGGGCGAATGGACCGTAGGTTTGTAGGCATCACGGCCGCTGCGGAGTATCTCGATGTGGCCGAGCGCTGGATGTACCGGGAGTCTCGACGTCATGGGATTCCGCGGTACTACTTCGGCGGAAGGCTGAAGTTCAAGATCGAGGATTTGGATCGTTGGGCGAGGCAACAGAGGGTGGTGTGATGGGGTCCGGGCCTACGGCCCGGACCCCATCTGTTACAGGCCCACGTTGAGCAGCTTGGCGGCGCGGCCGATCGACGCCGGCATCAGGTGCCGGTAGATACGGAAGGTCATGCCGATGTTCTTATGCCCATCCACTCTGCGACGTCTGTGATCGGTATGCCATTGGACAGGCAATTGGACGCGAAATAGTGCCTCATCGCATAAGGGTTGAGCTTGCGTGTGATGCCGGCGCGCTTCGGCGACGTCCCACTGATATTGCAAGGTTGTGTGGGGCCCAGTAGGGGCTCCGCTGGGTGCGAAGCAGGTATCCGTTCTGATCAGTGCCGTTGCGTTCGGCGTAGTCAAGCAGTGATTCGCGAACGATGGTTGCCATCGGGACTTCGCGGAACTCTCCGGGCTTCCGATGCTTGAGCCGTGCAGGCTGACGGGCGACCCCGTCGATTTGTTCCGTGATGCGATAGGCGTCGGTTGCCACCAGACGCTCGACGTTGGTGGCGTAGGCTTCGCCGTTACGGTGACCGCAGCCTGACATCAGGTCGATGACCACCCGCAGTCCCTCGGAGGCGGCTTGTTTGAGGGCGTGGATCTCGTCCAGGGTCGGGATGGTCACCTGCCGGGGTATGTACTTAGGAGGGATGACCCCGTCAAAGG
Organism: Streptomyces odonnellii; assembly: GCF_000981895.1. Taxonomy (GTDB): domain Bacteria; phylum Actinomycetota; class Actinomycetes; order Streptomycetales; family Streptomycetaceae; genus Streptomyces; species Streptomyces odonnellii. The sequence continues at coordinate 641 of NZ_LATD01000445.1, read as the reverse complement.
GGTCTTCAGAAATTCCACCCTTGCGCTTGGCGTCCAGCAGGATTTTCTTGAGGACGTCGAACGCGTTCTGCTGAGTGGCGAGGCCGACTTCTTGCTCCTCCATCGCCATGATGAAGTCTTCGACGACTGACGAGGTGAAGGTATTGATTCGGCGGGATTCCAGTACCGGTAGGATCTGCGCCTGCAGCAGTTGATTGACGGTTCGGGTGCTCCCGCTCGCGTAGTGCCGTTGCCGCGTCAGCCACTGAGAAGCGTATTCGCCGAAACGTTTCTTCCCGGTTTCTCGCTTCAGTTCCGCTTGCTGACGAAGAGTGTTCCGTTTCTCGTCGTACAGCGTCGTCAGTCGACTGAGTGCATCATGCTGTTTGGGATAACCCGTCTCTTCGCGCTGTCGGCCAGCGGCGTCACGGTAGCGTATGGCGTAGGGGTGCGGGCATCCGCTCTGCCTAGTGCAGGCGCGGTCTTGAAGTAGGTGCCCATCCCGCGGGAAAGTTTGGTCGCCAAGGTGCCGGTCTCCGCTCATGCTGGGTCTTTGCTGACCTCCATGGCCTCAGCATGGTTCTGACCTGCGGCCGCACCAAATTCGGCCACGAAGATGAGCATCTTCATGGGTGTCTCCCGGGTAGGTTGGCAGCTATGCC
>NZ_LATD01000444.1 GCF_000981895.1 Streptomyces odonnellii | reverse complement strand
GGAGGGCTGAGGGGGGTGCCCCCGTCTGGTGCGGGGGCACTCCTTCCCCACGCCTTCCGGCTGCGGGGGTGACGCAGACTCTCCGGTTGACGCGACTCCGGAGCCTCCCTCGACTCGGGGGCTCCCATCCAGCTGACGGGGCGCCTCTGCCGGCGCGGAGGGGTTCCGACCGGTCACTCCGGCGAGGGCCCCGGCAGGAGCCGGGGGTCCGGGGCCGTCACTCCGGCAGGCGCCTGACCTTGACGGTGTTGTCCGTGCGGTGGCCCGGCCGGCCGTCGGGCGAGGTCTGGCTCCGGTCGTGTTCCTCGCAGATCTGCACCTCCCACTTCCCGTCCGGCAGGTCCAGCGACTCCAGGACCTCTTCCGGTGTCGGGAAGTGCACGTCGGGGTGCGGGTTCTCCTCCCAGGACGGGAAGCCGGAGTGTCCGACGATCAGCAGCACTCCGCCCGGCGCGACCGCCGAAGCCGCGCTGCGCAGGATCTTCTCCCGGGGCATCTCGCCGTACGAGTGCAGGAACTGGGCGGAGACCAGGTCGTACGTGCCCTCAGGGAAGGACTCGCCGAGATCGTGCCGCTGCCAGTCGATCCGGTCGGCGAGCCCCTCCGCAGCCGCGTGCTCGGCCGCGCGGCCGAGGGCGACTCCGGAGATGTCGGTGCCGGTGACCCGCCACCCCTGCCGCGCGAGCCAGACCGCGTCGGCGCCTTCGCCGGAGCCCAGGTCCAGTGCTCGGCCGGGGGGCGTGCCGGTGACCTCGCGGACCAGCACGACATTCGGATTGCCGCTCCAGATCCGGTCGCTCCGGCCGTAGCGGTCGTCCCAGAACTCCTCCATCGAGCCGAACTCCTCGACGGAGGGGGTCTCGTGGGAGTGGTCGGTCATCGATGTGCCTCTTCCGTGAGCGTGGTCATGGTCTGAGCGTCCGTGGTCCGCGTGTTCGTGATGCTCGTGACCGTGGTTTGCGAGGTCGCGGTGCGCGAGGTCGCGTTCGCCGTGGTCGTGGTCCGTGGGGGAGGAGATGCCGCGGCGGGCCGCGACGGCCGCGCGGGTCTCCTCGGCGATCAGATCGGCGTTGATCGCCGCCGCGGCGCGGAGACCCGCCGCTGCCGAGCCGATGACCGTCTCGGTCAGCTCGGCGACATTGCCGGCCACCCATACGCCCGGTATCTCCGTCGCCCCCGACGGATCGGAGACGATACGGCTGCCGACCACCTGCCCGGCCATCTCCTGCGGGGTGGCGTGGAGCCCCAGACCGGTGAGGACACCGGCGCGGGCGGTGAAGCGCGGGGCGACCACCAGGGCCCGGCAGGGGATGACCCGGCCTCCGGCCAGGGTGACACCGGTCAGCCGGTCCCCGGTCACCTCCAGACCCGCCACCTCCCCGTCGATCACACCGACACCGCGTGCGGCGAGCTGCTCGTACTCCTCGTCGTCCGGCTCGGGCGCGGTGTGCAGGAACAGGGTGACGTCGTCGCTCCACTGCCGCCACATCAGCGCCTGGTGCACGGCCAGCGGCCCGGTGGCGAGGATGCCGACCGGCTGGTCGCGGACCTCCCAGCCGTGGCAGTACGGGCAGTGCAGCACCTCGCGGCCCCACCGCTCGGCGACCCCCGGTACCGGCGGCAGCTAGGCCCTGTCCGGCCGATCTTCGCGGGCCCGCGACGCCTGGCACGGCACCTCGCTGCGTTGTCGGAGTCGCCCGAGTACGTCCAGTACACGGACGATCCTCCGCCTTGCGATGCTCCCCCGCGGCCTGAACGGCACGGGAGGGGCCCCCTCCACCAGACGCCGCGGTCTGATCCACGAAGATCGACCGGACAGGACCTAGTCCACCAGACCGGTGGTCACCAGCAGCCGGTCCGCCTCGACCGCGGAACCGTCCGCGAGGACGACCCGGAAGCCGCCCGCCGCCAGGCGCTCGGCCGCCACCGCGCTGCCCTCGACGAACTCGCCGCCGCACGAGGCCACCTCCTCGCGGCCCACGGCCAGCAGCCGTGCGGGCGGGGTGCCCTCCCGGGCCAGATAGTTGTGGACATGGGCCGCGGGAGCGTTGCGCGGCCGGCCTCCGTCGATCACCAGCACCCGGCGGCGCGCCCGCGCCAGCGTCAGCGCCCCGCTCAGCCCGGCCGCTCCGCCGCCGATGACCACGACCTCAGGGCGCCGTGGGGCATCGGCCGCGTTATGTGCTGTTTCAGTCTTTTGCTCGGTCATGTGCCGTACCTCCGTCCGCCGGAGATACTCCGCCCGCCGGGAACCGTTTGACAAACCTTGTTGCCGAGACGGCAAATGGAGGTATGGCAATCACGGACATCGCAGATGACGACTTCTCCAGCGTCCTGACCGCCGTGGGGCCGCGTCTGCGCGCCCTGCGCCGGGACCGGGGGACCACACTCGCCAGCCTGAGCGAGGCGACCGGGATCTCGCTCAGCACCCTCTCGCGCCTGGAGTCGGGTCAGCGCAAACCCACCCTGGAACTGCTGCTGCCGCTGGCGAAGGCGTACGGCGTCCCCCTGGACGAGCTGGTCGACGCGCCCGCGACGGGCGACCCACGGATCCATCCCCGCCCCTTCGTCCGCGAAGGCAGGACGTACATCCCGCTGACGCGTCAGCTCGGGGGCCTCCAGGCGTACAAGCTGATCTTCCCGCCGGAGCCTTCGGACTCCGCGTGCGGCGAGCTGGAGCAGCGGGTCCATGAGGGGTACGAGTGGCTCTATGTGCTGGCCGGACGGCTGAGGCTGCGGCTGGGCGACCACGACCTCGTACTCACCGCCGGAGAAGCCGCGGAGTTCGACACCCGCACCCCTCACGGCTTCACCTCCGCCGGGCCCGAACCCGTCGAAGTCCTCAGCCTGTTCGGCAGGCAGGGCGAGCGCATGCATGTACGCGCCCGCCCCCGGAGCCGGTGAGCCCGTCGGCCGGGCCCGCTCCGCCCCGGCGACAAGCCGCCCCGCCGACGAGAAGGCCGTGACCAGACCCTGCCCCGTACCCGTAGTACCTCAGAGCTACGCGCGAGGTGAGTTCCCCGGCGGGACGACGGCCAGGGGGCCCTGTCCATAGCGTCCGTACCGCGATCACGCACCACTTGTTCCGGTACGGAAGGACCCTCCTCCATGGCGTCTGGCCCGCGCGGCAGCCGTTTCCGCCGCACCCTGCTCGCCGTGCTCGTCACCGCGTCGGTGGCGGTGCCGGTGTCCGGCGCGGCCCGCCCCGCCGCGGTCCCCGCC
>NZ_LATD01000443.1 GCF_000981895.1 Streptomyces odonnellii | reverse complement strand
CTCAGTGACGGCCCCCGGTTTCTGCATCTCTGGCGGATCGAGGGCCGCTGGCTGGCGGTGGGGCTGGCGGGGGAGGACGGGGAACAGCCGCTGCGGCTGATAGCCGCGGTCACGGAGACGGACCCTCCGTGACCTGACCTGACCTGACCTGACCTGACCTGACCTGACCCGACGCGACCTGGCCTGACTCGACTGGAGGTGACGGGCCGTCAGCGCAGGCCGATTCGGCTCATCGGGCTGTCGTCATCGCGTCCCGCCCGCTCACACAGTCGTGTCGCTCCCGCTCACAGGATCGAACCGGGGGTGTAGCCCGCCGCTTCGGGGTGCTGCTTGACGATCGCCTCGATCCGGGAGACCACCGTCGCGATCTGGTCCTCGGCCGCACCGGTGAAGGACAGCTTGTCCGCCATCAGCGCGTCCAGCTCGGCCCGGCCGAGCGGAATGCGCTCGTCCGCCGCGAGCCGGTCGAGCAGTTCGTTGCGCTCCGCGCCCCGCTCGCGCATCGCCAGCGCCGACGCCACCGCGTGCTCCTTGATGACCTCGTGCGCGGCCTCGCGGCCCACCCCGGCCCGTACCGCGGCCATCAGGACCTTGGTCGTCGCCAGGAACGGCAGATAGCGGTCCAGTTCGCGCGCCACGACCGCCGGGAACGCGCCGAACTCGTCGAGGACCGTCAGGAAGGTCTCCAGCAGTCCGTCGAAGGCGAAGAACGCGTCGGGGAGGGCCACCCGGCGGACCACCGAGCAGGAGACATCGCCCTCGTTCCACTGGTCGCCCGCCAGCTCGCCGGTCATCGAGGCGTAGCCACGCAGGATCACCATCAGGCCGTTGACCCGCTCGCAGGACCGCGTGTTCATCTTGTGCGGCATCGCGGAGGAGCCGACCTGGCCGGGCTTGAAGCCCTCGGTGACCAGCTCGTGCCCGGCCATCAGCCGGATCGTCCTCGCCACCGAGGACGGCGCGGCGGCGAGCTGCACCAGCGCGGTCACCACCTCGTAGTCGAGCGAGCGCGGATAGACCTGGCCGACGGAGGTGAACCCCCGGGCGAAGCCGAGATGCGCCGCGATCCGCTGCTCCAGCTCCGCCAGTTTCGCGGTGTCGCCGCCCAGCAGGTCGAGCATGTCCTGTGCCGTGCCGACGGGGCCCTTGATCCCGCGCAGCGGATAGCGGGCGAGCAGCTCCTCCAACCGGCCGTACGCCACGAGCAGTTCGTCGGCGGCCGTGGCGAACCGCTTGCCGAGGGTGGTGGCCTGCGCGGCCACATTGTGCGAGCGGCCGGCCATGACCAGCTCGCCGTACTCGCCCGCGAGCTTCCCGAGCCGGGCCAGCACCGCGACCGTACGGTCCCGCGTCAGCTCAAGCGACAGCCGGATCTGGAGCTGCTCGACATTCTCCGTCAGATCGCGCGAGGTCATGCCCTTGTGCACCTGCTCATGGCCGGCGAGGGCGTTGAACTCCTCGATGCGCGCCTTCACATCGTGCCGGGTGACCTTCTCGCGCTCGGCGATGGAGGCCAGGTCGACCTGGTCGAGGACGCGCTCGTAGTCGGCGAGGGCCGCGTCGGGCACATCGATCCCGAGGTCCTTCTGCGCCCGCAGCACGGCGAGCCAGAGCCGGCGCTCCAGCCGTACCTTCTGCTCGGGGGACCACAGCACGGCCAGCTCCGCGGAGGCGTAGCGGCCGGCAAGGACATTGGGGATGCGAGGCTTCGCGGTTACGGCGGTCACGTGAGCCGATTCTACTGGCGGTTCACGCAGGTCGGCGCCGCGGCTGGTGCGACGGGTCGGGCCGGGCGCCCGTCCGGCCCCGAACCGCCGGACGGGTTCAGGGTCCGTCCGTGATTCCGGCGCGTCGTTTCCGGTCGAATCGAAAAGGCGCCCATGGGATTTCGGCGCTGAGCCGATACCCCACAGGCGCCCGGTCAATTGCCGCCGCCGGCGTCGGCGTCAGGCGGCGACTGAGCTGGCCCAGTCGTTATAGGCGCCGAGATTCGAGCTGTAGGAGTTCGGGCCGAGCGAGATCTGACCGCCCCTGCCCCCCTCGTCGGCGGCCAGCCAGGCGTTTGAATTCGACTGCCTGTTCCGCCACGACGAAGTCTGGTCGTTGAAGCCGTACTCGTTGAGGTTGTGCCACTGGTAGTCGTTGAAGATCAGTCGGCGTCCGCCGCCGTTCGTGTGCTCGTACAGACATGTCCAGCCGTCGGCGCAGGCCGGCAATGCCTTGGCGCCGGCGGCCCTGCCGCGCAGCAGCGGATCGGTGGCGCGGGAGTAGCCCAGCGCCTTGTCCGCCTCCGCGTGCGCCTTGAAGCAGCGCACCTCGGTCAGGGAGTGCACGACGCAACTGCGGGCGTCGCCCCAGCCGTCGTGCTTGAGGTTGACCTTCTTCTGTCCGTACGCGGCGACGGCGCCGTCCACCGCCGAGGCGGCCTTTCCGCCGCGGACCTGGACGTCCGCGGCCGATGCCGCCGGTACCGGACCGGCGAGCAGGGCGCCCACCCCCGTGAGTGCCGCGGCCACCAAGACGGAACTGTATTTCTTCACTGTTTCCCCCAGATCGGAAACTCAACGGACCAGTTGCCCCGTGGTCAGTCGGGGCATGGCATTCTTCTGGTCCCTCAATCCTGTCGACATGCTCCACTAAACGGCGCGGTGCAATGCCCGTCAATAGCCCGGCAAAATATTGGTCAGGAACAAGCCATTCCCGGATTCCCATTCGGGTTAGGGATCGGGAATTCCAGTTCGGAATTCGCCTGCGAGTTCGTTCTCATTCCCCGGAGGGAGTGAATATCCGCTCCTCGTAAGGCAGCAGCTCCGGGCGTTTGGGGGCTCTGCCGTCGCCGGAGGAGCGGCCGGTCACCCGGCGGGCGATCCACGGCCCCAGATGCTGCCGCGCGAACCGTAGGTCGCTCGCCCGCCGCGCCGGCCACCGTACGGGCTCGGCCGGCGGCAGCTCCGCGCGCCAGTCGTCCTCCGCCGGCAGCCCCAGCGTCTGCCAGACCGCCTCGGCGACCCGCCGATGGCCCTCCGCCGTCAGATGCAGCCGGTCGGTGTCCCACATCCGCTGATCGCCGAGCGCGGGCGCGCCGTACAGATCGACGACCAGGGCGCCGTGCCGTGCGGCCAGTTCGTCCACACACGCGAACAGCTCCTCCATGCGCGGCCGGAAACGCTCCATCACCGGACCGTTGCGCCCCGGGCTGCGCATCAGGACGAGCCGGCCGCACGACGGCGCCAGCTTCTCCACGGCTTCGGTGAGCAGCCCGCGTACCCGCCCCATGTCGCAGTTCGGCCGCAGCGTGTCGTTGAGACCGCCGACCAGCGTCACCACATCCGCGCCCATGGCCGCCGCGGTGTCCACCTGTTCGTCGAGGATCTGGCCGATGAGCTTGCCGCGTACGGCGAGATTCGCGTACCGGAAGCCGGGGGAGCGGGCGGCGAGACGGCCGGCGAGGACATCCGCCCAGCCGCGGTACGAGCCGTCGGGCAGGAGGTCGGACATGCCCTCGGTGAAGGAGTCACCGACCGCCACAAGGCTGGTGTAGTTGGCATTCATCTGCATGGCGGGCTGATCGTACCGTGCGGTACGTTCCCCCGAGCGGCGGCCCCGGACCCGGCTCCGGACCACCGGAGCACGCCCCGTCCGCGCCTCCGCTCAGGCGTGCCTGCCCACCAGTTGGCGCAGGACGTCCTCCATGGTCACCAGGCCCGCCAGCCGGCCGTCGGCGTCCAGGACCGCCGCGAGATGCGTACGGCCGCGCCGCATCGCGGTCAGGACGTCGTCCATCGGGGTCGACGCCCTGACCCGCGCGATCGCGCGCATCGCGGAGACCGGGAACGGCTCGTCGCGCGGAGCCGCGTCCAGCGCGTCCTTCACGTGGAGATAACCGAGGATCCGGCGGGTGGCGTCCACCACCGGGAAACGGGAGAAGCCGGACTCCGCCGCCAGCCGCTCCAGCTCCTCGGCGGTGACCCCGAGCCGTACGGACACCACCTGCTCCAGCGGCGTCACCACATCGCTGACCGGCCGCCGCCCCAGCTCCAGCGCGTCGTGCAGCCGCTCGGTGGCGCGGTCGTCGAGCAATCCGGCATGGCCCGCGTCCGTCACCAGCCGGGACAGCTCGTCGTCGGAGTACGTGGCCAGCACCTCGTCCCTGGTCTGCACCCGGAGCAGCTTCAGCAGACCGTTCGCGAAGGCGTTGACGGTGAAGATCACCGGGCGCAGCGCCCGCGCCAGCGCCACCAGCGGCGGGCCGAGCAGCAGGGCGGCCCGCGCCGGTTCGGCCAGCGCGACATTCTTGGGGACCATCTCGCCCAGCAGCATGTGCAGATAGGTCGCCAGGACCAGCGCGATCACGAACGAGATCGGATGCACCAGGCCGTGCGGCATCCCGACGGCGTTGAAGAACGGCTCCAGAAGGTGCGCGATGGCGGGTTCGGCGACGATGCCCAGCACCAGGGTGCACAGGGTGATGCCGAGCTGCGCCGCCGCGAGCAGCGCCGATACGTGCTCCAGTCCCCAGACGACCGCGCGCGCCCGCCGGTTGCCCGCCTCGGCCGCGGGCTCGATCTGGCTGCGCCGTACGGAGATCAGGGCGAACTCGGACCCGACGAAGAAGGCGTTGACGACCAGCGTCAGCAGACCGACGAAGAGCTGGACTGCGGTGATCATCCGGCCTTCCCCTCCTGATCCTGGTCCTCCCGGGTGTCCCCCTGCTCGCGTCGCTGTTCGTCCTCGGGCAGCCTGACCGGCGCGTGGAGCAGCAGCCGGGCCGCGCGGCGGCCGGTGGCGTCCACGACCTCCAGCAGCCAGCCGCCGAGGGCGAGCCGGTCGCCCACGATGGGGATACGGCCCAGCTCCGTGGCGACCAGCCCGGCGAGCGTCTCGTACGGCCCGTCGGGCATCCGCAGTCCGGCCGTCCGGAGCTGGTCGGCACGGGCCGCGCCGTCCGCCGACCAGAGCGCCCTGCCCTCCGCGTCCTGGCCCACCGGCGCTAGATCGGCGGCCTCCTGCGGATCGTGCTCGTCGCGTACCTCGCCGACGATCTCCTCCACGATGTCCTCCAGTGTCACGACCCCCGCGGTTCCTCCGTATTCGTCGATGACGACGGCCATGGCGACGCCGCCCGAGAACCGGTCGAGCAGCCGGTCGACGGTCAGCGTCTCCGGCACCAGCAGCGGTTCGCGTATCACATCGGCGACCGGCAGGCGGTGGCGCCGTTCGGCGGGGACGGCCAGGACGTCCCTGATGTGCGCGATGCCGACGACCGTGTCGAGACCGTCCCGGTAGACGGGGAAGCGCGAGAGACCGCTGGCGCGGGTGGCGTTGGCGACGTCCTCGGCGGTGGCCCGTACGTCGAGGGCCATCACCCGGACCCGGGGAGTCATCACGTTCTCCGCCGTGAGCGCGGCCAGGCTCAGGGTCTTCACGAACAGCTCGGCGGTGTCCTGCTCCAGCGCGCCCTCCCGCGCGGAGTGCCGCGCCAGTGCGACCAGCTCCTGCGGGCTGCGGGTGGAGGCCAGCTCCTCGGTGGGCTCCAGGCCGAGGCCGCGCACGATCCGGTTCGCGGTGTTGTTGAGATGGCGGATGAACGGGCTGAAGGCGGCGGAGAAGTACCGCTGCACGGGCCCCACCGTTCTGGCGACGGCCAGCGGCGACGAGATCGCCCAGTTCTTGGGGACCAGCTCGCCGACGACCATCACGAAGGCCGTCGACAGACCCGTACCGATGACCAGCGCCACCGAGGACGCGACCGACGGCGACAGGCCCACGGCCTCCGCGGGACCGCGGATCAGCTTCGCGATCGACGACTGGGCGAGCATGCCGATGACCAGATTGGTCACGGTGATCCCGAGCTGGGCGCCGGAGAGCTGGAAGGTCAGGGTCCGTACGGCCTTCAGCGCGCCCGCCGCGCCGCGCTCGCCGCGCTCGGCGGCCCGTTCGAGATCGCCGCGCTCGACGGTGGTGAGCGAGAACTCCGCCGCGACAAAGGCGCCGCAGAGCAGCGACAGCAGGATCGCCACCAGGAGCAGCAGCACTTCGGTCATCGGTTCACCTCGGTCCCATGGTCGATCAGCGGACGACGGACCGCGCGGTATCGCCGCCGAGGGGTGCTTCCAGCGGCCTCAGCCGTCCAGCCGCCTCACCCACCGGGTCCACTGCCCCTGAGGGGCGTAGCCCGCGGCCCGCCAGGCGTGGTGCGCCCGCTCGTTGCGGTCCAGCACCATCGCGTCGCCGCGTCGCCCGCCCAGCCGTACGAAGCGCTCCTCCGCCGCCGCGATCAGCGCCCGGCCGATCCCGTGGCGCCGCTGGTCCGGGTGCACGGCGAGCCGGTAGAGATGACAGCGCCAGCCGTCGAACCCCGCGATCACCGTTCCGACGACCGCCCCGCCGCGCTCCGCCAGCATCAGCGCCCCGGGGTCGTGTGCCACGAGCCGCTCGGTGCCGGCGCGGTCGTCCGTGATGCTGGTGCCCTCGGCGGCGGTCTTCCAAAAGGCGAGGACCGCGTCGAGATCCGCCGGTGCGGCGGCCCGTATCCGTACATCGTCCATGCGGGCATCCCACCACCGGCCGGGGCGCGCGGGCGAACGGTTTCCGGGGCCGGTACCCGCGTTTGTTCCCGGGCAGGTACCCGTACCTGTAGGGCGCGGTCGGTTTTGTACAGGTCAGCCGGTGCGTAGTTCCGCGATCACCGGGCGAAGGCCTCCATGCAGGGGTCCAGACCAGGGCGCGACCATGCCGAGATGGTCCGGCACCTGGATCACGTCGTAGCCCAGCTCCTCCGCCCGCGCGCACCGCCGGCGCCATGCCCCGCCGACCTCGGGCGTCATCATGTTCACACCGAAACGAAAGGGCCGCGTCATGGCGCCGAGCGTAGGGGCCGCGTGCCGGGGCCGGTACCCCGCCGTACCGGCCCCCCTTGCCCTGCTAGCACTCCTGCGCTAGCTTGGTCGGGTGGCAAAGACTCAGCTCAATGTACGGGTGGAGGACACCACCGCGGAGACCGCGCGGCGGCTGGCCTCCCAGCGCGGGATGAGCGTGAACCGGTATATCGAAGAGCTGGTCAAGCAGGACGAGGGCGAGGCCGGCCGTACGTTCGTCGAGTCCGCGGCCGACTTCATGAAGCAGTACGCGTCGGTCTTCACCGAGGAGTTCGGCGCGGGGCGTGAAGGCGCGCGTTGACCCTTCGGATCGAGCTTTCGTGGCTCCTCATGGTCGCGGAGCACAACACACCCGGTGACCCACAGGTCACCGACTGGGGAGCGCTGGTCGCCGCCGTCAGCCGCCACGAGGCTGAGATATTCGGCACCCCCGTCTACGCCGACGCGCCCGCCCGTGCCGCGGCCCTGCTGCAACTGCTGCTCCATGTGCCGGCCCTGGAGCGCTCGAACGCGCTGTTCGCGTCCGCCGTGGCCTACGCCTATCTCGTCGCCAGCGGACTGAAGGTCAGCACCTCGCCCGAGCAGGTACGCGATCTCGCCAAGCTGGTCAAGGACGGCACGGCCGATGTGCGCGCCATCGCCGACGAACTGCGCGCCTGGAGCGTCTGAGCCGCGGACCGGCCGGTCGACGGCCCGTGCTGTCAGCGAGGCCCGCCGCGGGCGGGCCCCCGGTCAGCGCTCAGAATCCCGCGGCGAACCGCCCCGCGTCCCAGTCACCGTCCAGCCGCGGTGCCAGCCACCCCGCCGCCCGCGCCCGGAACACACCGGGCTCCAGCGCCCCCGCGCCCTCCGGTACGGCGCCGAGCAGCGGGGCTCCCGCCGCCTCCGGCAGATCCGTCAGATTGCAGCGCTCCGCCAGCCCCGGGGCGGCGGGCCAGCTCCCCACCACCATTCCCGCGAGCGTCAGCGCCCTCGCCCGCAGCGCCTCGGCGGTGAGCGCGGTCATATTGAGCGTGCCGAGCCCGGCGGGGACCACCATCAGCACCGGAGCCCCCAGCAGCCCGGCCGCGTCCGCCAGTGTCCCGCCCGCCTCGTCGAACCGTACGAGCAGCCCGCCCGCGCCCTCGACCAGCACCAGATCGTGCTCCGCGGCCAGCTTCCCGGCCGCCTCCGCCACCTCCTCGGGGCTGACCGGCGCCATCCCGGCCCGGCGCGCCGCCGTCGCCGGGGCCAGCGGCTCCGGGAACCGCGCCAGCTCGGCCGCCGTCACCGGACCCGCCAGCCGTACGACCTCCGCCGCGTCACCGTGCCCGTCAGGGCCGACCCCGGTCTGCGCGGGTTTGAGGACCGCGACCGTACGTCCACGGGCGAGCGCCGCCGCCGCGACCGCTGCGGTGACCACCGTCTTGCCGATCTCCGTGCCGGTCCCGGTCACGATCAGTACGGGCATGGCTCAGCCCTCCCGCGCCGCCGCGGTCACCGCGCGGCAGATCCGTTCGACATCGTCGTCCCCCGTCACATACGGCGGCATCGTGTAGACGAGATCGCGGAACGGCCGCAGCCACACGCCCTCCCGCACCGCCGCCCGGGTCGCCGCTGCCATGTCCACCTCGTGGTCGAGCTGGACGACACCGATCGCGCCGAGCACCCGCACGTCCCGTACGCCCGGCAGGGCCGAGGCCCCCGCGAGCCCGTCGCGCAGACCCGTGCCGATCCGTTTGACCTCCTGCTCCCAGTCCTGGCCGAGCAGCAGCTCGACCGAGGCGAGGGCGACGGCGGCGGCCAGCGGATTGCCCATGAAGGTCGGCCCGTGGGCCAGTACGGGCACCTCGCCCCGCGAGATGCCGTCGGCCACCCGCGCGGTGCACAGCGTCGCCGCCATGGTGAGATAACCGCCGGTCAGGGCCTTGCCCAGACACATCACATCCGGGGAGACGGCCGCTTGATCCGCCGCGAAGAGCGTGCCCGTACGCCCGAATCCGGTCGCGATCTCGTCGAAGATCAGCAGCACCCCGTGCGTGTCGCAGGCCTCCCGCAGCACCCGCAGATAGCGCGGGGAGTGGAAACGCATGCCGCCCGCGCCCTGGACCACCGGCTCGACGACGACCGCCGCCAGTTCATCCGCGTGGCGGGCGATCAGGTCGCGCAGCCCGTCCGCGTAACTCTCCTCGTACTCGGCCGGCGGCGCGTCCGCGAAGATCTGCCGCGGCAGCACCCCCGACCACAGTCCGTGCATACCGCTCTCGGGGTCGCACACCGACATGGGCTGCCAGGTGTCGCCGTGGTAGCCGCCCCGCCAGGTCAGCAGCCGCTGCTTCTCCGGGCGTCCCAGCGAGCGCCAGTACTGGAGGCACATCTTCACCGCGACCTCGACCGCCACCGAGCCCGAGTCGGCCAGGAACACATGGCGCAGCGGCTCGGGAGTGATGTCGACCAGCAAGGACGCGAGCCGTACGGCGGGCTCATGGGTGAGCCCGCCGAACATCACATGGCTCATACGGTCGAGCTGTCCGCGCGCCGCCGCGTTGAGTTCCGGGTGGTTGTAGCCATGGACCGCCGACCACCAGGAGGCCATGCCGTCGACCAACTCGCGCTGTCCGTGGGCGGGTTGGGCGAGCCGCAGCCGTACCCCCGACGCGGACTCCACGACCAGCGGTTCCGTACGCCCCGGCATGGGGCCGTACGGATGCCAGACGTGGGCCCGGTCCAGGGCCAGCAGATCGGCGGTGGACAGATCAGGCATTGGGCGCCAGATCCGTCCCGGCACCCCTGCGGCGTACGGCGACCAGATCCGTACGCGAGGCGGACGCCGGGTCCGCACCGGACGCCGTGCCCGCCGCGACCGTACGGCCCTCCGGCCCCAGCGCGTCATCCGCGGCCGGAGCGGACTCGCCGCACGGCCCGCATCCGCCGCCCGCCCGGTGCTCCGGCAGCGTCGTGGTGTCCGCGCCCTCCACCTCGAAGCCCGCGTCCGCGATCATCTCCAGGTCCGCCCTGCCCTCCTGGCCCTCGCTGGTGAGGTAGTCGCCGAGGAAGATCGAGTTGACCAGATGCAGCGCGAGCGGCTGCATCGAACGCAGATGCACCTCACGCCCGCCCGCCAGCCTGACCTCCACATCCGGGCAGACGAACCGGGTCATCGCCAGAATCCGCAGGCACCGCTGCGGGGTGAGGTTCCACTCCTTGGCGAGCGGTGTCCCCTCGAACGGGATCAGGAAGTTGACCGGCACCGAGTCCGGGTCGAGCGCGCGCAGCGAGAACACCACGTCGACCAGGTCCGCGTCGCTCTCGCCCATCCCGGCGATCAGCCCGGAGCAGGCCGACAGCCCCGCCGACTGCGCCTGCCGCACGGTGTCCACCCGGTCGGCGTAGGTGTGGGTGGTGGTGATGTCGCCGTACGTCCCCTCGGACGTGTTGAGGTTGTGGTTGTACGCGTCGGCCCCCGCCGCGCGCAGCCGCTCCGCCTGACCCTCCGACAGCAGTCCCAGACAGGCGCAGACTTCGACGCCCTCGTTCTGCTCCTTGATCGCCTCGATGGTCTGCGACACCCGGTCCACATCACGGTCCGTCGGTCCGCGTCCGCTCGCCACCAGACAGACCCGCTTCGCGCCGCCCGCCACTCCGGCCGCCGCCGCCTTCGACGCCTCGTCGGGCTTCAGCCAGGTGTACTTGAGGATGTCCGCCGTCGAACCGAGCCGCTGCGAGCAGTACGAACAGTCCTCGGGGCAGAGACCGGACTTCAGGTTCACCAGATAGTTGAGCTTCACCCGCCGCCCGAACCACTGCCGCCGCACCTTCCCGGCCGCGGCCACCACCTCGAGCAGATCGTCGTCGGAGGTCGCCAGCACGGCGAGCGCTTCTTCGCGGGTCGGCAGCTCGCGCCGCAAGCCCTTCTCCACCAGCGTGTTCAGCAGGTCCATGGTGCCGATCCTGGCCTACGCGAGCACCTCGAAGCCAGGGAGGAACCCGACAACACGACCGGAACGAAGTGTGTGCATGGCCACATCCTGACCCGGTCCCCACACGGTTAAAGTCTGTGCGCACCCTACAAAAGGACCGTATCCATGGCGCAGGATCCGTTCGACTGGACCGACGACGAGGCGCGCCGCCGCGAGCGGGCGGGTCTCGTCCGTACGCTCAGGCCGCGCCCGGCCGGGTCGGACCTGCTGGATCTGGCGAGCAACGACTATCTGGGGCTGGCCCGCCATCCCGCGGTGACCGGCGCGGCGGCGGAGGCGGCGCGCCGCTGGGGTGCGGGGTCCACCGGTTCCCGGCTGGTCACCGGCAGCACGGAGCTGCACGCCGAACTGGAGCGTGAACTCGCCGCGTTCTGCGGCTTCGAGGCCGCGCTCGTCCTCTCCTCCGGCTACGCCGCCAATCTCGCCGCCCTCACCGCGCTCACCGCGCGCGGCTCCCTGCTCGTCTCCGACGCGGGCAACCACGCCTCGATCGTGGACGGCTGCCGGCTCTCGCGCGCCGAGACCGTGGTCGTACCGCACGCGGAGCCCGAGGCCGTGCGCAAGACCCTCGACGCGCATCCGGAGCGGCGCTCGCTGGTGGTCAGCGACGCGGTGTTCTCGGTGGACGGCGACGCCGCGCCGCTGGCGGAACTGGCCGAGCTGTGCCGGGACAGGGGAGCCGCGTTGCTCATCGACGACGCGCACGGCCTGGGAGTGCTCGGCGAGGGCGGCCGGGGCTCGGCGCACGCCGCGGGCATCGCGGGCGCGGCGGGAGTGGCCGTCACCCTGACGCTCTCCAAGTCCCTGGGCAGCCAGGGCGGCGCGGTCCTCGGTCCGGCCCGGGTCATCGAGCATCTCGTCAACGCCGCCCGGACGTTCATCTTCGACACCGGGCTCGCCCCGGCGGCCGTGGGCGGCGCGCTGGAGAGTCTGCGGCTGCTGCGCGCGGAGCCCGCCAGGGCGGACCGGGCGCGCGAAGTGTCCCGGACGCTGCACCGCCGGCTGACCGGGGCGGGGCTGAGCGCCGCGCCGCCGGACGCGGCGGTCGTATCCGTACGGGCGCCGTCCCCGGAGGCCGCACTGCGGTGGGCCGCCGACTGCCGTGCCGAGGGACTCGCCGTGGGCTGTTTCCGCCCGCCGTCGGTGCCGGACGGGATCTCCAGGATCCGGCTCACCGCGCGCGCCGATCTGACGGGGGAGCAGATCGGCGCGGCGGTACGGACGGTCGTGGCGACCGCTCCCGAGGGCGCGGCCCGCGTTCGGCCGGTCAATGCGTGAAGGTCTCCCCGCGCAGCGCGGAGACGAAGGACGTCCACGCGGCTGCCGTGAACGACAGATGGGGCCGGGTCACGTTCTTGGAGTCCCGTACGGCGAGGACGTCCGCGGCGGTACGGGCGGACTCCACGCAGTTGTTCGCCCCGGTGCTGTGCCTGCTGCGCCGCCAGACGGAGTCCGCGGCCAGGGGCGGCACCGGGGACGGCGGACAGACCGGAGAGGCCGTTGATGGGGTGGGGGATGTGCGGGGGGTGGAGGATGAGGATGAAGTCTGGACAGGGGGCTGTGCGAGGTAGGCGGCCATGATGCTCCCTACACGCCGTCACAGATCCCGGCGATGAGATCCAATGATTCTTCGGGCGGGAGGGAATGCGTCTGCATCGTACGGAACGCGGCGCAGGACGCCTCTAGGTCTTCTTCCCGTTCCAGA
>NZ_LATD01000442.1 GCF_000981895.1 Streptomyces odonnellii | reverse complement strand
GGGGAGAACCCGCCGAGGGGCAAGGGGAAGAAGAGGAACAAGGGGACGGATCGCACGAGTTGTGCGAGAAGGAATGGGACATGGCGAACACCGCCTGACGTGAGGAGTTTCTTCGATCGCTCCCCACAATCCACGGTCCGGCACGATCCCGCCGGAGCCTGTGGATCACCTACCGGTTGTGGACAACTCCGCCACCCGCAAGAGTGGTTCCGGCGTTCGCCGACTCAAATCCCGTTTCTCCGCGCATGGTTCGCGGAGGGCCGGGGCAACCCGTGATCAGGGCAGTTTGAGCCCGGTGTCGATCCCGTCCAGCGCATGCGAGCAGAGACAGTCGCGCGTCCCACTCGGCTGCAGTCCGCCCACTGCGTCGAAGAGCACGGTGCGCAGCCGGTCGACATTCGCGGCGAAGACCCGGAGGACCTCCTCGTGGGAGACCCCCTCTCCGGTCTCCGCCCCCGCGTCCAGATCCGTCACAAGTGTCATGGAGGTGTAGCACAGGCCCAGTTCACGAGCGAGCACGGCTTCGGGGTGCCCGGTCATCCCGACCACCGACCAGCCCATCGCCGCATGCCACCGGGACTCGGCTCGCGTCGAGAAGCGCGGACCCTCGATGACCACGAGTGTCCCGCCGTCCACCGGCTCCCAGCCATGCCGGCGCGCCGCCGCCAGCGCCGCCCCGCGCCCCTCGGGACAGTACGGGTCGGCGAGCGAGATATGGACGACCTTGGACGCGCTGCCGTCCGGCAGTGGCACCCCGTCGTAGTAGGTCTGTGTCCGCGCCTTGGTGCGGTCCACTAGCTGGTCGGGTACGAGCAGCGTGCCCGGCCCGTACTCCGGCCGCAGCCCGCCCACGGCGCACGGGCCCAGTACCTGCTTCACACCGACGGAGCGCAGCGCCCACAGGTTGGCACGGTAGTTGATGCGGTGCGGGGCCAGACCGTGCGAGCGGCCGTGCCGGGGCAGGAACGCGACCTGCCGGCCCGCGATCTCGCCGAGGAAAAGGGAGTCACTGGGCGGTCCGTACGGAGTGTCCACCTGGACCTCGGTCACATCCTCCAGAAAGGAGTAGAAGCCCGAGCCACCGATCACGCCGATCTCTGCGTTCGCCATCCGATCACAGTAGCCGTGCCGTCCCGGGCATACACGAAGGACCCCGGCCGCGGGATGCGGCGGGGCCCTGCGAGAGAAGAGAACGACGCGAGATCAGGCCGCCGAGGAGCCGCTGGAGCTGCCGCTCGACGCCGAAGAACCAGAGCTGGAACCCGAACCCGAACCGGACGCGGAGGAACCGGAGGCCGAGGAGGAGGCCGACGCCGCGGTCTTGGACTCCGACGACGAGGACGACTTCGTACCCGAGGCGGCCGAGCCCGACGAGTTCGCCGAAGCGGGGGCGCTGCCCGACGACGAGCCACGGCTGTCGTTGCGGTAGAAACCGGAGCCCTTGAAGACGATGCCGACCGCGGAGAACACCTTCTTCAGGCGTCCCTGGCAGTTCGGGCAGACGGTAAGGGCGTCATCGGTGAACTTCTGCACCGCCTCGAGGCCCTCGCCGCACTCGGTGCACTGGTACTGATAGGTCGGCACTTGCTCCTCCTGGCACTCTCACTCAATGAGTGCTAACGACGCTCCATAGTGACGTATTCCGCGCGATCAGTCCACTGCCATCGGAACGCGGTGACTCATCCCACGCGCGGCAACCCGTTCCGGGAGCTTCGGGGCCAGCCGCGAACGCAGTAGTACCAGGGTGACGAGAGCCGCCACCGTACCGGCGAGCGGGACGGCGAATCCGGCGCTCGCGCCATGGGCGTCGGCGAGCTGTCCCGCGGCGGTCACCGCCGCGGCCTGGCCCAGCGCGACCGCGCCGGTCAGCCAGGTGAAGGCCTCGGTGCGGACCGAAGCGGGCACGAGCGACTCGACCAGTGTGTAGCCGGTGATCAGGGTGGGCGCGATACAGAGCCCGACCAGCAGGCCGAGCCCGGCGAGGAGCGGCACCGAGTGCACCGACCACAGAGAGGAGACGACCAATGTCAGTCCCGAATATCCCGCCATGAGTCTGCGGCGGGGGCCGGTCTTCCAGGCGACGGCGCCGCACACGATTCCGGCGACCATATTGCCGGCGGCGAAGATCCCGTACAGCACACCGTTCAATCCGGGGGTGCCGATCTCCTCGGTGAACGCCGTCAGCGAGACCTGCATGCCGCCGAAGACGGAACCGATTCCCAGGAAGGCCACGGCCAGTACCCGTACCCCGGGCACGGACAGCGCGGACCGGCCGGGCTCCGCCGGGGCGCCCGCCCCGCGCCGGGCGGTCCGGGGCTGGGTCCCGCGCCGGGCGGCGAAGAGCAGCCCGCCGGCCAGGGTGAGTGCCGCTTCGGCGATCAGTCCGGCCGCCGGGTGGACGCCGGTGCACAGCGCGGTCGCGAGCACGGGCCCGATGACAAAGGTGAACTCGTCCGTCACGGACTCGAAGGCCGCCGCGGTCGGCAGCAAGGAGGGGAGGGAGGAGGGAGACGGGGCAGCACCTGAAACGCCTGAAGCAGTACCTACAGCACCGCCCGATTCGATGCGTGCCGGGCCCGCTGGACCGGACCCGGCGCCCAGCAGAGCGGCCCAGCGGGTCCGGACCATGGGGCCGATCTGCGGGACGGAGGCGCCGGTGGGGACGGCCGCGGCGAACAGCGCCCACAGAGGGGCGTGCGCCAGGGCGAGTGCGGTGAGCGCCGCCGCCGAGCCGGTGTGGACCAGTACGCCTGGTACCAGGACCGCGCGCTGTCCGAACCGGTCAGCCAGCCTGCCGCTTCTCGGCGCGCAGAGGGCCATGGAGACGCCGGTGACCGCGGCGACGGCTCCGGCGCTGCCGTACGAACCGGTGGTGTGCCGGACCAGCAGGACGATGCTGATCGTCAGCATCGCGAAGGGCTGCCGGGCGGCGAATCCGGGGAGGAGGAATGTCCAGACGCCTGGTGTACGGAGGAGCTGCCCGTAGCCGGGGCGGCGCGGGGCGCTGCCCCGGGGCGGCGCGTTGGTGGTGCCGACCGTGTTGCGGGACACGGCCCTTGCCTTTCTGCCGCCTGGTAGCGCGCCCCGGGGGTACGGGGGCAGCCGAGGGCTGTCCTCTTGCGCGGGACTGCGGTAGATACCAGGGCCCACGGGGGGAACGCCACGGCCGCCATACGGTCGCGCCAGCCCTGCGTCAGGCAGAGGTGGTCGATCAGTCAGGTGCGCCTTCATCGTACAGGTACGGGAAGTCAGCCCCCTGGGAATGGCCAGGCGCTACGACCGTACGCCTGCGATTACGCCTGTGGTTACGCCTGCGGGGGCCATCGCCTCGACCGTTATCCCGACCGCCGTCCTGGCCACCGGCCGGCCGTCGTCCGGACCATCGCCCCGCACCGTCACCCCGACCATCGCCCCGCCCGTCACCGCACCGTCACCCCACCCGTGATCCGCACCATCACCCCCTGTCCCTTATACAC
>NZ_LATD01000441.1 GCF_000981895.1 Streptomyces odonnellii | reverse complement strand
GCGGAAGGGCTGCTGCGTCTCGCGTTTTTTGTTCCAGCGGGGGCGGGGGCGCGGAGCCGGGGAAGGGCTTGGGGCTGAGCGGCCTGGAGCGCAGGCTCGGTACATTCGACGGCGTCCTGGCCGTCAGCAGTCCCGCGGGCGGTCCCACCATGGTGACCATGGAGATCCCTTGCGAGTTGTCCTAGCCGAAGATCTCTTCCTGCTGCGCGACGGTCTGGTCAGGATGCTGGAGGCGTACGGCTTCGAGATCCTGGCCGCGGTGGAGAGCGGGCCCGAACTGACCACGGCGCTCGCGGAGTTCGAGCCGGATGTGGCGGTCGTCGATGTCCGGCTGCCGCCGTCCCACACGGACGAGGGCCTCCAGTGCGCACTCGCCGCGCGGCGCGCCAGGCCCGGCCTGCCCGTGCTCGTACTGTCCCAGCACGTGGAGCAGTTGTACGCGCGGGAGCTGCTGGCGGACGGCAGGGGCGGGGTGGGATATCTGCTCAAGGACCGGGTGTTCGACGCGGACCAGTTCATCGACGCGGTACGGAGGGTCGCGGCGGGCGGTACGGCGATGGATCCCCAGGTCATCTCGCAGTTGCTCTCCCGCCGCGCCAAGGATGAGCCGATCGGCGGTCTGACGCCGCGTGAGCGGGAGGTGATGGAGCTGATGGCGCAGGGCCGCTCCAACACGGCCATCGCCGCCCAACTCGTCATCACCGAGCGGGCGGTGGCCAAGCACACCTCCAACATCTTCGGGAAGCTGGGGCTGCCGGTGTCGGACGACGACAACCGGCGGGTGCTGGCGGTGCTCGCGTATCTGGACCGCGGCGGCAGATGACGGCCGGTCAGGCCGCCGTGGGCATCGTCCCCAATGAGGCATATCCGCCCGGTTTGTTGATGGAGATTTCTATGAATTCACGCGGCGGCTGAACGCGCCGCGAATGAGGTCCGTATGGAACGGAGCGCTTCGCTTCTCCCCCTGCCGAGATTTCCCTGTAACCGGCAAACGAAGCTTGAGGAGTTCCATGGGACGCACATCGAGAAAACGCTCCACACTGGCGAACCGGGCGATCGCCGCCTCGGCTGCCTTGCTCCTGGGCGGGGGTGGGCTGGTAGCGGTGAATGTCTACGCATCCGCGGGTGAGGGCAGGTCCCACCAGCGTCCGCCGCAGAGCGAGAATGCCGGTCAGGCGATGTCGACCATCGACTGTCCGGATGTGGCGAACGAACTGACGGACGTGCCGAGAGGAGCACGCTGGCAGGTCGACCGCGAGCTGGCCAGGATAGACAGCCAGATCACCCAGGCATACCAGAAGTTCGCCGATCAGAAGGAACAGATCGAGCAGGACCCGGCACTCGCCGAGAATGCCATTCTCACTCCGCTGAAGAACAAGCGGCTGGCTTCGCTGGAGCGCATCGCGAACGCGATCGACCGCGTCGGCAAGCGGCCGCAGGGCCTGGAGGCGCTGGCGCCCTGCACCCTGCGCGCCGACGACAGCGGCAGCGGCGAGGGAACCGGTGACGGCACGGACAACGGCGGGGGCCAGGACGGCGGCCAGAGCCAGGACCCCGGGCAGGACCCCAGCCAGAATCCGGGCCAGGACGGCGGTCAGGGTGACGGGCAGAACGGCGGCCAGGGCGATGGACAGGACGGCGGTCAGGGCGGTGGCGGCCAGGCCGGCAACGGCCCCGAGGCGTCCGACTTCGTCGACATCACCACCGTCCAGCCGAATGTGAACCAGCCCCGGCAGCGCCGCGGCGGCTCGAAGGGCAGCTTCACCACCGATTGCGGTCGCAATGAGGCCGGAAAGTTCAATTCGGACAATGTCATTGTCGCGCCCGGCGTGACCAATGGCGCCCACCATATGCACGATTACGTCGGCAATCAGGCCAATGACGCCTTCGCGACCGACGACTCCCTTGCCGCGGCGGAGACCAGTTGCCGGAATCAGGGCGACAAGTCGACGTACTACTGGCCGGTCCTGCGCCTTCAGAACGGACAGGCCGAGGACGACGCCAATGCGGACGGCGGCGGCAAGGAAGGCAATGTCGGAGAGATCCAGACTCCGACGCAGGTCACGCTGAAATTCGCCGGCAGCCCGGTGTCCAGGGTCACCGCCATGCCGCGGTTCCTGCGGATCATCACCGGTGACGCGAAGGCGTTCGTCAATGGCAACGCCAACGCGAACGCGTCCTGGAGCTGCACCGGATTCGAGGACCGTCAGCTCAAGGACAAATACCCGATCTGCCCTGAAGGCAGCCAGGTCGTCCGTACCTTCAAGTTCCAGAGCTGCTGGGACGGCCAGAACAGCGACAGCGCCAACCACCGTACGCATGTGGCGTTCGCCGACGAGAACGGCCGCTGTCAGAACGGATTCCGGGCGATTCCGCAGCTCCAGCAGCGGATCGTGTACGACGTGCCGCCGGGGCCCGGGTTCGCGCTGGACTCCTTCCCGGAGCAGCTCCACAAGCCCGTCACCGACCACGGTGACTTCATCAATGTCTTCGACGAGAACCTGATGAACAAGGTGGTGAACTGCATCAACAGCGGACGCAGGTGCCGCTGAGGCACCTGCCCGCCGCTCCCCGCTCCACTTTCCACCCCCCACGCGCGCTGCGCGGTCAGCTCATGTGGTGACCCGAGTGACCCTCGTTCTCCCCCGTGCCACTTCCCCCGGAGTGGTGTGACGAGCCGGTCTCCACGGTCCCGCCGAGCCGGCCGCGCAGCGCCGCGACCACCTTCGCATCACCGACGGCGACCCACCTCCTGCCGACGAGGTACGAACCGCCGTAGTCCTTGGCCTCGTTGATCCACTCGCGCTGGCCGCGGTCGGTGGCGAAGGTGGCGAGCACATACTTCCCGTCGCCCGTCGTGCAGTTGGCCTGGCGCAGTTCGGCGGCGTCGGTCTGGATGTTGGGCTCGCACTCGGCCTGCGAGGCAAGCTGTTCGAGGCTCCCGGTCGCCGTTTTCGGCACGTCGGGTGCCTTGTTGTCGTTCGCGTCGTGGTCGGCGCCGCCGCCCGCGCCGCAGCCGGCCGTCAGGGCCAGAGCGAGGGTCGGGGGGAGGGCCAGGGCCGCGAGTACCACTCGGGATCGTTCCTTGCGCATGGGGCCATGGTGCCCCTTGGGGCCGCTGGTGCGGGCGGGAACGGCAGGATGGACGGGATCCCGCGCGCCGCGCGAGCGGGGCGTACAGGACGCGGTGCTCCGCGTGATGTGGTGACCATCCGACGTATCGCTCGTTCTGCTGAACGTGCCCCAGGACAAAGCCGTCACCGCTTCCGTGACCACTCCCGTGCCTCCCGCCGCCCCCATCGGCGTCGAACAGGCCGAGGCGGCCCTCGTCGAGCACTATCCACGCCTGGTGCGGATCGCGTATCTGGTCCTGCCGCCCGCGCTCGGCCGCAACCGGCGGGTGCTCACCGCGCACGCGCTGGTGCAGCGGTCGCTGCCGCGCGGCCGCGACTCGGCCGACACGTCCGGGATTCCGGGCCCGCGCCGTACGAACGGGCCTGCGGAGGACCTGGGTTACGCGTACGTACGCGGGCGGGTGCTGAGGCAGGCGCTGGAGGCCGGGCGTCCGGTACGCCGGTTCGCCCTGCCCCGCCGGGCCCAACTGCCGCCGCCGCTGCCCCGGGTGTGGGGTCTGCGACTGTTCCCGCGCGCGGGCGGAGCGGATGAACTCGCCCTGGACCAGCGGCTGTCCGCCCTCTCCTGCGCGGGGCGCGCGGCATTCGTACTGCGGGGTCTTGAGCGACTGCCGGACACGGAGGTACGGCGGGTGCTGGGCGCCGCGGGCGCGCCGGCCCCGGCCGGTGCGGTGGAGGAGGCGGCCGGTGTGGGGACGATCGGCGGGGCGGACGCGGCCGGACTGCTGGGCTCGCCCGAGTTCGACGCCTGCTCGCTCCAGGCCAGGCCGACGGATCTGATGCGCCGCCGTCAGCGGGTACGGGCCGGGCTGGCCGCGGTCGCGGCGGTGCTCGTCGCCTCCGCGCTGGTCGTCCTGCCGGACGGCGGGTGGGGCCCGGACGGCGCGGCGGCGCCCTCGTACGCCCGGAATCCCGCAGCTGAGGCGGCGCTCGATCCGGGGCGGGTACGGCGGGTCGCGCCCGGCGTGTGGCAGGACTCGGCCCGTACGGACTTCTCGGTCTGGCCCGCGCGCGGGGCGCTGGCCGGGGACCGGGGGCTGCTGCGCCGGGCGCTCGCGGTGTGGGCGCGGCCCGGCGCGGCGGTACGGGTCACGGCCACGCCCACCACCCCGCCGGGGCCGCCGATGGGGCCGCCGCAATTGCTGTACGCGGGGCGGGTGGACGGGGCCCGGGTGGTGCTCTTCCACGACGGGCTGCGGGTGGTGCGGTACGCCGAGCCGCTGTCCGGCGCGGGCGACGACGCGGCCGTCGCGCTCGACTTCGCCCGGGTCGACGGGGCGGACGGGACGGGTTCGGCGGCGGTGGTCGTCGGCCGCTCGGACACCAATGTGCGTTATCTGACGGCGCCGTGGGTGCGGAAGGTGTCCGTACGCGATCTGCTCGCGCCCGCGGGGGCGCCGCGTCCCCTGCCGCGCGGCGCGGACGGGGTGACCGTGCCGCTGGTGAGTCCGGCGATGGCGCGGGACTGCGCGTCGTGGGACGCGCTGGAGGTACGGACCGGGGGTGCGGGCGACGGCGACGGTGCGGGTGGCGCCGACGGTACGGACCGGCTGCTCACCGATCTCGGCGAGCTGGTCCCCGCGCGGCTGACGTCCGGACCGCCGTCGTCGCCGCGGGACGTCTCCGGGGCGGGCGACCGGGCGGCCTGGGCGCGGACGGCCTGCCTGCTGCCGACGGTACGGTCGCACGGGGTGCGCTCAGTGAACTCCTGGCAGTTCGCACGGCAGACCCTGCCCGAGTCCAACGGCACGGCACGGTGGCTGTGCACCCGCGCGGAGACCTGGCGGGGTACGGGCAGCCGCGTCCTGGCCCAGTTCCAGGCCCCCTCACGACGCGAGTCGGCCCCCACGGCGGTCGCCGCCCGCGCGGAGAACTCCCCGGCGTGCGGCGTCCGCTCCCCCCAGGTCCTGGCGGGCGTCCTGTGGAAATCCCACGCGGGCCACTGGTACGTGCTGGCGGCGGGCAGCGAGAAGGTGACGTCGCTGGAGCTGTCGGGCGGGGTACGGGGCGAGGCG
>NZ_LATD01000440.1 GCF_000981895.1 Streptomyces odonnellii | reverse complement strand
CGACGATCACGAGGGGTTCCCAGGTGTCGGCGGCGCGGTCCTCTACCGGCATGGAGGGCTCTAGGAGCAGGGCCCGGCCGGTTAGGGGCGCGGCCCACCGGGCGAGACGGGCGCGCAGTTCGTGCAGGGCGGGGCTGTCGCGCTTGGTGCGGTAGGGGCTGACGCGCTCGCCCTCGGCTCGGCGGCGCATGCGGATCACGACCGACCGGTCCATGATCGTGTCGGGGAGGTCGCCGATGCCTGCCAGTGCGGCCATGGCGAAGGTGTGGAAGCGGTGGGGGGTGTGGTCGTTGCCGACCACGCGCAGGACGTAGCGGTCGCGTTGGTGCCCGGCGTTCAGGAGGCCGCGCATCTCCTCGTTCTTCTCGGCCTGCTTGGGGGTGCCGAAGATGGTGTCGGCCTCGTCGACGAGCAGAGTCGGGGGCTCTTCGGTGATGGAGCGGAAGACCGCGGCGGCGGTGGAGTTGACCGTGATGACGGGGTTGTGGACGGTCTCGGTCAGGATGTCGAGCAGGCGGGACTTGCCGCATCGTTTCGCGGGGCCGACCACGGCCAGGCGCGGGGCGTGCTGCCATGAGGGCTGCAGGTGGGTGGCGGCGGTCCACAGCACCGCAGCGTCCAGTGCCTCCTCGCTGGGCAGGATCACGAAGCGGGCTATCGCCGCCCTGAGCTGGTCCAGGAGGGCAGCGCCGTTGCCGGCGGTGACATCGGGATCCGGTTGCGCTGCGTGGGCGGGGCCGGGGCGGGTATCGTCGTTCAAGGAGATTCCTCACTCGACGGCTCCGGGGGGCAACCCGGTCCGTCGTTGGTCTGCTGTCCAGGGATGGGCGGTGTCGAGGTTTCCGATCAGCCCCCGGTGTTCGTAGCGCCGGGGGTTTTGTCTGTCTCCGGCGGCGTGATCGCCGCCCTCAACCTCCTTCAGGTTCGGATTTCCATGCTGGCCTATCTGTTGTACTACCCTCAGCGCATGGATGTCAAACCGATAGTCGGTTGGATTATCGATTCCTGACTGGCATAGTGCCAGCTCGCGTGATCGTGTGACCTGTGTCACTCCTGGCTTCATGCGCCTTTCGGTTGGAGATTCAATGCTGATATGGTTTAGCTATGGGCTCCGGTGCAGTGCCGGTGCAGCCGAGAGGAGGTGATCATGGACAAGCCCAAGGAGCGCCGCCTCATCCCCAGCGAGGGGGAGGCCCTGGTGGCGCACAACCTGAAGATCATGCGGAAGGCCGCCCGGCTGTCCCAGGACGATGTCGCCGAGCGCATGAGGCGCCTCGGCTTCAAGTTCCACCAGACCCAGATCGCGAAGATCGAGAACGGCACCCGGTCCATCCCGTTCGACGAGGTCATCGGCCTGGCCAAGGCGCTGAACCTGCCCGCCGAGTACTTCATGACCCAGGCCGTAGCCAACCCGGACGATCCCCACTACGAACTCCAGGAAGCGGGCTTCCGCCTCCAGGACCTGGAGAAGGAGTGGAGAGCCGCCCAGGACCTCGCCGACGCCGCGAAGAGGCGCCTCGAAGAAGCCGAGCGTGAATACGACGAGATCGCCGAACGCCTCGGCGTCGACGTCACCCCCACCGGCGATGAGCTGACGTTCTACCCGGCCCCCAACTCGCCCGAGGACCCCCTCCGTAACGACCCGGGTACTCCCGCCGCCGAGTAGCCGCACCACCCTCTCCCGCCCGTCCCCTGGTGCTACGAACGCCGAGGGCCGCCCTGCGGACCCCTTTCACACCGCCCATCCCACACAGCAACCACGGCTGCGCGTTGCCCCCGCGCCGCCGGGAGGAATCTCCGTGCCCGAAACGCCCATCTCCGCTGCCCTGTTGGCTGATGCCCTCGGCATGACCGAGCAACAGCTCCTCGACCTCGTCCAGGCCAACACCAACACCGCGTACGACCCCACGCTGGTCGCGCTCACCGTCGAGGAGGCCGCTCGCCGCCTCGGCGTCGGCCGGACCACGATGTACGCACTCCTCGCCTCCGGTGAGATCCCGTCCGTGACGATAGGCCGCCTGCGCCGCATCCCGGCCGAGGCGCTGAGCGACTACGTTGCCGCCCGGACCCAGATTGCCCAGTCGACCGTCGCTCTCGTGGCCTGAGGGGGCAGTCATGGCGAAGTCCCGGCAGCCCAACGGCGCATCATCGATCCACTTCGGCAAGGACGGCTACTGGCACGGCTACGTCACCGTTGGCGTCAAGGACAACGGCAAGCCCGACCGCCGCCACGTCATGCGCAAGACCCGCGCCGACGCCACCAAGGCTGTCCGCGAGCTGGAGCGGAAGCGTGACTCCGGCAGCGTGCCGAAGGCAGGCCAGACCTGGACAGTCGAGTCCTGGCTGACCCACTGGGTCGAGAACATCGCCGCGCTGCACGTCTCCGAGAACACCATCGACGGCTACCGCGTCGCCGTCTACCACCACCTCATACCCGGCCTCGGCGCGCACCGCCTGGCGAAGCTGGAGCCCGAACACCTTGAACGCTTTTACAAGAAGATGCAGGACAACGGCAGTTCGGCCGGTACCGCGCACCAGGTCCACCGCACCGTTCGCGCGGCTCTCAACGAGGCCAAGCGCCGCCGTCACCTCACCGACAACCCAGCAACGATCGCCAAAGCCCCTCGCTTGGAGGAGGAAGAGGTGGTGCCGTACACGGTCGAGGAGGTCCAGATCCTCCTCGAAGTGGCCAACCGGCAACGGAACTCAGCGCGCTGGGTGATCGCTCTGGCCCTCGGGCTGCGCCAAGGGGAGGTGCTCGGGCTCAAGTGGACGGACGTCGACTTCGACCTCGGGGTCCTGGTCGTCCACCGAGGTCGGCTGCGGCCCCGGTACCAGCACGGCTGCGGGGACCGCTGCGGGCGAAAGCCCGGGTACTGCCCGCAGAAGGTCAACATCCGCCGTGAGACCAAGGACACCAAGTCCCGCGCCGGACGGCGGCCCATCGGCGTCCCCGAGGAGCTGATGAAGCTCCTCTCGAAGCACCGGGAGGAACAGGACCGTGAACGCCGCCTCGCCCGCGACCTGTGGGTGGAGAAGGGCTACGTCTTCACCTCGCCGACCGGTGAACCGCTCAACCCGAACACGGACCACCGCAAGTGGAAGGAACTCCTGGGGGCTGCCGGTCTGCGGGACGGCCGCCTGCACGACGCCCGCCACACCGCCGGCACCATCCTGCTGATCCTCGGGGTTCCCGGCACCGTCGTGGACGCGATCATGGGCTGGGAGCCGGGCCAGTCGGCCCGGATGCGCCGCCGCTACCAGCACCTGACCGACCGCGTCCTCAAGGACACAGCCGCCAAGGTCGGCGGACTCCTCTGGACCAGGGCGGACCAGCAGCCACCCGCTGACTGATCTCGCCAACTGCAACTAAAACTGCAACTACGAACGTCGATGGGCCCCGCAGCAAGCTGCGGGGCCCATCGACGTTATGCCCGGTGAGAGCATGAGCGGAGGATACGAGATTCGAACTCGTGAGGGGTTGCCCCCAACACGCTTTCCAAGCGTGCGCCCTAGGCCTCTAGGCGAATCCTCCGCCGCAAACAATACAAGACGCTGAGGCGTGCTCGCGAACTCGTTGTGGGGGGTGGGGATCGGGTAGGGTGGGCGCAGCCCCTCACGTGGCGCTATCTGACTGAACTCCCCCAGGGCCGGAAGGCAGCAAGGGTAGGTC
>NZ_LATD01000044.1 GCF_000981895.1 Streptomyces odonnellii | reverse complement strand
CCCCATCAGGCATCACCCACCAAGGAGACACCATGTCCGACACCGCCGCCGCCGTGGAACTCACCGACGTCGAGCAGAAGTCCCTCGACGAGATCCCGCACCCCTCGCTCCCCGAGGGCTCCAGCATCTACGGCTCCACCAAGGTCTTCCCCGACTACCGGGCCGAGGACGGCGAGACCTACTTCACCCTCGTCCACGGCATCGCCCACGAGTCCTCGGTGTCCTTCGTCGCCGTGCTCCAGGCCACCCGTGCCCTGCGCAAGGGCTTCGAGGCGGCCGTCTACTTCTACGGTCCCGGTTCGCTCAACTGCCTCGCCACGCGCGGCTTCCCGACCACCGGCAACTCCGCCTTCCCCGGCGAGCACAACATCAACGACCAGCTCAAGACGTTCATCGCCGAGGGCGGCAAGGTCTACTGCTGCCGCTTCGGCCTCTCCCTGCACGGTGCCCGCGAGGAGGACCTGATCGAGGGCGTCATCCCCACCCACCCCCTCGACGTCCAGGACGCGATCATCCACTACGCCCGCAAGGGCGCCATCATCAACTCCACCTACCAGCTCTGAGAGGTGCGTCATGAGCATTGGCACCGATACGACGAGGACGAGCACGGGGGCGTGTGCGGCGGGGGCCCGGGCCGGGGCCGGTACGGCGGCGACGGGTACGAGTACGGCGCGGCCGAGCACGGCGGTGGACGTACGGATCATGACCCGCGCCGAGCTGGCCCTGCGGGGCATCCGTCAGGACGTCGAGGTGCGGCGGCCGGACGGCGCGGGTCCCAGCGACGACGGCCATGTCCTTGTCGACGGTGCCAATGCCGCGCTGCCCCGCAACCCCGACAGCCCCTACACGGTCCGTGACGGCAGGGTCTGGCTCGGCGACGGGTCCGGGGCGCTGACCGACACCGGGCTCGCCCTGACCCCCGTACGGCGCCCCGCGTTCTACGACCTGACGACGGCCGACGGCGTGCGGTACGAGGAGATCGCCCGGCTGCACGGTTCGGACGTGCTCGCCACGACCGTCGTACAGACCTGTGTCCGCTACGGCGAGTCCGACCGCTGCCGGTTCTGCACCATCGAGGAGTCCCTGCGCTCCGATGCGACCGTCGCCGCCAAGACCCCGGCACAGCTCGCCGAGGTCGCCGAGGCGGCGGTACGGCTGGACGGCGTCCGGCAGATGGTCATGACCACCGGCACCACCGCGGGCCCCGACCGCGGCGCGCGCAATCTCGTACGGTCGGTACGGGCCGTACTGGACGCGGTGCCCGGCCTTCCCGTCCAGGTGCAGTGCGAACCGCCGGGCGACCCGGTGTGGATCCGCGCGCTGCACGACGCCGGGGCGACCGCGGTCGGCATCCACGTGGAGTCCCTCGACGACAAGGTGCGCCGGCGGTGGATGCCGGGCAAGTCGACCGTGCCGATGGCCGAGTACGAGGCCGCGTGGGACGAGGCCGTACGGGTCTTCGGGCCCAACCGTGTCTCCACCTATCTGCTCGTCGGCCTCGGCGAGGACCCGGACGAGCTGGTCGCGGGCGCGGGACGGCTGATCGACCGGGGTGTGTATCCCTTCGTCGTACCGTTCCGGCCGATGCGCGGCACGCTCGCCGCCCGTGACGGGATCGGAGCGCCGGACGCGGAGCTGCTGCGGTACGTCACGGAGGGCGTCGCGGCGAAGCTGCGCGCGGCCGGGATGAGCGGTGCCGGCCAGAAGGCGGGCTGCGCGGCCTGCGGGGCATGCAGTGTGCTGAAGACGGCGGGCGGGTGAGCGGCGGTGTATCTGGACGGATCAGCCGCGCCGCGGGCGTCTGTACGGGGAGCCGGGCGGCCGGGCGGTGGCCGGGCCCGTGGACGGGCCGACGGGCCGGGCGGTCACCCGGCCGAGCGTACGGCCGAGAACGCGTTCGACATCCTGGCGCTGCTCGGCGACCGCAGCACTCTGGCACGGCAGCAGGCCTTCCGTATCGAAGAGGCCTGTTCCGCGGCCGAGTTGTCCGGCTACCGGCGGCTGCGCCGGGACGCCTTCGTCCATGAGCAGGGGCTCTTCTCCGGCCATGACCTGGACGACCGCGACGCGGACGACCGTACCGTCGTCCTGGTCGCCAAGGACCGGGACGGCGCTGTCGTCGGCGGCGTACGGCTCGGACCGGTCGGCGACGGTCCCGACATCGGCTGGTGGCAGGGGGGCCGCCTGGTGGTGGCCCGCCGGGCCCGTGGCTCGTACGGCATCGGCGCGGCGCTGGTCCGCGCGGCCTGCGCACGTGCGGAGGCGGAGGGTATTCTGCGGTTCGACGCGACCGTGCAGGGCCGTAACCGGACGCTTTTCGAGCGGCTCGGCTGGCGGTCCGTACGCGGGGTCACGGTCGCGGGTGTGCCGCATGTGCTGATGCGGTGGCCGATCGGACGGATCGCGGCCCAGGCGGCGGCCAAGTCCGCGCTGGGGCCGCTGCTGGCGGCCTTGCGCGGACCGGGCCTTCCCGGGCCCGGTGTTCCCGGTCCGGCGGACGGACCTCCCGCCGGAGTGGCGCGCCGGGCCTCGGGTCGGCCTGTCGGCGAGCCCGGGTCCGGTCCGGCAGCCGGCGGGGCCCCGTACCCGGGCGTGTGGGCCGCTCTCGGTGGCGCCGGGTTCGTCGGTGACGACGGCGCACCCGTGCCCGGTACGGACCTGATCGCCGCGTGCGACGCGATCGTGCCGTCCATGGTCGAGCGTGATCCCGGTTGGGCGGGCTGGTGTTCCGTTCTCGTCAACGTCAACGACCTCGCGGCGATGGGCGCTTCGCCGGTCGGACTGCTCGACTCCGTCGGCGCGAAGGACACGGCGCACGCCGACCGGATCCTCACCGGGCTGGCGCGGGCGGCACGGGCGTACGGGGTGCCGGTCCTCGGCGGCCATACCCAGCTCGGCGTACCGGCCGCCCTTTCGGTGACCGCGCTGGGCCGCGCCGGTCGTCCGGTGCCGGGCGGCGGCGGACGGCCCGGGCACGCGGTACGGCTCACCGCGGACCTCGGCGGCGGCTGGCGCGAGGGCTACCGGGGCCGTCAGTGGGACTCGTCCACCCGTCGGCGTACGGACGAACTCCGCACGATGACCGGGGCGGTGGCCGCCGCCCGGCCCGCCGCGGCGAAGGACGTGTCGATGGCCGGGATCGCCGGGACCCTGGGCATGCTGGCGGAGGCGAGCGGCTGCGGCGCCGTCCTCGACATGGCGTCCGTACCCCGCCCGTCGGACGCGGCCATGGGCGACTGGCTGAGCTGTTTCCCCGGCTTCGCGATGCTGACCACGGACGAACCGGGTGCGGCAGCGCTGCCCGCCGGGCCCGCCACGGGTGCCGTGTGCGGGGAACTGACCACAGGGCAGGGCGTCGGGCTGCGCTGGCCCGACGGAGAGATCACGGACGCGGTCGCCGGCCCGGTGACCGGAATGGGGACCGCATGAGCACGCTTCGTATGGCCGCCGTCGCCGCCGAGTTCGGCCGCGACCTCGAAGAGGACTTCGCCGTGGCAGAGCGGCTGATCAAGGAGGCCCGCGCCGGGGGCGTACGGCTGCTCGCGCTGCCGGAGGCGTGCCTGGGCGGCTATCTGCTCAGCCTCGACGACGACTCGGCGCTGGACGCGGGCCCCCCGCCGCTCGCGGCCGACGGCCCCGAGATCCGCCGACTGGCGGCGCTGGCGGGCGAGTTGACGGTCGTGGCGGGCTACTGCGAGGCGGGTACGGACGGACGGCGCTACAACAGCGTGGTATGCGTCAACGGCGACGGGGTGCTGGGCAATCACCGCAAGGTCCACCAGCCGCTCTCCGAGGACGCCAGCTACGCGTCCGGCGACCGCTTCCACGCCTTCGACACACCGGTCGGCCGGATCGGCATGCTGATCTGCTACGACAAGGCCTTCCCCGAGTCCGCCCGCGCGCTGGCCCTCGACGGCGCGGAGATCGGCGTGGTCGTCTCCGCCTGGCCGGGCGCGCGCACGAACGCCGCGCCCGATCTCGTGAACGACCGCTGGAAGCGCCGTTTCGACCTCTTCGACCGGGCCCGCGCGCTGGAGAACCAGATCGTATGGGTCTCCTCGAACCAGTCGGGTACCTTCGGGTCGCTGCGTTTCGTCGGCAGCGCCAAGGTCGTGGACCCCGGGGGCGAGATCCTCGCCGACACCGGTGTCGGAGCCGGCCTCGCGATCGCCGAACTCGACGTCGCCCGGGCCCTGGAGACCGCTCGCCGCTCCATGGGCCATCTGCGCGACCGGCGCCCGGAGGCGTACACGTACGCGGGAGCGGTCGGCGCGTGAGACGCGTGAGATGCGTGAGAACAGAAGCGGTGAACGGCCGATGAGCACAGTCCGGATCGCGGCCGCCGCCGCCCACTTCGGCCGTGACCTGGAGTTCGGCCTCGCCCGTATCGCCAAACTCATCGATGACGCGCGTCGCTCCGGCGCCGGGCTGCTCGTCCTGCCCGACGCCGCGCTCGGGGGGTATCTCGCCGACCTGCGCCACCCCGATCCCGAGGCGCTCCCGCCGGCCCTGAAGGCGGACGACCCGCTGATCCAACGGGTGGCCCGGCTGGCCGCGGAGATGGTCGTGTGTGTGGGCTACTGCGAGGACGGCGGGGACGAGCGCTACAACGCCGCCGTGTGCGTCAGCGGCGACGGCGTCCTCGGCCGTCATCGCAAGGTGCACCTGCCGGCCGGCGAGACGGCCGCCTACGCGCCGGGCGACGGCTTCGCCGCGTTCGACACCCCGGTGGGACGGATCGGCATGCTGATCGACTACGACAAGACGTTCCCCGAATCCGCCCGCTCCCTGGCTCTGGACGGCGCCGAGATCCTCGCCTGTCTCTCGGCCTGGCCCACCAGCATCACCAATCGCGCTCCGCGGATGGCCCAGGACCGGCAGGCCAAGCTCTTCGACCTGTACGACCAGGCGCGCGCCGCCGAGAACCAGGTCGTCCTCGCCTCCTCCAACCAGACGGGCGCCATGGGCGGCATGCGCTTCCTGGGCCAGTCCAAGGTGGTGGGACCGGGCGGCGACATCCTCGCCCGGACGTGGGCGAAGGCGGGCCTGGCGGTGGCGGAGGTCGACGTGGCGGCGGAGATCGACCGCGCGCGCAGGGTCCTCCGCCATCTGGACGAGCGGCGGCCGTCGGCGTACCGGGAGGCCGGAACGGCGGCGGGCATCCCGAGGCCGCACGTACCGGGGGACCGGCGGGCGGCGCGCGAACCGTACGGAGTGGAACGCGGACCGTACGGACCGGAGCGCGAATCGTACGGACCGGAGCGCGGACCGAACCCCGGCCCCAACCCCCCTTGGACTGCCTCATGAAGATCGCCCTGCTCAGCTACTCGACCAAGCCGCGCGGCGGTGTCGTGCACACGCTGGCACTGGCCGAGGCACTGGCGGAGGCCGGCGAGGACGTGACCGTCTGGTCGCTGGGCCGGGGCGGCGACTCGGGCTTCTTCCGCCCGGTCGGCCCGGGCGTACGCGTACGGATCGTGCCGTTCCCGGAGGGACCGGCGGCCGAGACCGTGGGGGAGCGCGTCCTCCGCTCCATCGCGACCCTGCACGACGCCTTCGACCCGTCGCCCTACGACATCGTCCACGCGCAGGACTGCATCAGCGCGAACGCGGTGGGCGGCCGCTGCATCCGCACCGTCCATCACCTCGACCACTTCACCACGCCCGAACTCGCCGCCTGCCACGAACGGGCCGTCATCGAGCCGTACGCCCACATCTGCGTCTCGCGGTCGGTCGC
Source organism: Streptomyces odonnellii (assembly GCF_000981895.1). Lineage (GTDB taxonomy): Bacteria > Actinomycetota > Actinomycetes > Streptomycetales > Streptomycetaceae > Streptomyces > Streptomyces odonnellii. The sequence continues at coordinate 21,622 of NZ_LATD01000044.1, read as the reverse complement.
GGACGAACTGGCGGCGGGCTGGGGCCTGAAGGCGGAGGTCATCCCCAACGGCGTGGCCTACGAGCGCTTCGCCGCCACCGATCCCGCGGCCCGCGCCGCCTGGCGCTCCCGGCTCGGCCGCTATGTGCTGGCCGTCGGCGGCATCGAGCCGCGCAAGGGCGCGCTGGACCTTCTGGAGGCGTACGCGCTCCTGCGCGTGGAGCACCCCGGCATACGGCTGGTGATCGCGGGCGGCGAGACCCTGTTCGACTACCGTGACTACCGCGCCCGCTGGGAGACCCGCGCCGCCGAACTGGGCGTGGAACCAGTCGTACTGGGGCAGGTCCCCGAGCCCGACCTGCCCCCGCTCGTCGCCGCCGCGGCCGCCTTCGCGTTCCCGTCCACGAAGGAGGGCTTCGGTCTGGCGGCCATGGAGGCCCTGGCCGCGGGCGTTCCCCTGGTCGTCCGTGACCTCCCGGTGCTGCGCGAGGTCTTCGCCCCCGCGGCCCGTTTCGCCACCACCCCCGGATCTTTGGCCACCGAACTGTCCGCGGCCCTCACGGTCCCCGCCCCTGCCCGCCGTGCGGCAGGCCGGTCCCTGGCCGCCCGCCACACCTGGCCCACCGCGGCCCGGCGCCACCTCACCTTCTACCGCTCCCACCCGACCAAGTGACGGGGGAGGGGGAGTACGGGGGACCGGGTTGACCCGGACCCACCGCACTCCTGGCGCCTTCCATTCCTACCTGGGCGCGGGAATCCCGTCCCACTTCGGCAGTTTGTAGCCCACCCAGTCCGCGCCGCCCTCGACCGTGCCGGGCGAGTCCACGACCGCAGTCGCCTTGCGGGTGCGCTCCTCGGGAACGATGCTGCGCCCGTCGTCGATCAGAGTGCGGTAACCCCGGAACACGTAGGTCCGTGGGTCGAGAAACAAGTAGGTGGTGAAGTGAGTGACCACCTTCTTGAATTTCCCGGGGCTGTTCCGGTCCGGGAGCCAGCCGGTGGAATCCCGCGTGGCCGAGATCGTGGTGCTCGGCCGGCCGAAGGCGTCCTTCATGGGGGTCTTGACCAATTTGGTGCCCGGGATCAGGGCCAGCGCCTTGAAGAGCGCGGCGTTCACCTTCGGCGGGATGACGGGTGCCTGCTGCATGAGCGCGAGGATGTTCTGGTATTGCAGTTCCGGCGTGAGAGGCGCCGGCGTGACCGGCCGACTCGCAGGCGGTACGGACCGGCTGGTCCAGACCGTCCTGGTCACGAGCTTGCCAGTCCTCGGATCCCTCACCTCGATCTTGACGGGCTTCCCAGGGCGCCCCGACGGAGCGATGGGCAGGACCGGGGGGCGCGGCTGATCGGGTATGGGGTGGACCAGGACGAACCGGGGGTCTGTGGACACCTTCTTCAGCAGGGCCTTCGGATCGGTCGGCAACTGCGCGAAAGCGTCGTACGTCTTGATCGGCTCGAACCTGATGTCATCAAAGGTGGCATGGCGAGGCGTCGGCCGCTGCTCGAGTACGGGCTTCTTCCCCGGCACGGGCGTTTTCTCCGGGACGACCCACAGACTGCCGTCGCCCTTGACCCACTGCGGGTTGATGCCGCACCCCGCGTCACAGGCGACCACGTCGTGGAAGACCCACTGATCAGCCGTCGGGCGTGGCAGCGGCGACTCCTCCGCGGTGATGGCCGCCGCCGCGAGCACGGTCGCCACGGTCTGCGGCTCTCCGATGCCACCAGGGTCGCCGGAAGACCCCGGCAGCGCCACCAGGACGCCGCCGGTGACCGCTGCGGCGGTCACCGCGGCGAGGGCGGTGCTGCGAAGCCTGCCCCGCAGCAGCCGATTCTGCCGGGCCGGTGCCGAGCCGGATTCCTCCTCGGACACAGCCGCTGCCATCAACTTCCACCGGCCACGGGCCAGTTGTCCCGTCTCAGCGGTGGGAGCGTCGCTGCGCAGCTCCCGCAGCGCGGTCAGGTCATCCATGGTCGGTCTCCTCGGATGTGAGAGCGGGGTTGTTGTCGCCAAGGGCGGCGCGCATCTTCTTGCGCGCCCGGTTCAGCCGGGAACGGACGGTGCCCAGCGGGATCCCGAGCGCCGTCGCCACCTCGTCGTAGGAGAGGTCGGCCCAGGCGATGAGCAGCAGGACATGCCGATCGCCGTCACTCAGCGACCGCAGCGCCGCGGCCAGCGGGGCCCTGGAGGCAGCGGCGGTGACCTGGCCGTCCACCCGGTCCGACCAGGACTCGGCCACCGGGTCGACCCCTGTCCTGGCCAGCGCCCGGTAGGCACGCAGTTCGGTCCTGCGGTGCTTGCCGATGAGATTGGCGGCAATGCCGTACAGCCACGGCCGTGCGTGCGGGCGACCGGTGTCGTACCGGTCGCGCTGCCGGAAGGCGATCAGAAAGGTCTCGCCGACGACGTCCTCCGCCATTTCGGCGCCGAGCCTCCTCAGGACATAGCGGTGCAGATCGGCGGCGTAGCGGTCGTAGAGCTGGGCGAATATCTCGGGTTCGGCCACCGAGCGCGCGATCAGCGTCGCGTCGTCGGTGGCTGCCGCACTCGGGGCGGCATTCCCGATGGAGGCGAACAAAGAGGACTCCGTTTCTGGGGGAGCTGTCGAGCGCCCCGCGGGCGCTCATCCCTTGTTGCCCGGAGCCCCCTGGCGAGTTCACGGTGTGCCGGCCGGCGCCCTCGGACCGCGCTGCCGGGCATTCGGCGTGGATATTCCGCTGGCCGTGGCGACAGAGCCGTCGTATGACTTCCTGCCTCCGCCACCGTGATGCAATTTACTTAATTGCCAAAAAGCGCCGAACGAAATGCCTGGCCAATGCACTATTTGCAAGGAAGCTATTTTGTCACCGCTGTTGACTAAATAGTTGGCGGGTGCCAGCATCGCTGCGACTTCTGGAGAGTCGTCTACCCGGTCAAGACCGTACAGGAGAGCCGACGTATGACGTCCCGCAGTAATGCTGTGTCCGTACACAATCCAGGAACCGGTGAAGTCCTCGGCGAGATAGAGGACTTCACAGCCGAGCGCATCGGCACCGCACTCGAGGCAGCGGCGAACGGCCAACGGGCCATGGCCGCGCTGCCGGCTCACATGAGGGCGCGACTTCTGCTGAAGGCAGCGGAGTTGATCGAGGCGGAGGCGGACGGGCTGGCCCGGCAGCTCGCCGCGGAGAACGGCAAGCCGGTCTTCCAGACCGTCGAAGAGGTCCGCGCCGCCATCAGGATCTTCCGTGGCTTCGCGGGTGAGGCCACCCGTCTGCTGGGGAGGCAGATTCCCCTCGACGCGGTGCCGGGCCTCGAGCGCCACTTCGCCGTCACGATCCGCGAACCCCTCGGCCCCGTCGCGGCGTTGGTGCCCTTCAACTATCCCGTGGAGCTGTACGCCCACAAGGCGGCTGCCGCACTCGCCGCGGGCAACGCGGTGCTCGTCCACCCGCCCGTGCGTTGCCCGCTCACGCTCGTCCGGATCGCGGAACTCATCGCCGCCGCCGGATTCCCCGACGGCGCGCACCAACTCCTCACCGGCGGGGTGCACGTCTCCCAGGAACTGGCCACCAGGGCGGGCGCCGCCGCGATCAGCCTGACGGGATCCACCACCGCCGGCCGCGAGATAGCCCGCCGGGCCGCGGACACCCTCAAGAAGGTCCACCTCGAACTCGGCGGCAACGACGCCCTGATCGTCTGCGACGACGCCGATGTCGAAGCCGCGGCGAACGCCGTGATCCTGGGACGCCTCGCACGCGGCAACGGGCAGATCTGCTGTGCGGTCAAGCGTGTGTACGTCCAGAACGGGGTGCACGACGCCTTCGTGGACGCCCTCCTGTCCGGCGCGGCCAAGCTCAGCGTGGGCGATCAGCTCGCCGACGGAACCGATGTGGGCCCGCTCATCAGCGAGGCCGCCGCGCAGCGCGTGGAGCAGGCCGTGGACACCCTGGTCTCGGACGGCGCCCGCAAAGTGGCGGGCGGCGCCCGCCGCGGCGCCTTCTACGACCCGGCCGTCCTCGTCGACGTACCCACCGACAGCGCGGCCTTCAACGAGGAGATCTTCGGACCCGTCGCCCCCGTGGCCCGCTTCGAAGACCCCCTGGACGCCGTCCGGATGGCCAACGCATCCCCGTACGGGCTCCAGGCCGCCGTCTTCACCCGGGACATCCAGCGCGCCTACACCCTCGCCGGCCGGCTCGACGTGGGCGGCGTCGTGATCAACGGATCGACCGCGCTGCGCGCCGAGAACCTGCCGTTCGGCGGCCCCAAGGACACAGGCGGTTCCGCCGAGGGCCTGCACGACACGGCTCTGGAGTTCACCCGGCAGAAGACGGTCATCGTCATGGAGGCGTTCCAGTGAGCGGTGCGCCCGCTCCGCCGGTTCTCGACGTACGCGGAGTGCACAAGTCGTACGGCGCCACCAAGGTGTTGCACGGAGTGAACCTCACCGGCCACGCCGGCGACGTGCTCGCCGTGGTCGGCGCGAACGGCGCGGGAAAGTCCACCCTCATCAAGATCCTCGCGGGCGCGGAGCGCATGAGCAGCGGTGAACTGCGCCTGGACGGGAAGACCGTCGCACTCCGCTCCCCGCACGACGCGCACACCCACGGCATCAGGACCGTCCACCAGGAGCTGACCCTCGTCCCCGAACTGTCCGTCACGGAGAACCTGTTGATGGGCCACTATCCGCGGATGCTCGGCGGCCTCATCAACTGGCGGGCCGCGCACGCTCGCGCACGGGTACTCCTGGAGGGCATCGGATACGGGGCGATCGACCCCCGGACCAGGGCAGGCAGCCTCACCGTCGCACGCCAGCAGATGGTGGAGATCGCCAAGGCCCTCGTGGACGAGAGCGGCGAGCCGCGGGTGCTGGTCCTCGACGAGCCGTCGGCGGTGCTCGCCGGCGCGGACCTGGACGCCCTGTTCACCCTGATCCGACGGCTTCAGGAGCGCGGCGTCGTCATCGTCTACGTGTCGCACCGGCTGGCCGAGGTCACCGAACTGGCCACCACCATCGTCGTCATCAAGGACGGCCGTGTCGTCGCCGAGACCACACCGCGGGACACGGACGAGAACGAGATGATCCGCCTGATGGCGGGACGCCGTCCTCAGCAGCTCTACCCCGGCCGGCGCACCGACGTGGGCCCGGAACTGCTCTCCGTCCAAGGGCTCGGCAGACCGGGCGAGTTCGACGATGTCTCCTTCGCCCTGAGGGCGGGTGAGATCACCGGCCTGTTCGGTCTCGTCGGGTCGGGCCGTAGCGAGCTGGCCCACTGCGTCTTCGGCGCCCGGCCCGCGGCCGAGGGGACGATCAGCGCCGAGGGCTCACGCGCCGACCGCTTCCGCAGCCCCAAGGACGCCATCGGCGCGGGGCTCGCCCTGGTCACGGAGGACCGCAAGCGCACCGGCCTGGTCCTCGGCCTCAGTACGGAGGACAACATCGGCCTAACCACCCTCAAGACCGCGACCAGAGGACCGCTGGTGGACACCGCCCGGCGCAGGCGCGAGGCCCTGGCGATGACCGACCGGCTCGACATCAGGCCCGCTCACTGCCTGCGGTTGCCGGTACGTCTGCTCAGCGGCGGCAACCAGCAGAAGGCCGTTCTGGCGAAGTGGCTGCTCACGTCGCCCCGTGTGCTCCTCCTCGATGAACCGACCCGCGGTGTCGACATGGCGACCCGAGTGGAGATCTACCGAATGCTCGACGAACTCGCCCGTGGCGGAATGGCCGTCCTGCTCATCTCGTCCGACCTCACCGAGGTCCTCGGCGCCACCGACCGCGTGCTGGTGATGCGCGAGGGACGGATCGCCGCCGAGCTCCCCTCTGACCGTACGTCCGAGGACACCGTCCTCGCCCACGCGATCGGACACGCCGCATGACGGACCAACTCCCGGCCTCTCCACGGGATTCCGGGCAACTCTCCAAGAACGGCGCCACTGAGGCGACGCGCGGCTCGTGGCTGCCCAGGATCCGGGTGGCGGGGCGCGACATCACCCTGGAAGTGGCCCTTGCCGCGCTGCTCGTCGCCTTCATCGCGATCGCCGGTGCGACCACCGACGCCTTCCTCACCGAGGCGAACGTCACCAACCTGCTCAAGCAGATGGTCACCACCGGACTGCTGGCGTTCGGCATGCTCACAGTGATCCTGACGGGCGGCATCGACCTTTCCGTCGGCTCGGTGGTGGCCTTCTCCGGCATTCTCGCCGCCGGTCTGTCGGCCGGGTTGCCCGTGTGGCTGGCGATGCTGATCGGAGCGGCGTCGGGCATCGGGTTCGGGCTCGTCAACGGGGCACTCGTGGCTCGCTTCCAGCTCGCCCCCTTCGTGGTGACACTCGCCGCGCTCACCACCGTCCGCGGACTGGCCTTCGTCTACTCGGAGACCCCGGTGGCGCCGGAGAAGGCCGGCTTCTTCGAACTGGGATCCGCCGCGGTGGGCCCTGTCCCCGTTTCCACCATCATCATGATCGCTGTCTTCCTGCTCGGCGGGATCTTCCTCGGCCGCACCCCGGCAGGCCGGGCACTGACCGCGATCGGCGGCAGCGCGGAGACCGTACGCCTGGCGGGCATCGGCGTACGGCGCCATGTGGTCCTCGCCTACACCATCAGCGGCGCCTGCGCAGGACTCGCGGGCGTCATCCTCGCCAGCCGCGTCGGTATCGCCCAGCCCAGCGTGGGCACCGCCTTCGAACTGGACGCCATCGCCGCCTGTGTGATCGGTGGTGCCAGCCTGGCCGGCGGCAAGGGCACGGTACGGGCGACCTGCGCCGGTGTTCTGGTGCTCGCGCTGATCAACAATCTGCTCAACCTCTATGACGTACAGAGCTTCTGGCAGCAAGTTCTCAAGGGGCTCATCATCATCGCCGTCATTCTCGTCCAGCGCGCCGGGCGGCTCCGCCCCGCCGCCGGAGCGACGACCCCGGGAAAGGGATCGCTGTCATGATCGCCCACAGCAAGATGAAATACGTCGGACTGCTCGCGGGGACCGTCCTCCTCGCCACCGTGTCGGGCTGCTCCTCCGACGGTGGGAACGCGAGCGGCAAGGGGGACGGCGACTACACGGTGGGCGTCGCCAATTTCACCCTGAGCGGGCCGTACTTCAACGGCATGGACCGCGCGATCAAGGCTCAGGCGAAGAAGAAGGGCGTCGAGATCCGCAGCACGGACGCGGGCGGTGACGCGGCCAAGCTCGCCTCGAACGTCGAGGACCTGCTGAGCAAGGGCGTCGACGCGGTCATCATCTCGGGAGGCCCTCTGGAATCGGCCCCGGCCGTCCTCAACGCCATCAAGGCCGCGGGCAAGCCGGCCGTGCTGGTCGACCGCAAGTTCAAGACGGGCGACTACACGAGCTGGATAGGCCCCGACAACGAGGCGATCGGCAAGCAGAACGGGGAGTTCCTGGCCGGCCGACTGCCCGACGGGGCCACGGTCGCGATCGTCAAGGGAGGCCCCGCCGACAACAGCATCGGCCTGGCCCGCACCAACGGTGTCAAGGGCGCCCTCACCAGCGCCGGACTCAAGATCGTCGAAGCCCCCGACTTCGGCAACTGGAGCTCCGACGGCGGGCTGACCGTGACGGAGAGCCTGCTCGCCTCGCACACGGACCTCGACGCGGTGTTCTGCGAGAACGACGCCATGTGCCTGGGCGCCCAGCGCGCCATCAAGGACGCCGGCCGCGACAAGGACATCGTGCTGGCCGGCGTCGACGGCCAGTCCGAAGCTCTCAAGGCAATCTCGGACGGTACGAACTACCTGGTCACAGGTCTCAATGACGCCGATCAGATCGGCAGTCTCGGCCTGGACAGGACCGTCGACATCCTCGACGGCAAGAACACGGAGAAGGACACGGTGGTGCCCTCGCCGCGTGTCACCAAGGAGAACGCCAGCAAGTACTACGACCCGGACGGGGAGTTCTGATGAGCCGCACGCACGCGTACCGTCTCCCGCTGCCAAGAACGCACCGCTACGCGATGACCGCCCTGCTCGGCGGCGCACTTGCCCTCACGCCGCTCCTCGCCGCGGCGCAGACCCCGGACGAACCGGCTCCGGCACCCCTCGTGGCACAGCAGGCGCCCACCCGGCAGTGGAGGCTCCTGCACTCGGAGAACTTCGCGGAGAAGCTCGACCCGGGGAAGGCGCCATGGGTCAGGGAGTCCTACGACAACCCGTTCGACACCGTCATGGACGACAACGGCAAGTGGTATCACAACGACTATGGTGATGCCTGGGACCAGCAGCTCAACTCCTTCGCCACGTACCGGAAGGAGTTCCCGGTAGGCGAGGGCGGCTGGCTGACCGCGTCGCTGTCCGCCCGCGACTGGAACAAGGACGGCACCATCGAGAAGCCGCCGTCCATCACCAACGGCAGGGCGGGCAAGTCCACCGTCGCCAAGCTCGACGTCCCCGACCACACGGGCGGTGCCATTTTCCGGCCCACCGAGTCGCTTCCCGACCAGTACCGCATCGAGTACAAGCTCAAGACACTCGACTTCGGCGGCAAGCGCAACGGAACCATCGACTACGGCAACCGCATCAACGGTTACAGCAAGGACGGGTGCAAGACACAGCACCCGTGGGGCGAGGGCTCCAGAAGTCCCGGCTGGGAGGGCGACGCCTCCGCCCCGTACTGCGAGTGGCAGGACGTCCGCGAGGGCAACTACGGCTACAACGGATTCCACTACCTGTCCATCGTGGACTTCGCCGACCCCGCGCCCCGCAACAACCACTTCTGGCACTACCGGCGCAAGGTACTCATGGACTCCTTCGCCCAGCACCCCGACCGCGTCGGCACGGGCACCGGGGGCCGCGTCTGCAACTCCAAGACCAACGAGTACTACAACTACCGGGACAGCAGCTTCAACACGGTCAACATGTGGATCAGCGGACTGCCGAACTGGACCCCGGGACAGGGCGGCCTGGCCGGTAACTCGCAGTGGTTCATGACCAGTTGTTCGAACGGCGTCGCCGAGCAGCAGCTCTCGTCCGCGGCCGAGCTCCAGCCCGAGCTGATGCCGAACGAGGACTACACCTTCGCCATCGAGCGTGACGCGACGGGCTACACGCTGGAGGCCAGTGGAAACTTCGCCCGCGCCGGACGGCAGACACTCCGCTTCCACCGCGACTTCATCGTGAACGACAAGCCGATCTGGCACTACAACGTCAAGCCCGGCGAGTACGACGGCCGCTACAACAACACCCTCGTCCAGGGCAAGGATCTCCACGGCAAGGCCGAATGGCCCGACCAGTGGCCGAAGGACTCCGCCTACCCGGACTCCTTCGTCATCGGTGATCTTTACACCAACGTGTACGAGGGCAGCGCGAGCCTCACGGACATCAAGCTCTTCGTGCCGAAGTCCACGAGGAAGTGAGCTGACTCGCGAAGTCCACGGCCCCCGTCTCCTCGCCCGGCCACCAGCGGGCGCGGAGGCGGGGCCACTTCGTACAGGCCCGCCACCGTGCGCCTCGCCGGTCGCGCCCGGTGCTCCCGGCGTGTCAGCGCGCGTCGGCCGTCGTGGGGAAGCTCCTCGTACGGCGCTCCGCCAGCAGGGCGTCGCGTATCTCGCCCGCCCGTACCGCCGTGTGGGAGAGCAGGGTCGAGGTGATCCCATGGGTGTGTTCGGTGCCGCCCTGGAGATAGATGCCCGCCGTCACGTTCGGGGCGGTCACGACCCGGTGGTCCCGGTTGACCAGGAGCGCGTCCTCCTCGTCACGCAGACAGAGCTTGCCGACGCCGCCGAGGCGGTCGCCGAGGTCCTGCGGCCGGTAGCCGGTGGCATGGACCAGGATGTCGGCGGCCAGCACTTCCCGTTCACCGGTGGGCAGGTACTCCACGGTGACGTCGAGCCCCTCGTCGTGCACCTCGACCTCGCGGATACGTGAGACATTCAGCATCCGCAGCCGCTGGTTCCCCCGTACCTTCTCCTGGTACATCGTCCGGGACAGCGACTCGATCAGATCCATGTCCACCACCGAGTAGTTGGTGGAGCGGTGGTAGTCGAAGAGTGCCTGCTTCACCCCGCGCGGCGCGTTGTAGTAGACGTCGACGGCCTCGGGATCGAAGATCCGGTTGGCCATGGGACTGTCATCGGCCGGGGTGTAGCCGTACTTGGCGAAGACGGAACATATCTCCGCGTCCGGGAAACCGCGGTGGAGATAGTCGACCGCCTCCGCCGCGCTCTGCCCCGCGCCGAGCACCACGGCCCGCCGCACCGGAGCCCGCCGGTCGGTCAGCTCGGCGACCCTGGGCATCAGTTCGCTGTTGTGCCAGATCCGGTCCGACAGGACGGTCCCAGGCGGCAGATGGGGCTCCATACCGGTGGCGACCACAACATTGCGGGCCCGGCGTACGGTCAGCCGCCCGGGGCTGCCCGTATCGCGGAAGGCGACATCCAGCCAGCGCACCTCGCCCTCGACCGCCACCGGATCCACCGAGACGACCTCCGCGCCGTAGTCCACGAGCCCGTCGACCCGGGCGGCCGCCCATTCGAAGTAGTCGTGGAACTCGATGCGCAGCGGGAACAGCGTCTTCTGGTTGAGGAAGTCCACCAGTCTGCCCCGGTCGCTCAGATACGACAGGAAGCTGAAGTCGCTCGTGGGGTCCCGCATCGTGACCAGGTCCTTGAGGAAGGAGACCTGCATCGTGGCGTCGTCGATGAGCATGCCCCGGTGCCAGCCGAAACGAGGTTGCTTCTCCAGGAATCCGGCGCTCAGCCGTTCATTGTCCGGAACTTTCGCATTGTGCTCCTGGACTGCTATCGCGAGAGCCAGGTTCGACGGCCCGAAGCCGATGCCGAGTACGTCATGGACCGAGTCCGGCTCGCTCTGCAGTGGGTTCACCGCGTCATCGCCTCCCTAAGTGACCCCATATTAGGTAAGGTAAGGCTAACCTTGCAATGTTTGAGGAAGGATTCACCATGCGGGTCGTCATGTTCGGCTACCAGACCTGGGGTCACCGCACGCTCCAGGCGCTGCTGGACTCGGAGCACGAAGTGGTCCTGGTCGTCACCCATCCGAAGAGCGACCACGTCTACGAGAAGATCTGGGACGACTCGGTGGCCGAACTGGCCGAGAAGCACGGCGTACCGGTGCTGCTGCGCAACAGGCCCGACGACGAGGAACTGCTGCGGACCCTGCGCGAGGCGGCGCCGGACATCATCGTGGCGAACAACTGGCGTACGTGGCTGCCCCCGGAGATCTTCGGTCTTCCCCCGCACGGCACGCTCAACATCCATGACTCGCTGCTGCCCGCCTACGCCGGCTTCTCCCCGCTGATCTGGGCGCTGATCAACGGGGAGCCGGAGGTCGGTGTGACCGCTCACCGCATGGACGCGGAACTCGACGCCGGCGACATCGTGTTCCAGCGGTCCGTGCCGGTCGGAGCCACCGACACCGCCACGGACCTCTTCCACAGGACGGTCGACCTGATCGGGCCGATCGTGGCCGACTCGCTCGACGCCATCGCCTCCGGCACCGCCCGCTGGGTCCCGCAGGACCGCTCCCGCGCCAGCTTCTTCCACAAGCGTTCCATCGAGGACAGCCGGATCGACTGGTCCTGGCCCGCGGAGGACCTGGAGCGGCTGGTACGCGCCCAGTCCGACCCGTACCCCAACGCCTTCACCCATCACCGCGGGCGGCGCATACGGATCGTCTCGGCGGCGGTCTCGGAGGCCTGTTACGGCGGCACCCCCGGGCGGATCTTCATCCGCGAGGGCGACGGCGTGGTCATCGTGGCCGGCGCCGGCGCCCGTGGCGGCCGGAGCAAGGGCCTGGTGATCAGGCGCCTGCGGACCGAGGACGGCACCGAACACGCCGCCACGGACTACTTCCGCACGATGGGCGGCTACCTGACCTCCCGGCCGTGAACCGCTGCCCGTGAACCTGCCGTCCGCGAGCCTGCTGCCCGTGAGCGGATTCCCGGTCCGCCTCAGCCGAGTTGCGCCGGGGCGGCGGGCCGGTCCGGTGTGCCGGCGGCCGGTGCGGCGGCGTCCGGCGTCTCGTGATGCCGGCTCACCGGGATCACCATCGGCGTTCCGCTGACGGGATCGGTGGCCACCTGGCAGCGCAGCCCGAACACGTCCTCCACCGTCCGAGCGGTGACCACCTCGGCCGGCGCGCCCTCCGCGGCGATCGCGCCCGCCTTCATCGCGATCACATGGTCGGCGTAACGGCATGCCTGGTTGAGATCGTGCAGCACCATGACGACCGTGCGCTTCTCGTGCCGGTTGAGGTCCTTGACCAGGTCGAGCACATCGATCTGGTGCGCCAGGTCGAGATAGGTCGTCGGCTCGTCCAGCAGCAGTACGGGAGTCCCCTGGGCGACCGCCATCGCGATCCAGGCGCGCTGCCGCTGCCCGCCGGAGAGTTCGTCCACGGGGCGCTCGGCGAGGTCCGTCATGCCGGTGGCGCGCAGCGCGTCGTGGACGGCCTGCTCGTCGCTCTTCGACCACTGCCGCCACCATGTCTGATGCGGTGACCGGCCGCGGCCGACCAGGTCGACGACCGTCAGCCCCTCCGGCGCGACCGGGCTCTGCGGCAGTATGCCGAGCCGCTGGGCCAGTTCCCGGGTCGGGATGGAGCGCAGGGCCACGCCGTCGAGGTGTACGGCGCCGGCGCGCGGCGACAGCAGCCGGGCGAGCGCCCGCAGCAGCGTGGACTTGCCGCAGGCGTTGGCTCCGACGATCGCGGTGATCCGGCCCGGCGGTATCGCCACGTCGATGCCGTCGACGACCACACGGTCGTCGTACGCCAGCCGCAGGCCCTCGGCCCTCAGGTCGGGGCCCTCGTGGTGCGCGGGGTTCGATGACACGGGTTCAGCCTCCTGAGCCGACGCGGTTGGCACGGACGAGCAGCCAGAGCAGGACCGGGGCGCCGAGCACCCCGGTGACGAGGCCGACCGGGAGTTCGGTGCCCGGGACCGCCTCGCGTGCGAGCAGATCGGCGGTCAGCACCGTCACGGCGCCGGTGAGTCCGGCCGTGAGCGGCGGGGGCCAGGCGGTACGGGCCAGCCGCTGCGCGACCTGCGGCGCGGCGAGCGCCACGAAGGCGACCGGGCCCGCCGCCGCGGTGCCGAACGCGATCAGTCCGACTCCCGTGAGCAGGGTGGCCAGCCGGACCGGCTGTACGGGTGTCCCCAGCCCCTTCGCGACATCGTCGCCGAGCTGGAGCGTCCGCAGCCGGCGGCCGAGCAGCAGCGCGACCGGTACGAGCACGGCCAGCGCGGTCGCCAGCGGGCCGACGGCGCCCCAGCCGCGGCCGTTGAGATTGCCGACGAGCCAGCCGAGCGACGCCTGTGCCTCGAACTGGCCGCCGTACGCCATCAGATAGTCCGTCAGGCTGGTGCAGACCCACGAGACGCCGATGCCGACGAGCACGATCCGGTAGCCGGTCGTACCGCGCTTCCAGGCCAGGGCGTACACCAGCAGCGCGGTGGCCAGCGCGCCCAGCAGCCCCAGCGACTGGGTGCTCGGACCCGCGTCCCAGCCGAGGACCACACCGGCCACCACCGCGGCGCCCGCGCCCTGGGTGATACCGATCATGTCCGGGCTGGCGAGCGGATTGAGCGTCATGGTCTGGAAGAGGGCTCCCGACATGCCGAAGGCGATACCGACGAGCAGCCCGGTCAGCGCTCTCGGCAGCCGCAGTTCGTGGACGATGAGGGCGGTGGCCGGATCGCCCGCGCCGACGAGGGACCGCATCACCTCGGTGACGCCGATCGGCACCTCGCCCACGGACATGCCGAGGCAGAACACCAGGAAGCCGGCGAGTGCCAGACCGGCGCCGACGACGACCAGCCGGGGCCGCAGCACCCCGGAGACCGGCGGGCGCGTCAGCCGGAACGCGATACGGGCGCGCAGGCGCGGGCCGGAACGTACGGTACGGGCCGTACGGGGGGACAGCAGACCGGTCATGTTCACAGCTCCGCGAGTCGGCGGCGGCGGACCATCGCGATGAAGAACGGGCCGCCGACGAAGGCGACGAGAACGCCGGCCTGGATCTCGACCGGCCGTGCGACCAGGCGTCCGGCGATGTCGGCGAGAAGCAGCAGGCACGGTGCCAGCACGGCCGACAGCGGAAGCAGCCAGCGGTGGTCCGGGCCGATCCCGGCCGCCTGGGTGAGGATACGCGCGATGTGCGGGACGACGAGACCGACGAAGACCACGGGTCCGATGACGGCCACCGCCCCGCCCGTGAGCAGTGTGACGGCGAGCACCCCCGCCACCCGTATCAGACCCAGCCGGGTGCCCAGCGAAGCCGCCACATCGTCACCGAGGGCGAGGCTGTTGAGCGCGGGGGCCAGGGACAGGGCGAGTACGGCGCCGACCGCGAGGAACGGCAGCACCTGAGCGAGGCTGTCGCTGTTCTGTCCGGCGAGCGAGCCGGCCTCCCAGAAGCGGAACCGGTTCAGCGCGTCCGGGTCGGTGAGGACGACGGCGCTGGTGAAGGAGGAGAGCAGGGAGGTGATGGCGACACCGGCCAGCGCCAGCTTCACCGGCGTCGTACCGGACCGTCCGAGTCCGCCCAGCAGATACACCAGAACGCTCGCGAACAGCGCGCCCGCGAAGGCGAACCAGATGTATCCGTAGACGGTGCTCAGCCCGAGCACTCCGACCGAGACGGCGATGGCGAAGGCGGCGCCCGCGCTCACGCCGAGCACACCCGGGTCGGCGAGCGGATTGCGCGTCAGGGCCTGCATCAGACAGCCGGAGAGCCCGAGGGCCGCTCCCGCCGCCAGCCCGAGCGCGGTACGCGGCAGCCGGACCGACCAGATGACATTGTCGATCCGGGAGTTCGGGGGATTCCCGAAGAGGGTCGACACGACCTGGTCGAGCGGCACGCTCAAAGCGCCGAACGCGATGGACAGCAGGCACAGGGCGGCCAGGGTGCCGCCGGGCACCGCCACCAGCAGCACCGCGCGCGGGGTTTTCGCCCCGGTCACCGAGCTCTCTCCACGTCAATGTCCTCACTGTGGCCGGGCACTCACTGTAGCCAGCGCCCCCGGTGACCCGAGGGCGAGTGCCCCTATCTGATTAGGTAACCCTTACCTTAGTATGACGGCGACTCGGGCTCGACCCGGGGACCGAACTGTTTGGGGAGGCGCGGCCGACGTGTCGGGTATCGAAGAAGTCATCGGCTATTGGCGCGACTTGCCGGCGGTGTCCTCAGCCGAAACGGCGCTGCCCGCCGATCGTCCCTATCCCCCGGTGCCGTCCGGGGAGTGGGGCGTACGGACCCGGAGCCTGGCCGTGCGGGCGACGGACGAGACCTCGCTCGCCGCGTTCTTCGCGCTGCTGCACCGCTACAGCGGCGCGGCCGGCATCACTGTCGGACATGAGGCACTGCCGGTCCATGTCCGCCTCGACGGCACTCCGTCGTTCCGGGAACTGGTGGAACGGGTGGCCGAGGCGCGCAGGGCTGCGGAGGGGCACCGGCTCCCGCTGTCCGTGCTCGTCGACGAGCTGCGGCCCGAACCCACCCGCGCGGGCGGGCACTTCTTCAACGTCGCCTTCGACACCGCCGAAGCCGTCGCGGCCGGCGCTGATCCGGCTCCAGGCACCGACACCGGTCCGGGGACCCCCGCAGGCAGGCCCGAGGAGCCGACAGGCCCGCTGGATCTGGCGCTCAGTGTCGCGCCAGGGGCGGTGCGGGCGACATACCGGCAGGATCTCTTCGACGAAGCGACCATGGACCGGCTGCTCGGCCACTACGAGACGCTGCTGACGGACGGGCTCGCCCGCCCCGGCACCGCGGTCGCCGAACTGGAACTGACCACCGCGCCCGAACGGCACCGGCTGCTCGTGGAGCGCAACGCCACCGAGCACTCCGTACCGGCCGCCACCTGGCCCGCCATGTTCGCCGAGCAGGTCGAGCGGCACCCCGACGCGATCGCGCTGGTCTTCGAGGACACGCGGTACACCTACGCGGAACTGGACGAGCGGGCCAACCGGCTCGCCCACGCGCTGATCGCCCGGGGCGCGGGCCCCGAGCGGGTCGTGGCCCTCGCCCTGCCCCGCTCCGCCGAGATGATCGTCGCCCAGGTCGCCGTACTGAAGTCCGGCGCCGCGTATCTGCCCGTCGACCTGGACTACCCGGTCGACCGGATCGCGTACATGCTCGCCGACGCCGGACCGGTCTGCCTGGTGACCACGGCCGACGCCGCCGACGGCCTCCCGGCGCGGGACACGGTGCCGCGGTTCGTACTGGACCTGCCGGAGACCGCCGCCGAACTGGCGGAGTGCCCCGCGTACGGTCCCACCGACGCCGACCGCGGCGGTGCGCTGTCCGTCCTGAACGCCGCGTACGTCATCTACACCTCCGGATCCACCGGCAGGCCCAAGGGGGTCGTTCTCTCCCACACCGGTGTCGCCAAGCTCGTCGCCACACAGAGCGAACGTTTCGGCATCGGACCGCACAGCCGCGTACTGCAATTCGCCTCGCCCAGCTTCGACGTGGCCTTCTGGGACCTGTGCCTGGGGCTGCTCTCCGGCGGCCGTCTCGTCGTCGTACCGAGCGAGCTGCGGGTGCCCGGTGTGCCCCTCGCGGACTATGCCGTCGCGCACGGGATCACCTTTATGATCCTGCCCCCCGCCCTGCTGGCCGCGATGCCCGAGGAGGCCGCTCTGCCGGCCACCGCGACCCTGTTGGCCGGGACCGAGCGGGTCTCGCCCGAACTGGTCGGCCGGTACGCGCGAACCCGGATGATGTTCAACGCCTACGGTCCGACCGAGGCCACCACCAACTCCACCCTCGGCCTGTGCGACCCCGACACCCCGCCCGGAGCGGTCGTCCCCATCGGTGTCCCCGACCCCGGCACCCGCGCCTATGTCCTCGACGCACGGCTGCGGCCCGTCCCGGACGGTGTGCCCGGCGAGCTGTATCTCGGTGGCGCGGGACTCGCCCGCGGCTACCTCGGCAGGCCCGGCCTCACCGCCGAGCGGTTCGTCGCCGACCCCTTCGGCGCGCCGGGGGAGCGGCTCTACCGTACGGGCGACCTGGTGCGCTGGAAGGCCGACGGGCGGCTGGAGTTCCTCGGCCGGACCGACACACAGATCAAGATCCGCGGCTTCCGTGTCGAACCGGGCGAGATCGAATCCGTGCTGCGCGCTCACCCCGCCGTCGAACAGGTCACGGTCGTCGCCCGCGAGGACCGCCCGGGAGAGCGCAGGCTCGCCGCGTACATCGTCCCCTCGCTGGACGCCGGGCCGGATGACGAGACCGGCCGGGTCGAGGAGTGGAAGGACCTCCACGAGCTGTTCTACAGCGCCGCCGGATCCGAGGGCCGGAGCGAGGAGGGGGCCGTCCGGGAGAACTTCGCGGGCTGGAACAGCATGTACGACGGCACTCCCATCCCCGTCGAGGAGATGCGGGAGTGGCGCGACGCGACCGTCGAGCGCATCCGCGAACTGGGCTCCCCGGGAAGGGTGCTGGAGATCGGCGTCGGCAGCGGACTGATCCTGTCCCGGCTCGCGCCGGACAGCGAGGCGTACTGGGGTACGGACGTCTCGCACGAGGCGCTGCGGGCGCTGCGTGCCCAGGTGGACACGGTGCCCGGCCTGGCGTCCCGGGTGGAACTGAGCGCCCGGCCGGCCCATGAGACCGACGGACTGCCCAAGGGCTTCTTCGACACGATCGTCATCAACTCGGTCATCCAGTACTTTCCGAGCGAGGGCTATCTCTCCCGCGTACTGCGCGAGTGCGCGGCACTGCTGGCTCCCGGCGGCAGGATCTTCCTGGGCGACATCCGCAACCTCCGGCTGCTGCGCACCCTGCGCGCCGCCGTGGAGAGCCGTCGGCCGGCCGTGTCCGACGACCCGGACAAGACGGCACTGCGGACGGCGGTGGAGCGCTCGGTGAGCTGGGAGGGCGAACTGCTCCTGGACCCGGACTACTTCACCGCCGTGCCGGAGCTGCCGGACTTCGAGGCGGACGTGCTCGTCAAGCGCGCCACGCACCACAACGAACTGAGCCGCTACCGCTACGACGTGGTACTGCGCGCACGGGAGACGGCGGCACCGGCCGGCGATGTGCGCGACGCGCCCGATGTGCGCTGGTCCGCGCTCGACGGCCTCGCCGGGCTGGACGAACTGCTCCGTACCCGGCCCGCCCGGATCCGGGTCACCGGAGTGCCCAACGGGCGTCTGGGGGAGGACCTTTCGGCGCTGCGGCTGCTGGAGGACAGCAGCACCCCCGCCCCGGACGGGACCGACCCCGAGGACTTCCACCGGCTCGCGGGCCGCCACGGCTACCGCGCCGCGGTGACCTGGAACGGGCACGCCGACGACGGGCGCCTCGATGTCGTTCTCGCCGCGGGCGGGTCGCCCGTCGGCCCGGTGTACCGGCCGGGCGGCACCTTCCCGTACGCCAACCGGCCCGCGCCCTTCCGGGACATCACCGCGCTGCTGCGGACCCTGCGCGCCCACGCCGCGGAGCGGCTTCCCGAGTACATGGTGCCGTCGGCCCTCGTCCCGCTCGACCGGCTGCCCGTCACGCCCAGCGGGAAGCTGGACGAGAGGGCTCTGCCCGCGCCGGACTACGGGGCTCTCAGCTCGGGCCGGGCCCCGCGCGACGCCCGTGAGGAACTGCTCTGCCGGCTGTACGCGAAGGTGCTCGGCCTGCGGTCGGTCACCGTCGACGACGACTTCCTCGCGGTCGGCGGGGACAGCATCAACGCCATCCAACTGCTGATCCGGGCCCGTGCGGCGGGCGTCCGGCTCACCACCCAGGACGTCTTCCGGCACCGTACGGTCGCCGCCCTCGCGGCCGTCACCGCCGACCGCGCGGAGCCGGGCACCGCCGCCCCCGACGGGCCGCTCCTCGCCCTCACCCCGGACGACATCGCCGAACTCCAGGGCACGGACCCGCTTCTCATCGAGGACCTGCTGCCCCTGGCCCCGCTCCAGGAGGGCTTCTTCTACCACTCGTTCGCAGGCGGCTCCGACGCCGACGCGTACACCGTCCAGCAGATCATCGAGCTGTCCGGACCGGTGGACGGCGAAGCGCTGCGCACCGCGGCACAGGGTCTGCTCGACCGCCATGCACCGCTGCGCGCCGCCTTCCGGCAGCACGGCACCGACGGCCGCGCCGTGCAGATCATCGCGGGCGGGGTCGCGCTGCCGTGGCGTGAGGTCGACCTGTCCGCCCAGGACCCGTCCGTCAGGGAGCCGCTCGCCGAGGCCGTCGCCGCCGACGAACGTGCCCACCGCTTCGACCTGGCCCGGCCACCGCTGCTGCGGTGCGCCCTCGTACGGTACGGGCCCGAGGACGCCGCGCTCGTCCTGACCTTCCACCACATCGTCGCGGACGGCTGGTCGCTGCCCGTGCTGCACCGCGAGCTGATGGCCTCGTACGGCCGCGGTACGCCGATGCTGCCCGCGGTGGCCCCGTACCGCTCCCATCTCCGCCATCTCGCCGCACTCGACCGCGAGGCCGCCCGTGCGGCCTGGCGCACCGCTCTGACCGGTCTCGACGAGCCGACCCGGCTGGTCCCGGCCCCGGCCGGCCCCGGTCCCGTCCGTCCCGGGCAGATCCGTCTCGAACTCTCCGAGCGGACGACCGGGCGGCTGGCGGCGCGGGCCCGTGAACTCGGCGTCACCCTCGGCACCGTCGTCCAGGGCGCCTGGGGCCTGCTGCTCGGACGGCTCACCGGCCGGCACGACGTCGTGTTCGGCACGACCGTCTCCGGACGGGACGGCGAGGTCGACGGCATCGAGTCCATGGTGGGCCTGTTCATCAACACCCTGCCGACCCGCTTCGTCTGGCAGCCGGCCGACCCGCTCGCGGCGCTGCTCCGCCGGCTCCAGGACGAGCAGGCACGGCTGCTGAACCACCAGCACCTCGGTCTGGCGGAGATCCAGCGGACCGCGGGCCTCGCGGGCAGCGGCGAACTCTTCGACACCCTGCTCGTGTTCGAGAACTATCCGGCCGACACCGGTCCGCGCGACCCGTCGGACACGATCCGTATCACCGGGCACGAGTTCCACGACGCCGTCCACTACCCCCTGGCCCTTGTCGTCAAGCCGGGCCGACGGCTCGATCTGCGCCTCAAGCACCACACCGAGCGGCTGGACACCGAGACGGTACGCGCCGTCGCCGACCGGCTCGCCCTGATCCTGGAGGCACTCGCCGACGATCCCGCACGCCCGGCCGCGCGGATCGGTCTGCTCTCCCCACGCGAACTGGCCGAGACGGAGAGCCTGCTCACCGGGGCCGCGACCGGAGTCCGGCCCGTCACCCTGTCCGCCGCCTTCGAGGAGCAGGCCGGGCGCACCCCCGACGCGACGGCCGTGATCTCCGGCGACGAGCGCCTGACCTACGCCGAACTGGACGCCCGCGCAGAGTCCCTGGCCCGGCGGCTGCGCGCCCGGGGCGCCGCGCCGGACCGGATCGTCGGCGTCGCCGTCCCGCGCTCCGCCGAACTGATGGTCGCGCTCCTCGGTGTCCTCAAGTCCGGCGCCGCCTATCTCCCGGTCGACCTGGACTACCCCGCCGACCGGGTGGCCCACATGCTGGCCGACTCCGGCGCCCGTACCGTCGTCACCGTCGCGGACTCGGCCGCCCGGCTGCCCCGGACCGACGGCCTGACGGTGCTCGTCCTGGACGGGCCGTACGACGAATCCCCCGGGGCGGCCCCCGGCGCCGGTACCGCCGCCGGTCCTGACGACCCCGCGTATCTCATCTACACCTCCGGTTCCACGGGCCGCCCCAAGGGCGTCGTCGTCACCCACCGCGCGATCCGCAACCGACTGGCCTGGATGCAGGGGGAGTACGGCCTCCGGGCCGACGACCGGGTCCTCCAGAAGACCCCGTCCAGTTTCGACGTCTCCGTATGGGAGTTCTTCTGGCCGCTGACCGAGGGCGCGGCCGTCGTCCTCGCCAGGCCCGACGGACACCGCGACCCGTCCTATCTCACCGCGCTCGTCCGCGAACAGGGCGTCACCACCCTCCACTTCGTGCCGTCGATGCTCGAAGCGTTCCTCGCCTCGGACGACGTCACCGGCGACCCCGGCTGGGCCGCGGGCCTGCGCCGCGTCTTCAGCAGCGGCGAGGCCCTGACCATCTCCGCCGCGAGCCGCTGGCACACGCTGACCGGGGTGCCGCTGCACAATCTGTACGGTCCGACCGAGGCGGCTGTCGACGTCACCCATCACACGTACCGCCCCGACGGGACCCCGTACGGCACCACCGTCCCCATCGGGCGGCCGGTCTGGAACACCGGTCTGCGGGTGCTCGACACCTGTCTGCGTCCGGTCCCGGCCGATGTTCCCGGCGAGCTGTACCTCACGGGTGTCCAGCTCGCCCGGGGCTACCACGGCCGGCCCTCGCTGACCGCCGAACGCTTCACGGCGGACCCGTACGGCCCGCCCGGCAGCCGGATGTACCGCACCGGCGACCTGGTCCGGAGGCGGGCCGACGGTACGGTCGAATATCTCGGCCGCACCGACCGGCAGATCAAACTCCGCGGCAACCGGATCGAACTCGGCGAGATCGAGGCCGCTCTCGTCCGTCTGCCGGCCGTCGCCCAGGCGGCCGTCACCGTCCGCGAGAACGCCCTCGTGGCGTATGTCGTCGGTACGGCCGGCCACACGCCGGACGGCGTCGCGCTCCGGGCCGCGCTCGCGGACCTCCTGCCCGCCCCCGCCGTACCCACCGCCTACACCGTCCTCGAC
>NZ_LATD01000439.1 GCF_000981895.1 Streptomyces odonnellii | reverse complement strand
GGTGGAGGGTCCCTCCGTATGATGGGGGGCCGGTATGCCGGACGGAGGGAGCGGGACTGTGCGGGTGGAGATCTGGGGGGACATCGGGTGTCCCTGGTGTTATATCGGGAAGGCCCGGTTCGAGAAGGGGCTGGCGGCTTTCGCCCACCGGGACGAGGTCGAGGTGGTGCACCGCTCGTTCGAACTGGACCCCGGGCGGGCCAAGGGGGACGTCGGGCTGGTGACGGACATGCTCGCGAAGAAGTTCGGGCGGACCCGTGAGGAGGCGCTCGCGATGGAGGAGCATGTGGCCTCCAACGCCCGGTCCGAGGGGCTCGGTTATGTGATCGAGGGGCGGGACTACGGCAGCACCTTCGACATCCACCGGCTGCTCCATCTCGCCAAGGCCCGCGGCCGGCACGACGAGCTGCTCGACCTCGCCTACCGGGCGAACTTCGCCGAGGAGCGTTCCGTCTTCGACGACGAGACCCTGATCTCCCTCGCGGTCGACGCCGGTCTGGAGGAGACGGAGGCCCGTGCGGTCCTCGCCGACCCCGACGCGTACGCCGCGGACGTACGGGCCGACGAGCGCGAGGCCGCCGCGCTGGGGGCGAGCGGGGTGCCGTTCTTCGTACTCGACCGGCGGTACGGGGTGTCCGGCGGGCAGCCGGCCGAGCTGTTCACCCAGGCGCTGGAGCAGGCATGGGAGAGCCGTGTGCTCACACCGCTCGCGCCCGCCGTCCGTAACGAGTCCGCGAGCGGCGCGGTCTGCGACACCGACGGTTCCTGTGAGATTCCGCAGGCCGGAGCCCATTCATAAGCATTGCTTGGATACGCCCATCAGAATTGCGCAATTGACTAAGAGGTGACCGGGTTCCAGGGTGGGTTCATGGACACCCTGGGAGGCGCCGAGTTCGCGCCGGAGATCACCTATCTCAACACCGCGAGCTGCGGTCTGCTGCCCCGGAGGACCATCGCCGCCGTACGGGCGCTGGCCGAGCTGAACGGGACCGGGCGGGGGACCGGTTCAGGGAGCTTCGAGACCGTCGACGCCGCCCGCGCCTCCTTCGCCCGGCTCACCGGAGTGCCGGCCGAGCGGGTCGCCGTGGGCAGCGCGGTCGCGGTCCATGTCGGACTGGTCTCGGCCTCGCTGCCGACCGGCGCCGAAGTCCTCTTCCCCGAGGGGGACTTCAGCTCGGTGATCAACCCCTTCGCCGTCCGTGGCGACCTCAAGCTGCGGTACGCACCGCTGGAGGACCTCGCGGAGGCGGTACGCCCGGGCACCGCGCTGGTCGCGTTCTCCTCGGTGCAGTCGGCGGACGGCAGGACCGCGGATCTGGCCGCGGTACGGGCTGCCGCGGCCGCGCACGGTGCCCGTACGCTCGTCGACACCACGCAGTCGGCCGGCTGGCTGGCGGTCGACCCGGGGGCGTACGACTACACCGTCACCGGCGGCTTCAAGTTCCTGGTCTGCCCGCGCGGTACGTCCTTCCTCACCGTGCGGGAGGAGGTCCAGGACTCACTCGTACCGCTGCACGCGGGCTGGATCTCGGGCGGGGACATCTGGGGCAGTACATACGGTCCGGTCGAGCAACTGGCCGACTCCGCACGCCGTTTCGACGAGCCGGTGTCTTTCCTCTCGTACCACGGCGCCGCCGAGTCCCTCGCGCTGCTGGAGGAGATCGGAACGGAAGCGGTCCACGCGCACAACACCGCCCTCGCCGCCCGCTTCCGCGAGGGCCTGACCGCCCTCGGACACGAACCGGTCCCCGGGAACTCGCCGATCGTCTCCGTCCCGGGCCTGACGCACCGCCACCCCGACCTACAGCGCGCGGAGGTGGCGGTCTCACTCCGCGCGGGCTATCTGCGAGCCGCGTTCCACCTCTACAACACCACGGCGGACGTGGACCGAGCCCTGAACGTCATCGCGGACTAGCTCCACCCGCACGACTTGGTTCACCGGAGCGCGAGTTCGCAGGGGTACGAGAGGTAGTTGCCCAGCAGGCCGTCGGACTCGCCGTTCTTGTACGCGTGGACCACGCCGACCAGCCGGTCTCCTTCGCGCCGGAGACCGAGGAACAGGCACGGGCTGTTGATCCGGGCGTCGGCGGTCGGCATCTGCAGAGGGAGGAAGGCCCGCAGGTCCCAGGCGTCGGAGGCGACGGCCTCGCTGACCATCTCGTCGTGGCCCAGGCGCAGTCCGATCCGGCCGCCCGCCAGGACCCGGAGGCCGATGGGGATCTCGCCCCGGGGCGTGCCGACCGCACCCGACCACGCGCCTCCTTCCGGCAGGTGCAACGGGCGTTCCCGGTCAGGGACGACCGGGGAGATGGACTCCGCGGGGATGTCGCCCGGCACCAGCGTGTCCAGTACATACCGGACGGTCGCGTCCCGGGCCGCCTTGGACGTGCAGTTGGACAGCACTGCGATGGACAGTTCCCGCTCGGGCACGGCGACCGTCATCGACGCCACACCGCCCCCGCCGCCGCCATGGCTCAGCACCACGGGCCCGTCGCCGTACGAGACGCACCAGCCGAGTCCGTAGCCGAGGCGGTCGTTGACCGGGATCGCGGCCCGCACGGCTGCCGCCGTCTCCGGCTTCAGCAGCCGCTCGTATGTCTGGGCGAAAAGGGCGAGTTCGCCTGCCGGGGCCCAGCCGAGCGTGGCGCCGGGGTGGTCGCAGCCGTAGTCCGGGTAGGCCCGTCCGCCGGCTGTGTAGCGGACAGCGGCGGGGCCCGGCCCCGGATAGGTACGTCCGACATGGCAGCCAGCGAGGCCGAGCGGCTCGAACACCCGCTCCCTGATGAAGGCGCCCAGCTCTCGCCCGCCGGCCGACTCCAGCAGCTTGCCCAGGAGCCGGTAACCGAGGTTGGCGTACTCGAAGCCGGTGCCGGGCTCGCGGTACAGCTTCGTGTACGCGTCGGCGTCGATCGCCGCCGCGCCGTCACCGTACTCCCAGGCGTAGTACGCCCCGAGCCCGCCGCGATGCTGGAGCAACTGGCGCACGGTCGGGGCCGGCCACCGGTCCTGGCCGCGGTTCCGGGGGAGCGGATGCGCGGGGACGGGGACGGGCTCGTCGAGGTTCAGCAGGCCCTCGTCGGCGGCCAGACAGATCGCGGTCGCGGTGACCGGCTTGGTGACGGAGGCGACCCCGTACGCCGTGTCGGGGGTGGCGCGGCGGCCGGTGGCGGTGTCGGCCGTACCGTACGCCTCGGCGAGCACCACCTCGCCCCGCTCGGCCACCGCGACCGAGACCGAGGGGCAGCCGTGCGCGGTCAGCGCGTCGGCGCAGAACTCGGCCAGGCCGCCGCGCAGTTGGTCCAGCCGGCCCATGACCCTACTTCCCCTCCCCAAGTGCCCCGGGCCTCAGCAGGCGTCTGTTGGGCGGTGGGGGCAGTCCGCTGTTTCCTTGCAGAGGTTCTCCTCCACCTTCGCCAGCAGCCGCGCCAGTTGTGCCCGTTCGGTGGCGTCCAGGCCCGCGAGCGTGTGGTCCTCCAGGTCCGCCCAGGCGTCCCCGACCTCCCAGCGCAGTGCGCAGCTCTCCCGGGTCGCCTCGACCAGGACCGCCCGGCGGTCCTCCGGGTCGGGGGAACGCTTCACGTACCCCGCGTGGTCCAGGCGCTGGAGCATCTTGGTGACCGTCGAGGGGTCGAGGTCCATCGACTTGATCAGCTCGGACTGGCGCACCGGACCGGCGGACCAGAGGCGCATCATCAGGAGTTCCTGGCCCGGGTACAGGCCCGTGCGCCGCAGCAGTTTGCCCGCCGCGATGCGGTGCAGCCGGGCGACGCGGGACAGGGCGTGGCTGACCGGGCCGCCGCACGCGGTGCCGGGCTCGTCGCTCGTACAGGCAGGGTCGTCCGTACGGTCGTCCGCGCGGTCGGACGTACGGTCCGGCATCCGGTCCGAGGTCACGAGGTCAGCTCCTGCGTCATGGGAACGAGTTTAGCTTGGTCGGCCAAGGAATGAGCTAGAGTCGTCGACTGTTGAATGCTTGGCCGACCACATATCCGGTCGGTTACGCCCGTTGTGCCGTCATTTACCGCTCTGGGAGCCCCCATGACCACCGCGTTCGACCCGATCGACCTCTCGGGCACGCAGCTCGCCAACCGTATCGCCATGGCCCCGATGACCCGCAGCCGTGCGTTCGGCCCGGGCCACTCGCCCACCGATTCGACGGTGACGTACTACGCACAGCGCGCCTCGGCCGGTCTGATCATCACCGAGGGGACCCAGCCGTCGGTGGTGGGCCAGGGATACCCGGACACCCCGGGGCTGCACAGCGCCGAGCAGGTCGCGGCCTGGCGCAAGGTCACCGACGCCGTCCACGCCAAGGGCGGTGTCATCTTCGCGCAGCTCATGCACGCCGGCCGGATCGGTCACCCGGACCTGCTGCCCGACGGTCTGGTGCCGGTGAGCGCCTCCGCCGTCGCCCCGGAGGGCCAGCTCTACACGCACGACGGCCCGAAGGACTTCGTCACCCCGCGCGAGCTGACCTCCGACGAAGTACGGCAGACCATCGCGGACTTCGCCTCGGCGGCCCGCAACGCGATAGACGCCGGCTTCGACGGTGTCGAGCTGCACGGCGCCAACGGCTATCTCATCCACCAGTTCCTGGCCCCCGGCTCCAACCTGCGCACCGACGAGTGGGGCGGCTCCGTGGAGAGCCGTATCCGCTTCGCGGTCGAGGTGACCCGCGCGGTGGCCGAGGAGATCGGCGCCTCGCGCACGGCGATCCGCATCTCGCCCGGAAACCCGTACAACAGCATCGTGGAGCCCGAGCCGGAGGCCGCGTACACGGCACTGGTGAAGGAGCTCGAACCCCTCGGGCTCGCGTATCTGCACCTGATCGAGAACAACCGCGAGCTGACGACCGCCCTGCGCAAGCTGTTCTCGGGAACGCTCGTCCTCAACGTCGCGACCGAGGGATTCACCACCGCAGACGAGCTGAAGCTGATCGAGGACGGTACTGCCGACCTGATCTCCTTCGGGGCTCTCTTCCTCGCCAACCCGGACCTGCCGGCGCGGCTGAAGGCCGGCGGCCCCTACAACACCCCTGAGATGGCGTCCTTCTTCGGGGGCGACGACAAGGGGTACATCGACTACCCGTCCCTGGAGGGCTGACGCAACACGACGGGTGGGGCAGGCTCGTGCCGCCTGCCCCACCCGCCGTCCCGCGCGGAGTCAGCGCACCGGTGTGAAGTCCCGCGCCCCGATGAACTCCGGCCGCGGCGAAGGCGCCGCGAACGGCTCCACCGCCGCGTTCTCCACGCTGTTGAACACGATGAAGACATTGCTGCGCGGGTACGGCGTGATGTTGTCGCCCGAACCGTGCATGCAGTTGCAGTCGAACCAGGTCGCCGAACCCGCCCTGCCCGTGAAGAGCCTGATCCCGTGCCGGTCCGCCATCCGCGTCAGCGCCCCGTGCGACGGTGTGCCGGCGTCCTGCATCTTGAGCGACCGCTTGTAGTTGTCGCGCGGGGTCTCGCCCGCGCAGCCCAGGAACGACCGGTGCGAGCCGGGCATGATCATCAGCCCGCCGTTGGTGTCGTAGTTCTCGGTCAGCGCGATCGAGACCGACACGGTCCGCATACGCGGCAGACCGTCCTCCGCGTGCCAGGTCTCGAAGTCCGAGTGCCAGTAGAAGCCCGACGCGCCGAAGCCCGGCTTCACATTGATCCGCGACTGGTGGACATAGACCTCGGAGCCCAGGATCTGGCGCGCCCGGCCCGCCACCCGCTCGTCGCGCACGAGCCCGGCGAAGAGCTCGCTGATGCGATGCACCTCGAAGACCGACCGTACGTCCTGCGACTTGGGCTCGATGACCGAGCGCTCGTCGGCCCGGAGCTTGGGGTCGGAGATCAGCCGGTCCAGCTCGGCGCGGTAGAGCGCCACCTCGTCCGGACCGATCAGCTCGTCCACGGTGAGGAAGCCGTCCCGCTCCAGGCCACGCAGATCCGCCGGGGAGACGGGGCCAGCGTCGCCGGGCGCGGACCAGACGACGGGGTCCTGGCGCGGGGTGATCACCTCGCGGGGGCCACGGGTCGGGTAGAGGTCGGTCCGCTCGGTGTTTTCCGTGCGTACGGGAGTGGTGGTCATCGTCAGACCTCCTCCGAGGGTTCTGCCGGGTGTGCGGCCGGTTCGGTCAGCAGTGGGTAGACGCCGTTCTCGTCGTGGTCCTCGCGCCCGGTCACGGGCGGGTTGAAGACACAGACACAGCGGAAGTCGGTCTTGGGACGGAGGGTGTGGCGCTCGTGCCCGTCCAGCAGATACATCGTGCCGGGCCGGATCCAGTGCGTCTCACCGGTCTCGTCGTTGGTGAGTTCGGCCTCGCCCGCCACACAGAGCACGGCCTCGATGTGATGGGCGTACCACATCGATGTCTCCGTGCCCGCGTACAGCACGGTCTCGTGGAGGGAGAAGCCGACGTTCTCCTTGGCGAGCACGATGCGCTTGCTCTCCCAGGTGCCCGAGGCCGACTTCACATGGCGGTCGGTGTTCTCGATGTCCTTGAACGATCGGACGATCACGGTGTGTCGCTGCCTTTCTGTGCGCGTACGCTCCTTGTGCGCGTACGTGAGGTGTGGCCCGGTGGGTACGACGGCATGTCAGGCGGTCTCCAGGACCGCGCGGGACAGTGTGCGCAGGCCCTCGTCCAGCTCCTCAGGGGTGATGGTGAGCGGCGGCAGCAGCTTCACCACCTCGCCGACCGGGCCCGACGTCTCCAGCAGCAGCCCCAGCTCGAACGCCCGGGCGCAGACGGCGGAGGCCCGGTCCTTGTCGGCGAACTCCAGGCCCCACACCAGGCCCCGGCCCCGGAATTCGGCGCCGGTGCCCGTGTGCGTACCGCTGCTCGTACGGCCGGTGCCGCTCGTACCGCTTCTGTTGCTCGAACCGCTTCGGCTGCCCGTACCGCTTCCACGGCTCGTACGGCTTCCGTCGCTCGTGCCGCTGCCGCTGCCGCCGCCGATGGCAGCGCTTTCGGCGCAGATCGACGCCAGCGCGCGCTCCACCTGCTCACCGCGCGCGATGGTCTGCTTCTCCATCTGCCCGTCCGCCCAGTACGTGGTGAGCGCGGCGGCGGCGGTGACGAAGGCCGGGTTGTGGCCCCGGAAGGTGCCGTTGTGCTCGCCCGGTTCCCAGATGTCCAGCTCGGGGCGGAACAAGCAGAGCGACATGGGCAGTCCGTACCCGCTGATCGACTTCGACAGCGTGACGATGTCCGGTGTGATGCCCGCCTCTTCGAACGAGAAGAAGGCACCGGTACGGCCGCACCCCATCTGGATGTCGTCGACGATCAGCAGCATGTCCTGGCGCCGGCAGAGATCGGCCAGCGCCCGCAGCCACTCGGGGCGCGCGACATTGACGCCGCCTTCGCCCTGGATGGTCTCGACGATCACCGCGGCGGGCTTGTTCAGGCCGGAGCCCTGGTCCTCCAGCAGCCGTTCGAACCACAGGAAGTCCTCGGTCTGCCCGTCCAGATAGTTGTCGAACGGCATCGGGGTGCCATGGACCAGCGGAATGCCGGCCCCGGCGCGCTTGAACGCGTTGCCGGTGACGGCGAGCGAACCCAGCGACATTCCGTGGAAGGCGTTGGTGAAGGAGACGATCGACTCGCGGCCCTTCACCTTACGGGCCAGCTTGAGGGCGGACTCGACCGCGTTGGTGCCGGTCGGCCCCGGGAACATGACCTTGTACGGCAGGTCGCGCGGCCGGAGCACCACATGCTGGAAGGACTCCAGGAAGGCGCGTTTCGCGGTCGTCGCCATGTCGAGGCCGTGGGTGATGCCGTCGCGCTCGATGTAGTCGATCAGCGCGCGTTTCAGCACCGGGTTGTTGTGGCCGTAGTTGAGCGCTCCGGCGCCGGCGAAGAAGTCGAGGTAGCTGTGGCCGTCCTCGTCGGTGAGGCGGCTGCCCTGCGCCCGGTCGAACACGGCGGGCCAGCCGCGGCAGTAGCTGCGCACCTCGGACTCAAGGGTCTCGAAGACGCTCAGTGCGGGCGGGGTGATGGTCACAGGAATCTCCTGCCGATGGGGGTGACCGATGGGGGTGACCGATAAAGGTGAGGAGGGAGGGTGAGGG
>NZ_LATD01000438.1 GCF_000981895.1 Streptomyces odonnellii | reverse complement strand
CCCCCGTCCCCCGCCCGGGGCCCTGGCTCCGGCGTCCGCGCCGCCGCGCGACCAGCGTCCACACCCCCAGCCCGAGCACCAGCGCCGTACCCGCGCCGATCCCGCTCGCCGCGACCACCGCCATCGTGGTGCTGTCGCTCGCCGTGCCGCCCGCCTCGTCCGTACCGTCCGTACCGCCGCCCGCCACGGTGAAATCGCCCGCGGGCCCGTCGTACTCCGGCCCCTGCCGCGCCTCGCCCTCCACGTCCACCCGCATCGTCAGCCCGTATGGCCCCGGGCCGAACTCCTCGCCCACCTGCGGATTGAGACTGACCTTCAGGTAGTACCAGCCCGCGAAGCGCATCTCCTTGTCCCCGGCACGCGAACCAAAACGGTTCTCGTACGCCACCGGGGGCAGCGCGTCGAGCGCGGTGGTCCTCTCCCTGCCGGAGTACGCCATCGAACCGGCGCTGTCGACGAGCCCCCGCGCCGGGTTGTAGAGGGACATCGCCAGTGCGCCGCTCACAAAGCCGCGCCCCGGCGAAGTGCCCAGCCCCGCAGTGGCGAAGAGCTGCTGCCCCCAGTCCACCGGCACCCTGTAGAAGAGCGTCTCGCCCGGTTCGATGGACGCCGTCCACGCGCCGTCGGCCAGGTCCTCGGCGTCGTTGAAGCCCGTGCCGCCCTCACGCGCCCGTGCCGTACCCCCGGCCGGCGCCGGCGAGGCGCTGGGCCAGTCGGAAGGCGCCTCGGTGGGACCGGCCGCCTTGAGCCCCGGCTCGGCGACATGGCGGATCTCCAGCTCCCAGGGCTCGGGGGAGGAGGTGTCCTCACTGGTCCGCTCGATGACGACGTAGTACGGGCCGGCCTCCTGGCACGCGTGCGCGCCCTGTTCGATCATCCGGTACGCGTACGCCGCCAGCGGCCGGGGAAAGCGGCCGGACGAGCCGAACTGCGCGTCGTTGGAGGAGCAGTCGCGGCCCTGTGGGTCCTGTACGGACACCTTGATCCGGTCCCCGTAGGCGACGGTCGTACCGAGCGAGGGCACGGCCACCGCTGAAACATACGCGTTCGTCCGGGCGTCGAGATCCAGCCGGTAGACCAGCTTGCCGCCCGGCTCGATCGAGTCGCGGTACGTGGCGCCCGCGGCCAGCGACTTCGCCCCGCCGACGCCCGTCGCGCCCTCGATCCGCCGGGCCCCCGGGTCGAAGACATACGGGCTCGGCTCGGCGTCCGCCGCCACCGCCTGCCCCGGCAGTGCCACCACGGCGCATATCGCCGCCACCGCCATGCCCGTCGCCGCCGCCCCGGCCGACACCGCCCGGCCCCTGCTGCGCTGCCACTTCACGCGCTTCCCCTCGCCCTATCGGCCGTCAGGTCCTGTCCGGCGAATCTTCGCGGGACAGGACCCAGGGCCTCTCGTTCGGATCTCGCCGACCTGCCGGACCCGGCCCAAAGCCCCTACGCGCCGCAGCGGTCGCGGCGTCCGTCCATCCTGCCCCGGCGGATCCGCCACTGTCCCACCCGCCCGGTTCACCCGTACGACTTTGCTTGCGCAAGCGAACAGTTCGCGCCAGTGAAGCGGCCCATGCCCGGTGAACCACCCCCGCGCCTCCCGGCCCCAATGCCTCGCACCCGTTCCACCCCGGTCCACGCCCCTGGCAGCACGAAGCCCCGGCCGCTCGGCGGCCGGGGCTTCCACTCTTCAGGACTGTTGCGTCTCACACACCCGAACCTGCGGGCACGGAGTCGGTCGCCTCCGTCCACAGATCCTGCTCGGCGCGATCCGCCTGGATCTGGCGGTACACGAGGAGCCCGCCAATGGCGGCCAGTGCGATCAGGAGAAGCTTCTTCACCGCGCGACCTCGTCTTTCCTTGACGTAGGGGACTTCTGCCGCCCGACTATACACACCGACCGATACCGATCGGTGACCTGCCCGCAACCCAACTACGGCCTTGATCAGGCAGAAAAACAGCCGGCCGGACAAATGCAATCGAGCCCGTACGGAGATGCTCCGTACGGGCCCGATTGTCGCGGTGGGGCTAACAGGATTTGAACCTGTGGCCTCATCCTTATCAGGATGGACCCCTAACAGGCTGATGCGTGCAGCTCAACCGTATGTAGGGGATAGGCCCCATCTACACCTGTCTACATAGCTCAACCCACCCTCACCCCAGCCCGGCCCACTCGCCCGCTGGGGTAGTTCTGGGGTAGCAGCGGGGTAGTTTCGGGTGGTGTCCGAGGCAGACATCACGCCGCTCGCACCGGCCGCAGATGGGGACGTTTGCGGACAGGAACACCAGGCTTCCCGTCCTCCAGTGCCGCCAGAACCTGACCCGCGAAGTCGGCTGCCGCGTGCGTGTAGAGCCACGTCACCTCACCAGCGCGCTCGTGCCCGAGGATCTCCTGAGTGACAACCTCCGGAACCCCGTGGGCGTGGAGCCGTGAGGCGAACGCGTGCCGGGTGTCGTGGAAGTCGGGCCACCAGTCCGTACGGTCCTCCTTCACTGCCCGGGTCCGGCCGGTGACCTTGTCCCGCTTCTGCACATTGACAGTCCGGACCGTGGCCCGTGCTACTCCGGCGGCCTGGATGGCGGCAATCCAGAGCCGGTGGAACGCAGACCGCCTCAGCGGTGCCCGGTAGGGCTCGCCCGCGCCGCCGTTCGTTCGGGATCCGCGGCGCACCTTGTTTCTCCCGTGGAACACCAGCTCGTTCTCGCACAGCCCATCTTTGAGCGCCGACTCGTTACGGCTGGCGCCCGGCTCCGCCGCCCACACCTCCCGCAACGCGCGCGCCGCGAGCCCGGTCATCGGCACCGTTCTGAGGCCCGCGTCCGACTTCGGGTATGCCTTCCGCTTGATCTTCCCTCGCGGCTCGATCAGGACCTCACGAACGTGGATCCGCCGCCCAGCGAAGTCGACGTTGCACCAGCGGAGGCCGGCCAGCTCCTGGAAGCGGAGGCCGGTCTCCTGCGCCACGACGAGAAGGTTGTGAAAGTGCTTCGGGAGCTGGTGGCGGATGAGCCAGAGCTGGGCATAGCTCGGCGGCCTCCTGTCCTCCGGATGCTTCTTCTTCACCGTCGGCAGCTTCACGCCCTCGGCCGGATTGAAGGGAATCCGCCTGTCGCGCTTCGCGTCTTCCAGCATCCGGTCCAGGACCTGGAAGCACTTCGTCACCGAGCTGGCGGCGAGCGGGCCGCCGTTCTCGTCGTGCAGCCCGTTGACCCACAGTTGGGTCTCTCGCCACTCCATCTCGAACAGCTTGACGCCAGCGAAAGTGGGCGCGATGTGGTTGCGCCACATCCCCTCGTCCCGGAGCTGGGACTGCGTCCAGTGCTCGATCCGCAGCTCGCCTTTGGTCTGGGTGGGCCACCACAGCCGCCACCAGGCGCCGAGGGTGATCTCGCCGCGGGCGGGATCGATCCAGGTCCGCTTGCGCATTTCCGTACGAGTCTCCTCAAGGAACTCGACCGCCGCGGAGTACGTCGGCTTGTTCTTGCTGCGGCCTCGACCTGAGGGGTCGGTGTAGCGCGCCTCCCAGCTCCCTATGTGCTCGTCGGTGGGCGGCCGGTCGCCCGGGTACTTCGCGAGGCACGGCGGGCAGCCGCACCGCATGCTCGGGTTGGGACGTGGATTGGTGGTGGAGGTGGAGGCCTTCGCGGGGGCCTTCTTGCGCACCATGCGGTGTGCTCCTGATCAGAGAGTCGATGCGCCGGGCACGGCTGCTGGGACCGAAGAAAGGTCGGGGAGCACGAGGGGTGCTCCGCAGAAGCAGCGGAGGCCGGCGCCAGCGGCGGTGGTGAACACACCGAGGTCGATGGCCAGGAGCGCGTGAAGTTCTCTGATCAGGTCGTGTGGATGGGTGCCCCCTTGGACGCGAATCTCGACGGCGTCCGGGTCCCAGATGGCGATCTCCGACTGGTCCGAGTCGACCACGGCGATACGGATACACACAGGAACCCCCCAGGTACGCGAGCGAAGTACGAAGTGCGCCGCGGGAGGTCGGCAGGGAGCCGAGGCTAGCCTGTGTGTGGAGGATGTGCGAAGAGTTTGGCCAAACTAGTTTAGTGTCAAATCAGTGGCAAAAAACCGCCCTTCGTAAGGCAACCCTTACTGTTCACGAGGCCGGGCGCCCCATCGCTTCCGCGATCCGGATGAGGTCTCGTTGCCGGTCGGTCGACAGAGCCCGGTAGATCCTCAGAAGCCGCTCCTCGCGCTCCTGATCGCTCGGGCCGGGGACCGGTCGGCCGATGGCGGCGAAAATCTGCCGCACCGTGACGTCAGCTCCCCAGCGGCGCAGCACTTCCGCCATGCCCCGGAACACCTCTGGGTCCACCCGCGACGTGCCCCGGCGGCCGGCCACCCAGTGGTTCAGCGTCGAGTACCGGATACCGGCAGCCGCCGCGAGTTCCTTCTGCGTTCTGTCGGCCTGGGCCAGCGCGCGCGTGAGGAGCGCCCCCAAGTCTTCGCCCTGCTCGGCGGCGGGGTGGTCGCCGGGGTCGTCTTGGCCGGTAGTCACGAGGGAGATGGTCCGGCATCGGCATCTACATATGCAAGTAGACCGGAGAACGCTGACCAGGATTTGACCGCTCCCACTCCACCTACATCACCCCTGTACGCCCCAAATGGGCACACGTGCCGCACCTGGCCACGCCACTCACCCTCTTGACTCAATCTCCATCTACATAGAGACTGTAGATAGTGCAGGTCAGCGCGACCGGCACACCCCTTCACGTCACAGCCCACAGCAAGCCGAAGAGGTTGGTTCCCATGCGACGACGAGACCACGGAGCGCCCATCCGGAAGGCCATGAAGGCCGCCGGCATGAGCGTCAGCCTCCTCGCCGCCAAGACCAAGGAGATCGACCCGACCGGCGAGGGCCTGTCCCCTTCATATGTCGGCTTCATCGTCGGCGGCGGCAAATCCGTCCGCGAGACGTGCAGCGACCGAGCGGCACAGCTCATCGCGGCTGCACTCGACCGGGAGATCGCCGACTTCTTCGAGGACGCCATTTTCAGGCTCGACGAATCTACATCTACACGGAGAACGGAGCCTGGCGAGGGCCCGACCGCCCTTCCGGAGCGGCTCATGGATCAAGCGGAGCTGTCCCGCTTCCTGCGGAAGTCGATGTCGTGGATCGACGCGCAGATCCAGGAGGCGAGGGCCCGTGGCGAGCTGTGGCCCGGCCTGATCTACGTCGGTCGGTCCAGGCGATTCGACCCGGCAGCGGTTCTCGAAGGCCAGCGCCTCCAGCGCTCGGCCTGACCACACACAGCGGGGCCGCCCCCGCACGCCAGCACCAGGGCGACCCCAACCAACCCCACCAGAACGAGAGGTAGGCCGTGAACACACAGGCTAACCCCACTCCGCCATCCGAACGAGGTCGCGGAAACAGAACCATCCCTCGGGCAATCGCGAAGATCCGCGAGATCACCGGCACCGACGACCGCACCGCCACCACGCTGGCGGTTGCCCTCGACGAGGCCGGCATCCTCGCCAACCCGCGCCGCAACAGCCTGATCGTCCTGCGCCGTACGAGCGGCGGCCAGTGGACGGATGAGCCGCGCACCGAGCTGGAGGCGCAGGCCCTGGCCTGGGATGCGGCGCTCGGCCGGGCTGCCCGGCTCGCGGAGCAGATCCGTACGGAGATGGGTGGGGAGCACGCTGTCGGCACCGGGCTGCTCGACGTACGGACGAGCCGCGAGCGGGTGCTCGTCTCGGCACAGATCACCAGCGTGGCTCAGTGGGCCGGGTGGTGCCGATACCTCGGTATCACCGAGGAGGAGCCGGGGTCGCCGGAGTACGCGTACATCGGCTCCGGACACCGAGGCGGCGTCGGGGTTTCGGTCGTGGCGTATGACGCGCCGCAGACGGAGGCCCGGACGGTGGCCGCCGCGACGATGCCGTTCCGGTACGGCGGGGGTGTGTTCGACCTGGCACTTCCCCTTCGGGATCAGAAGGGGGGCATCTGGGACTACCGGCAGCTTCGTACGGACGGGATGCCGCTGCTGTCCCGGCGCGACGATCCGACGTACGCGCGGTGCTCGCTTGCGCGCGTCGTTGAGTTCGTCGGCCCGCTGACGGCCGTACGGGACGAGGTTCCCGTGTCGGCCGCCGGGGGTGCGGCGTGACGACACCGGAGCAGAAGGTAACGCTGACGAGCACGTTCCGAGGAGCGCTGATCGCTCACGCCGACGAGCATGATCTCCCTCTGACGACGAGGCAGGTGGAGGGGCTGGCTCGGGCCGCTACGACGGCTGTGATCGACCCCGAGGTCCCGGTGGTGCACCGGGAGGTGGTCCTCTCGCCCCAGCAGCGGGAGGTGTTGCGGACGCTGGCGGTGGGCGAGCGTACGGCGGATATGGCCCGGCGGCTGTGCCTGTCCGAGTTCACGATCAAGACGCATCGCCGCCTGCTCTTCAAGAAGTTGGGGGCGCGTACGGCGGCTGAGGCTGTGGCAATCGGGATCGGCTTGGAGCTGATCTCGGTTCCGGCGAAGCGCCGTCAGACGCGTCGTAGGGGGTCGGCGTGAATCAGGCCCTGAGCCCGGAGAGCCGGGCTGTCATCGCGCAGCAGCTCGGCGACGCGAAGCCCGCGACCGACAGCCTGCTCGTGTCGTTCGGCAAGGCGATCGCTGACCGCCAGGATCACGAGCACCCGAAGTGGGAGGACCTGTTCTGCCTGAACCTGTCCTCATATATGGGGGAGCGGGCGGCGCCGGTGCTGCGTCGTCTGCTTGACGCCGAGGCCGACCGCGACGGGCTGCGGACACGGCTGACGGAGGTGCAGGGGCTGCTCCGTCGGCGGGTGGCTGAGGCTCGGGGCCGTGAGGCGTACGGGCGACGGTTGAAGGCGGAAAACGCTGAGCTGGTGGAGCGTGCCCAGCGTGGGCCCGGCCTGCTCTCGGAGCGGACTCGTGAGCTGGTCGCGATGGAAGCGGACCGCAACCACTGGAAGGGCCGAGTCGCCGAGCTGGAGGCTGCTCGCGATACGGATCGGGCCGCCGCGCTCATTGCGCTCGCTCTGGCCATGCGCGAGGAGCCGTCGTACGACCTGACCGGCAAGGTCGAAGACCTCGGTGAACTTGCACTGAGCGGCGAGCCGGATGAGATTGCCGCGCTGGTCAACGAGATCAGCCAGCTGACGGCCATGGATGAGGTCGCTGCTGGGGTTGCCAAGAGCCTGCTCTTCGCTGCCGCCGCCGAGGCCAGGCGGGCGGTGACCCGCGAGCAGGCGGCGGGCGAGTCCACTCCTCTTGGCGAGCTGCTCGGCTGCGCCAACCCGCGCTGCCGCCGGGGCGAGTGGTCGTCGAAGGCCGCCGAGCGAGGCTGGGAACAGCATGGCGACGGCTGGCTGTGCCCGCAGTGTGCGGCCAACCACGCCGACCGAGCCGAGTTCCTCGCCGCCCAGGTGCCTGACTTCTTCCAGCCCGACCACACCTACACCCACCCCGAGTTCCCTCAGTACGGGTGGAAGTTCCGCTGCGACGCCGTCACCGCCCACCCCGAAGACGGTGAGCGCACCGCGATCGGCTGGCGGTACTTCGACGGCCGGTGGGAGCCCTACGCCTACGGCGAGGACGACTGGAAGACCGGCCAGGCGGTGGGCCGCACCAACACCTCCGCCTCCCAGGAAGGCGGCGAGCGGTGAACGGCCCCGAGCACTACCACGAGGCCGAGCGCCTGCTTGCCCTCGCCAACTACCACGGAGACGGCAACCCGGCCACCGGCGCCGCCCTGACGGCCGAGGCACAGGCCCACGCGACGCTCGCCCTGGTCGCCGCCGTCGCGATGCAGGCGCCCGTGGACGGCGCCGAGCCCGGCATGAGCTCGCCTGAGTACCGCGAGTGGTACCGGGTCGCGGGCGTGAAGCTGGGTGAGGCCGGATGAGCGCCTACACGAGCATCTACCAGGCCCTCACCAAGAGGCGCACACCGATGCCGCCCTCCGAGGCCGCGCGGCTGCTTAGCGAGCTGCGCGCCGAGACCGGCGCCGACCTCGCGGCTGGCCTCCGCGACCACGCCGCCATCGAGTTCCAGCCCGGCGCCACGGACACGCGCGCCATCCACCGCCGGAAGAAGGCGAAGTACGGCGCGGTCATCGCCTGCGCCGACTGGGTCCTCAAGGCCACCGGCGCCCGCCCTATGCCCACTCAGCGCACCCGGAGCACCTCGTGACGACGTTCACCTTCGCCCCCGCCACCCGCGAACAGGCCCGAGCCCGCATCGCGCTGGAAGGTCCCAGCGGCTCGGGCAAGACCTTCACCGCCCTCACCCTGGCCACCGCCATGGGGGACAGTGTCGCCCTCATCGACACCGAGCGGGGCTCTGCCTCGAAGTACGCCCGAGGCAAGTCCGGGCAGGGATTCGAGTTCCAGACCCTCCAGATGCACACGTACGACCCCCGAGACCTCCCCAAGGCCCTTGCCGCCGCCGCCGACGCGCGCTTCGACGTCGTGATCGTCGACTCGCTGTCGCACTTCTGGATGGGCCAGGGCGGCATGCTCGAACTCGTCGACGCGATCGGCAAGCGAGGCGGGGGCGGCGGGAACTTCGGCGGCTGGAAGGACGCCAAGCCTTTCGAACGGGCCATGATCGA
The DNA here is from genome assembly GCF_000981895.1 of Streptomyces odonnellii. GTDB lineage: Bacteria > Actinomycetota > Actinomycetes > Streptomycetales > Streptomycetaceae > Streptomyces > Streptomyces odonnellii. The sequence goes on along the minus strand of NZ_LATD01000438.1, from coordinate 5,231 downwards.
TGCCCTGTTGGCCTACCCCGGGCACGTCATTGTGACGTTGCGCACGAAGTCCGAGTGGGTCGTCGAGGAGGACCAGCGGACCAGGAAGAAGACGGTCCGCAAGGTCGGCACGAAGGCCGAGCAGCGTGAGGGCCTGGAGTACGAGTTCGACATCGTCGGCGACCTCGACCAGGAGAACACCCTCGTCGTTACGAAGTCTCGGTGCCAGGCGCTCTCCGGCGCGGTGATCAACCGTCCCGGACCGGACATGGCCGCAACCGTCCTGGAGTGGCTGAACGACGGTGAGTCCGTGCCGGACTCGGCGTCGCTGCTCGACGAGGCCGTGAGCGAGGACCTGACCTACGCGGGGGCTCTGGCGCTGCACAAGCGAGCGGAGCGGTACCGGCTGCTGGGGTCGGCCGTCCTGCATCCGGTGACCGGGGCTCCGACGTCGCTGGGTGACGTGATCGTGGAGCGTGGCCGCCAGCTCAAGTCGGTGATGGCCCCGGCGACCGCCGGGCAGACAGCCGCCGCACCGAGTAGGGCGATGGAGCCGACGACCGGCAACCAAGCCGGACAGGAGCAGCCGACCCCGGCGGCCCCCCAGCAGCCTCCGGCCGGGCCGACCGGCGACGCGCCGGTGACAGCGCCGCAGATGCGGATGATGCACGCCTGCTTCACCAAGGTCGGCCTCGGCGCGAAGGACGACCGGGAGCGTCGGCTCCACGCGACCGCGCTGATCATCGGCCGCCAGATCGGGTCCGCGAACGAGTTGACGCTCGACGAGGCGAACACCCTGCTCGACACGCTCTCCAACTTCGGTGACCGCGCCGACCCGGCCGGGGATTTCAACGCGATGGTCCAGGGCCTCCTCGACGCCCAGCAGCCTGCCGCCGCCTGATCCACCACTGACTGCGGGTCCCGCCGACCGATCGCGGCGGGGCCCGCACCACCCCCGAGAGGAGGAACACCCCAGTGGTGGACCCCACCCCCGAGCAGGCCGAGGCCATCGACACCTACGGCGACGGCATCGACCTGGTCCTCCAGGCCGGCGCCGGATGCGGCAAGTCGAGCACGCTGAAGCTCATCGCGAAGTCGGACCCGCGCCGCCGGATGACGTACGTCGCCTACAACAAGTCGATCGCGGCTGATGCGAGGCGCAGCTTCCCCGCCAACGTCGCGGCGAGCACCGGGCACGGCCTGGCCTTCGACCCGAAGTTCTTGCCGCGCCTGAACCGCCCGCGCCAGACCGCACACGCCGCAGCCCAGGCCCTCGACGTCAAGTCGATCCTCGGCATCATCGGCGCGACCCCCGCCATCCCGACGGACCTCGGCGTGCCGAAGGCCATGACCGGCAAGATCATCATGCGGTGCGCGCTGGACACCATCTCCCGCTGGTGCCACAGCAGCGACCCCGAGATCACCTCCCGGCACGTGCCCAGGTACGACGGGCTCACCAAGCCGGAGGTACGGGAGCAGCTCGGCGCCCTGGTGCTGCCCGTCGCCCACGCCGCGTGGGCCGACCTCACTACCGAGGACGGTGTCCTGCGGTTCGACCACGACTACTACCTCAAGCTCTGGGCCCTGTCCGGCCCGAAGTTGCCGGTCGACGTGGTGCTGCTGGACGAGGCGCAGGACACCAACGATGTCCTCGCGGCTGTGATCCTGGACCAGGACCACGCGCAGCGGATCGCGGTCGGGGACAGCTCGCAGGCGATCTACGAGTGGCGCGGTGCCCGGGACGCGCTCCATGGGTTCGTTCAGGCCCTCGGCTGCCCCGAGCTGACGCTGTCCCAGAGTTTCCGCTTCGGTCCGGCGATCGCCGACGAGGCGAACCGGTGGCTCCGCGTCATCGACGCGCCCCTCCGGCTCACTGGGTTCGACCAGTGCGATTCCTCGATCGGCCCGGTCGACGCCCCGGACGCGATCCTCTGCCGCAGCAACAGCGGCGCCATGGGCATCGTCATGGAGGCCCTGACCACCGGCCGGAAAGTCGCACTCGTCGGCGGAGGCTCCGAGATCAAGCGCCTCGCCTGGGCTGCCGAGGCGCTTCAGGACGGCCGCCCGACCGACCACCCGGAACTGATCGCGTTCCCGTCATGGGATGCCGTACGGGAGTACGCGGAGGAAGAAGACGGGTCGATGAAGGTCTTGGTGAAGCTCATCGATGAGCACGGGACCGACCGGATCGTGGCCGCCGCTGACCAGCTCGTCGCCGAGAACCGCGCCGAGCTGGTGGTGTCGACCGCGCACAAGGCGAAGGGCCGCGAGTGGAACCGCGTGCGGATCCACTCCGACTTCCGGCCGCCGAAGCCGAATCCGGAGACCGGGCACGTCTTGCTGAAGCGCGAGGAGGGTCGCCTCGCGTACGTCGCGGTGACCCGGGCCCGGGAGCGCCTCGACAGCCAGGCTCTCGCCTGGGTGTCCACGATCACGGCGGTGTCGGCATGACGTCCGACGCGCCGGACTGGGCGAAGGCGGCATGCCGCGACATGGATGTCGACCTCTGGTTCCGCGAGGCGGACCAGGCCGACACCCGGCTCGCGCTGTCGACCTGCTCCGGCTGCGAGATCCGGATCGAGTGCCTGGAGGCCGCCATGGACGAGGAGAAGGGCAAGGGCTATCAGATGCGTCACGGCATCCGGGGCGGGCTCACCAAGGGGCAGCGCCATGACCTTGCTGCCAGCCGCCGCAAGGCCGCCCGCGCCGCCGCTGCGGCCTGACTCCTGGTGCGCGGCCGTGACCCCTCTGCACCGGCCGCGCACCAGGCCACCACCCCGGAAGGAGACCGATGGACGAGCAGATGCCCGAGTGCAGCCTCTGGCTCGGGGACGAGCGCGCCTACTGCCGCGCCGTCGTCGGCGTCCGCCGGTACCTCCCCGGCCTGCGCTGCCCGCTGCACACCCCGGCCGCGCTCGCCGGGCAGCCGGAGCCCCAGACCGGCCCCGGCTGGCCCGCCGGCGCCTGGACCACCCCGTCCCCGCAGAGCGCCAGCGCCCTGTTCGACGCCCGCGCGGTGGCCTCCGGCAAGCGCCGGGCCGCCGCCCACACCTACCGCGCCGCGCAACAAGCCGTCGCGCGGCACTGATCACGAATCACGAAGGGATCGCATGTCCACCGAGAACGAGGAGCAGCGCACGGTCCGGCCGTTCGCCGCGTTCCTCCAGGAGCAGTCCGGCGGCACGCTGCACGACGAGCTGTCCGAGAAGCTGCACGAGCTGCTCGCCGCCGTACGAGAGACCGGCCGGGCCGGTTCCCTCGCGCTGAAGATCGACGTCAAGCCCATCTCCGGTACGGACGGCCGGACCCTGACCGTCACCGACAGCGTTGCCGTGAAGGCCCCCAAGGCCGAGCGCCCGAAGAGCATCTTCTTCGTCACCGACGACGGCAACCTCTCCCGCACCGACCCGCGCCAGCCCGTGATCACAGGGCTCCGTGAAGTCGACACCATCCCCGCCAACTCTCAGAAGCTCAGGAGCGCCAACTGATGCCCGTCCTCACCTACGACACCGGTCTCCCCCTGCCCGACCAGCGCAACGTGGCCCAGGCCGTGGTTGACGTCGCGCTCCGGTCGGCCCGGCCCGCCGAGCTGACCCCGGGCAAGGTCTACAGCCTCGTCACCCCGGACGGAAAGGCCCACCAGCTCGACCTGACCGGGCCCAAGTTCACGGGCGTCCCCCCGAGGAAGACCGGCACCACCACGGTCCGCGACGTCGACAGCTTCCTGGCCTACTTCGACAAGCACGGCGACTTCGACAGCGAGGTCTACGCGGACGTCGAGCGCCACACGATCACCGCCGTCCTGGACGCACACCAGTCGGACGCCCCTCGCTGGTCCGAGCACCGCCTCCACCTCTCTCTCCGGCCGACCGCGGCCTGGCGTGCGTGGATGGGCATCGACGACCGCCTCATGCCGCAGGGTGACTTCGCCGAGTTCATCGAGGACAACCTCGTCGATCTGGTGGAGCCGGACTCCGCGACGATGCTGGAGCTGGCCGAGTCGTTCCAGGCGACCACCAGCGCCGAGTTCCAGTCGTCCCAGCGTCTCGACTCCGGGCAGCGCCGGTTCTCGTACGTCGAGGACGTTCAGGCGAAGGCCGGCCACCGCGGGGACATCACGATCCCCGGGACGCTGACGCTCGCACTCAGGCCGTTCGAGGGCTCCGAGCCGTACCGGGTGATCGCCCGCTTCAAGTACCGGCTGAGCAAGGAAGGTCTCCGTCTCGGCATCAAGATCGAGCGCCCCGGTGACGTCCTTGCCGCGGCGTTCGAGGACATCCGGACGCTCGTCGACAACGGCATCCCCGAGGAGATCGCGGTGCTGAACGGCTCCCCTCTCCACTGACGTTCCGCCCCAGGTGCGGCCGGTCACTTCCCCGGCTGGCCGCACCACCCCCGCACCACCCCCCAAGGAGATCCGTGGGCAGCCGCCTGTACGTCGAGGTGCTCGACTACGCCCCGACGACGCTGACGCACCGCGAGAAGCTCGCGCTCTTGGTGCTGGCGGACGACGCCCGCGACACCACGCGGATCACCTGGTCCAGCGTGGAGTCCGCGAAGGTCCTCCGCCGGGCGCAGGTCAGCCGTGCCCAGATCTACGCGGTGATCAAGGCCCTGGTCGAGAAGGGCTGTCTGGAGAAGGTGAGCGCGGGCCAGAAGAACGGCACGGCGAAGTATCGGATCCTTCCCCTTCAGAGTCCGCAAATCCCGGACGCTGATGACGACTCCCAGCGTCCGGATTCTCCTGACACTGACGATCCTCAGCATCCGGAAAGCCCTGACACTGAGCCTGAGCCTCAGCGTCCGGAGAATGCGGACACTGACCCCTCTCAGAGTCCGGAAACCCCGGACACTGAGCCTGAATCACAGTGTCCGCAAATCCCGGACACTGACGAGTCTCAGTGTCAGGAAATCCCGGACGTCAGTGTCAGGGAATCCCGGACACCTACTCGCTCTGCTCGCTCTACTACCTCTACTAGCCAGCGAGCTGGCCAGCCCGCCGACCTCGGCTACGGCATCCCCGAACAAGCACTCCCCCTCGTGGATGGCCTCACCTCAGCCGGAGTGATCGTCCGCTGGCCCTTCAAAGGCGACGGCTGGTTCCCCGTCCTCGGCCTCATCGCGAAGGTCGGCGTGGACGCGATGATCAACCAAGCCGCCAAGGCAGCCGCGAGGACAGACGTCGATTCCGCCCGGTATTTCATGCCTGGCTGGAGCGAACTCCCACCTCTCCCCGGCTCCGGCCCCCCGCC
>NZ_LATD01000437.1 GCF_000981895.1 Streptomyces odonnellii | reverse complement strand
TCCGGACCCCGCGCCGGCCCCCGGAATCACGCCCGCCCCGGCCGAAGGCCCAGCCCCGGCGGAAGGCCCAGCACCGGCGCAGGGCCCCGCCCCCGCGCGGAGCCTCGGCCCGGACATCGCCGTCCCCCAGGAGGAGTCATGATCCACGGACTGCCCATGGCCGTACCCTCGGAGGAGCTGCCGCCCCAGGTCCGTATCCATGAGGTGGGCGCGCGCGACGGCCTCCAGAACGAGAAGGCGGTCGTACCGACCCAGGTCAAGGCCGAGTTCATCCACCGTCTCGCCGACGCCGGGCTGACCACCGTCGAGGCGACCAGCTTCGTACGTCCCGACTGGGTGCCCCAGCTCGCGGACGCCGAGGAGCTGTTCCCCCTCCTCGGCGACCTGGGGCCGGAGGTCGCGCTCCCCGTCCTCGTGCCCAACGCCCGTGGTCTCGACCGCGCGACCGCCCTCGGCGCCCGCCGTATCGCCGTGTTCGCCAGCGCCACCGAGTCCTTCGCCAAGGCCAATCTCAACCGTACGGTCGACGAGTCCCTGGCCATGTTCGCGCCGGTCGTGGAGCGGGCCCGCGCCGACAAGATCCATGTCCGCGGCTATCTCTCCATGTGCTTCGGCGACCCCTGGGAGGGCCCGGTCCCGATCCATCAGGTGGTCAGGGTCGCCAAGGCCCTGATGGACCTGGGCTGCGACGAGCTGAGCCTCGGCGACACCATCGGCGTCGCCACCCCCGGCCATGTGCAGACCCTGCTCTCCGAGCTGAACGAGGAGGGCGTGCCCACCAATGCCCTCGGGGTGCACTTCCACGACACGTACGGCCAGGCGCTCGCCAACACGTTCGCCGCGCTCCAGCACGGTGTGACCACCGTGGACGCCTCGGCGGGCGGCCTCGGCGGCTGTCCGTACGCGAAGAGCGCCACCGGAAACCTCGCCACCGAAGATCTCGTGTGGATGCTCGACGGCCTCGGTATCGAAACCGGCGTCGATCTCGGCCGGCTCACCGCCACCAGCGTCTGGCTGGCCGAACGGCTGGGCCGCCCCAGCCCTTCCCGTACCGTCCGAGCCCTCTCCCACAAGGAGTGACGCACCCATGTCCCTGGACCACCGGCTCTCCGCCGAGCACGAAGAACTGCGCCGCACGGTCGAGGAGTTCGCGCACGATGTCGTGGCGCCCAAGATCGGCGACTTCTACGAGCGGCACGAGTTCCCGTACGAGATCGTCCGCGAGATGGGGCGGATGGGGCTGTTCGGGCTGCCGTTCCCCGAGGAGTACGGCGGGATGGGCGGGGACTATCTCGCGCTCGGGATCGCCCTGGAAGAGCTGGCCCGGGTCGACTCCTCGGTGGCGATCACCCTGGAGGCGGGGGTGTCGCTCGGCGCCATGCCCGTCCATCTCTTCGGTACGGAGGAACAGAAGCGCGCCTGGCTCCCCCGGCTCTGCGCGGGCGAGATCCTCGGCGCCTTCGGACTGACCGAGCCGGAGTGCGGCTCGGACGCGGGAGGCACCCGTACCACCGCGGTGCGCGACGGCGACTCCTGGGTCATCAACGGCAGCAAGTGCTTCATCACCAACTCCGGGACGGACATCACCGGGCTGGTCACGGTCACGGCGGTCACCGGCCGCAAGGAGGACGGGCGTCCGGAGATCTCCTCGATCATCGTCCCGTCCGGCACCCCCGGCTTCACCGTCGCGGCCCCCTACTCCAAGGTCGGCTGGAACGCCTCGGACACCCGCGAGCTGTCGTTCTCGGACGTCCGGGTGCCGCTGGCGAATCTGCTCGGCCAGGAGGGCCGGGGGTACGCCCAGTTCCTCCGGATCCTGGACGAGGGGCGGATCGCGATCTCGGCCCTGGCGACCGGTCTCGCCCAGGGGTGTGTGGACGAGTCGGTGGCGTACGCGAAGCAGCGACACGCGTTCGGGCGGCCGATCGGCGCCAACCAGGCCATCCAGTTCAAGCTCGCCGACATGGAGATGCGTGCGCACATGGCGCGGATCGGCTGGCGGGACGCGGCGTCGCGGCTGGTGCGCGGTGAGCCGTTCAAGAAGGAGGCGGCGCTGGCGAAGCTGTACTCGTCGACGGTCGCCGTCGACAACGCCCGGGAGGCCACCCAGATCCACGGCGGATACGGCTTCATGAACGAGTATCCGGTGGCCAGGATGTGGCGCGACTCCAAGATCCTGGAGATCGGCGAGGGCACCAGCGAGGTCCAGCGGATGCTGATCGCACGGGAGTTGGGCCTCCCGGCCTGAGCCACCCGGGCCCCGGTCCGCCACCCGGGCCCCGGGCCGGGGCCCGCCACGCCCAAGCCCGGCCTGGCACAGCCCAGGTCCGCCGCGCCCGGGCCAGGCACGCCCGGCCCGGCACGTACGCGTCGGCCGCCTGAGCCGCAGCTTCGCGCGCCCACGGCCGTCGAGAGCGCGAAGAAGGCCGGCCGGGCCATGGGGCCCGGCCGACCGTCCCCCGGACATCCGCTCTGTCGGTCAGCCGGCCGGCCAGGGCACCAGCGGTGAGCGGTAGTAGTCGATCCCGAGCGCCGTCATCCGCGGCCCCTGGGCCGCCAGACGGAGCTTGTACGTGTCCCAGTCGTGCGAGGCCGCCGGGGACCAGCCCAGCTCCGCGACACCGAGCAGCCGCGGGAAGGCCATGTACTCCACCTGGTCACTGGTCGCGATGGTCTCGGTCCACAGCGGCGCCTCGATCCCGAGCACCGCGCTCTCCGGCACGCCCGCGCCGGCGAGATAGGTGGCGGGGTCCCAGTCGTACGAACGGTCCACCTCGGTGTAGCCGGCCCAGGACTGGCCGAGCGGGGTGCTCCGGTCGTACTTCATGTCGAGATACACCCGGTCCGCCGGGGAGAGCACCAGCCGCGTCCCCTTCTTGGCCGCCGCGGCGACCTGCGCGCGCTCCGCGGAACCGGTGGCGTCGTACCCCCAGTACTGGGCGACGGCCCCCGCGGCCGGTGTGGCGCCGGTGATCTGGTGCCAGCCGGCCACCGCCTTCCCGTACTTCCCCACCACGGCCTGCGCCCGGTCCATGAAGGCCACATAGTCGGCGTGGCTGGTGGCGTGCGCCTCGTCGCCGCCGATGTGGAGGTACCGGCCCGGGGTGAGCGCGGCCAGTTCGCGCACCACGTCGTCCACGAAGTCGTACGTCACCTCCTTGGGCGCGCACAGCGAGCTGAAGCCGACAGCGGTGCCCGTGTAGAGCGGGGGCGCGACGCCGTCGCAGTTCAGCTCGGCGTAGGAGGCGAGCGCGGCGTTGGTGTGGCCCGGCATGTCGATCTCCGGGATCACCTCAAGGTGGCGGGAGGTGGCGTAGGCGACCAGATCGCGGTACTGGGCCTTGGTGTAGTAGCCGCCGGGGCCGCCGCCGACCTGGGTGGAGCCGCCGTATGTCGCGAGCCGCGGCCAGGAGTCGACGGCGATCCGCCAGCCCTGGTCGTCGGAGAGGTGCAGATGCAGAGTATTGAACTTGTAGAGCGCCAACTGGTCGATGTAGAGCTTGACCTGATCAATCGTCAGGAAGTGGCGCGAGACATCGAGCATCGCGCCGCGGTAGGCGTAGCGCGGGGTGTCGGTGATGGTGCCGCCCGCGACCGTCCAGCGGACGCGCTGTGTGCTCCGCTTCTCCACCGGGGCGGGCAGGAGCTGGCGCAGGGTCTGGACGCCGTGGAAGAGCCCGGCGGGTTCGCGGGCGGTGATGGTGACGCCGTGCCGCCCGGACTCCAGCCGGTAGCCCTCCGCACCGAGGTTCCGGTCGCCCGTACCGAGGCGCAGCCGGATGCCGTCGCGACCGTTCCGGTCGCCCTTCGGCTCGCTGACCGGAAGGGCGTAACCGGTGGCGGGCCGCAGCAGCCCGGCCAGGTACGAGCCGACGCGCGCGGCCTCGCGGGTGTCCGTGCGCGAGACGCCGTCGGCCAGGATCCGGGTCGTGGGGGTGAGGGTGTACGGGGAGCCGCCCGGCCGTACGCGCTCGGGCGCCGGCACTATCTGGTCCAGTGGACGGGCGGGGGCGGGACCGGGCACAGGACCGGTGGCTCCGATGCCGGCGACACCGGCCGCCACGACGAGCAGCAGCGAGCCGACCACTCGGGGCAGGGCCCCACGCCCGCTCCGCCGGCTTCTCCGGCCTTTCTCGTGGGTGGACCGGCTTGCCGTTTCGCGCTGGCTCTCGACTTCGCGCCGACTCTCGACGGATCTCACGAGGTTGTCCCTTCGACGGGGTACTCACCTGCGGTGCCGGGAAGTGAACTTCTCACCATGGGACCCGTACGCCCCACCCACGGTCAAGGTGTAGACCAATTTCCACTGCCTTGGATGAAAGGATCCCCGCATGGCGGAAATAATCCAGAAGGACGGCACCTGGACCTTCGACGGCGACACGGTCCGTATCGTGCCCGGCAACGACAAGGGCGTCGGTCCGCTGCGCAGGGCGCTGGGTGAAATCGCCGTACCGCTGCGGGCGTTGGCCGGAATCTCCTTCGAGGCGGGGCGCAAGTCCGGGCGGCTGCGGCTGCGCCTGCGGGACGGCGCCGACCCGCTGCTCCTGGTCGCCGGCGGCAGGCTGGACGACGGCTCCGACCCGTACCGGCTGACCGTCGAGAACGACCGCGCGGGGGTCGCCGAATACCTCGTCGACGAGGTGCGCAACACGCTGCTGCTGGACGGTGTGGAGCCGGGGCCCGTCGACCGCTATCTGCTGCCGGGGCCCGCCCTGCCGATCACCGTGAGCGCGGGCGACGGGACCGTGGCCTTCGACGGGGAGCGGATCAGGCTGGAGTGGAACTGGAAGACCGAGGAGTCCAAGTCCTCGGGCGGCGCCCGGACCATCGCGCTCGCCGATGTCGAGGCGGTGGAGTGGCTGCCGAGCGCGGGGCTGGAGAACGGCTTTCTGCGCTTCCGGGCGGCCGGGACGACGGTGGCCGTGTCGGTGCCGCCGAAGTACGACCCGCACGCGGTGGAGCTGTGGGGGTTCAAGAAGGACCCGCTGATGGCGCTGGCGGGGGCGGCGGTGGCCGCCCGGCTGCCGCATCCGTACGCGCAGACCGCCCAGGCCGTGGAGGCCGGCCCGGCACCCGAGGACACCAGACCAGCTACGGGCGACGATCCCGACGCGCTGCTGCGCAGACTGCGAACGCTGGGCGAGCTGTACGAAGAGGGGATACTCACGGACGAGGAGTTCGCCACCGCCAAGCAGGCCATCATCAGGCGTCTCTGAGCACTGCCTCCGCCCCCGAATGGGCCGCCCCCTGCCCGATTCCGGGCAGAAATGTTGCAAACCTCCGCCGCCACCCGCAGTATCGACGGGTGCTGGAACGCCGCTCGTCATACGACGACCTCATCGACCATCTCGTCCGCAGCACCGCGCTCCAGCGCGGCGAGGCCGCCCGGGTGGTGCTCGACGTGCTGGCGTACTTCGACGAGACGACCGAGGAGTTCGTCCGCCGCCGCCACCGGGAGATGCAGTCCGGCGGCGGTACGAACGCGGAGATCTTCGAGCGGATCGCGGCCGAGCTGCCGCACCGCGCGGTGGCGCCCCCGGAGCTGTCGCTCCGGCAGCTACGCCGCATCGTCTACGGCTGACACGGCCGGGACCGGCGATCACCGGGCCGTAACCGTAGCCGTGGCAGCAGCCATAGCCGTAGCCGTTCCGGCTGAACAAATTCAGGACCAATGCCGCGCCGATCAGGAGGAGCAGGAACTGTATGTGCGGAATCGTCGGATACATCGGAAAGCGTGATGTGGCCCCGCTGCTGCTGGAGGGGCTCCAGCGGCTGGAGTACCGCGGGTACGACTCGGCCGGGGTCGTCATCACCGGCAAGCCGGCCGCGGGCAGGGCCGCCACGCTGAAGATGGTCAAGGCCAAGGGCCGGGTCCGCGATCTGGAGGCCCGCGTGCCCAAGCGCTTCGCGGGCACCACCGGAATCGCGCACACCCGCTGGGCCACCCATGGCTCGCCGAGCGACGAGAACGCACATCCGCACATGGACCCCGGGGGCAAGGTCGCGCTCGTCCACAACGGCATCATCGACAACGCCGCCGAGCTGCGGGTGAAGCTGGAGGCGGACGGGGTGGTGTTCCTGTCCGAGACCGACACCGAGGTGATGACCCACCTCATCGCCCGCTCCCAGGCACCGACCCTGGAGGAGAAGGTCCGCCAGGCGCTCCAGATCATCGAGGGCACCTACGGCATCGCCGTCCTGCACGCGGACTTCCCGGACCGTATCGTCGTCGCCCGCAACGGCTCCCCGGTCGTCCTGGGGATCGGCGAGAAAGAGATGTTCGTCGCCTCCGACGTGGCGGCGCTGGTCTCCCACACCCGCCAGGTCGTGACGCTCGACGACGGCGAGATGGCGACCCTGAAGGCCGACGACTTCCGTACGTACACGACCGAGGGGTCCCGCACCTCGGCGACGCCGACCACCGTGGAGTGGGAGGCCGAGTCGTACGACATGGGCGGCCACGACACGTACATGCACAAGGAGATCTCGGAGCAGCCGGACGCGGTGGACCGGGTGCTGCGCGGACGGATCGACGACCGGTTCGCGACGGTGCATCTCGGCGGCCTCAACCTGGACGCCCGTGAGGCGCGCGGGGTACGCCGGATCAAGATCCTGGGCTGCGGCACCTCGTACCACGCGGGGCTGATCGGCGCGCAGCTCATCGAGGAGCTGGCGCGTATCCCGGCGGACGCCGAGCCCGCCTCCGAGTTCCGCTACCGCAATCCGGTGGTGGACCCGGACACCCTGTATGTCGCGGTGTCGCAGTCCGGTGAGACGTACGACGTGCTCGCCGCGGTCCAGGAGCTGAAGCGCAAGGGCGCGCGGGTGCTGGGGGTGGTCAATGTCGTGGGTTCGGCGATCGCCCGGGAGACCGACGGCGGGGTGTACGTGCACGCGGGCCCCGAGGTCTGTGTGGTCTCCACCAAGTGCTTCACCAACACCGTGGTCGCCTTCGCGCTGCTGGCACTGCACCTCGGCCGGATCCGCGATCTGTCGGTCGCCGACGGCAAGCGGATCATCGAGGGGCTGCGCGCGCTGCCCGCGCAGATCGCGGAGATCCTGGCGACGGAGGACTCCATCGCCAAGCTGGCGGGCGAGTACGCGCGGTCCGCGTCGATGATGTTCATCGGGCGGGTACGGGGCTATCCGGTGGCGCTGGAGGCCTCGCTGAAGCTCAAGGAGATCTCGTACATCCACGCCGAGGCCTACCCGGCCTCGGAGCTGAAGCACGGCCCGCTCGCGCTGATCGAACCGGCGCTGCCGACGGTCGCGATCGTCCCGGACGACGATCTGCTGGAGAAGAACCGCGCGGCGCTGGAGGAGATCAAGGCGCGCAGCGGACCGATCCTGGCGGTGGGCCACCAGCCGCAGGAGAAGGCCGACCACACGATCGTGGTGCCGAAGAACGAGCCGGAGCTGGACGCGATCCTGCTGGGCATCCCGCTCCAGCTCCTGGCGTATCACACCGCGCTGACCCTGGGCCGGGACATCGACAAGCCGCGCAACCTGGCGAAGTCGGTGACGGTGGAGTAGTCGGCGACGGTGGAGTAGTTGGCGACCGCGGACCAGCCAGGGGCCGTGGAGCAGCCGGTGGCCGCGGACCAGCCGGGGACCGTGGAGCAGCCGACGACCGTGGAGCAGCGGACGCGGTCCGGTTCCCCGGGCCGTCAGAGCGCCCCCCGCGCATGCCGCCCGGCGCGCGAGGGGCGCTCAGGCCCTGTCCGGCACATGGCGCCGTCCGCCCGCAGGGCGGACGGGATGCGGCGGACAGGGCCCGGGTGGGGCCGGTGCTGCCCGGACACCGGCCCGTGGCTGCCTCAGCCGGTGGCCGTCACTCCACGGCCGGCAGCACGGCGGCCCGGCAGCGCGGTCGGCCACTTGGCGAGCGCGGCCGTCGCTCCGTACCAGGCGGCCAGGCCCGCCACCGCGGCGACCCAGCCGCCGATCTTCGCCAGGCCCGTGCTGTCGGCGAACTGTCCGAGTGCGAGCAGCAGAAGGGCGGCTGCGAGCAGTCCGTACGTGCCCTGGAGGAGCGGCCCCGCGCCCGCCGCGCCGAGGGTCAGACTGAGTGCGAGCAGTGCCCAGAGGACGAGGAAGAGGCCGGCCGCGTCGGCGGAGATCTGGTCTCCGGCGCCCGTGCCCCAGGTGAACCAGAAGGCTCCGAGGCCCGCGAAGGCCGTACCGGTGAATGAGTCGCCCGCCCGGAACGCGAACAGTCCGGCGACGAAGAGCGCGACCCCTCCGACGTACAGCGCGAGAGAGACGGCGTCCGCCGCCGTCACTCCGTCGATGACGCCGGTGTGGCCTATACCGAAGGCGAGCAGGGTGAGTCCGAGCGCGAGATGGCCGAGAACCGAAGTGGAAGTGGTGCTTCCCGCAGAGACGTCGTTGTCCACGGCGGGCTCCCTTCATGATGTGCGGGTGGCTGTGTCCCAGCGACCGCTATGTACCCTTCACAAGCGCACGATGCACCTCTACGCGTGAGTAAATTCACCTTGGACGCAAGGGAGTTGACACAGTCTCAGATTGTGTGAAGCGCGGGCGTGACCGCCGGGAGGGCGAGCCGCGTCACGGGCATGACGGAATCGGGCAGCGCGTCGAGGAACCCGTCGGGGACCGGGTCGAACGGGTCGCGGTACGGGGCGGGGAGTCGCGGTACGCGGTGGGGAACCGGGCAGGGAACGGGCCGGGAACTCGTCAGGGGATGACGACGACGGGGCGCTGGGCGCGGCGCGCGAGCCGGCCCGCGACCGAGCCGAAGATCCGCCCGACGATGCCGTGCGTGGAGCCGACGACGATCGCGTCCGCGGAGTACTCCTCGCCGACCTCTTCCAGCTCGTGGCAGATGTCTCCGCCGCGCTCGACCAGGATCCACGGGACCTCGGCGAGATAGTCCGCGCAGGCCAGTTCGAGACCGAGCACCTCGGTGCGGTGGTCCGGCACGTCCACGAAGACCGGGGGCTCGCAGCCCGCCCAGACCGTGGTCGGGAGCCGGTTGGCGACATGGACGATGATCAGGCCGGAGTTCAGCCGTTTCGCCATGCCGATGGCGTAGGCGAGCGCCCGCTCGCTGGAGGTCGAGCCGTCGAAACCGACCACCACTCCGTGCCGGAAGGCGGGATCGCAGGACGCACGCGTCTGTTCCGCCGCTCGCAGGTCCGACAACGGGTCGGCGACCTGCTTGCGGTCAGCGGGTTCGGGGATTTCGTGACCAGCCATGATGTCTCGGCGAAAGAGGTCCTCTTGGGAAGGGACAACAATGGTCGTGGCGGGTGTCGTGGCGGGCGGTGCCGTGTCCGGGAATCATCTTCCCAACCAGTACCCATAAGGGTACGGCGACACTCCTCTCATGCCCAGAGCCCGCCGCCCCACACGCGGCGTTCCAGGGAGCATGCACGAGGGCGCGGCGGATCGCAATGCCGGATGGTCCCTACAGTCGCCCGAGGAGTGACCGGAGGGCTCCGCTCCTCGTTTGCCATCGGTCATATCGTCACCCTGTGGGAGTCCTCGTGCCCGCATCACCGATCGCTCAGGCCACTCAGGACGCTCGGCGGCGGGAGGAGCGGGCGGGCACCGCTCCGCCCTCCGGCGGCCACTCCGAGGACCGCCGTGCCCGCCCTGTCCGCCGGACGCCGCTTCCGCGGGCCCCGGCCGGGAGGCGGCGCCAGGGAGGGCCCAGAAGGCGCCCCTGGGGCCGCACGGAGGCAGGTTGGGGGTACGGGCCGGGGCGAAGGGCGTCCGAGGCGTCCGGCCCGTACGGGAGACTCCACCCCAAAGACTCCACCCCGGAACCGCGACCGGAACCGCGCCCGAAGCCACGGCCGGTTCGGCGGGAAGGCCGGCGGAAGGAGCGGGCGCCGGGGGCTACGATCAAGGCCAGGATGTACGTAACGTACGGAACGTCCGGAAGCCGACGGTCCCGGGGCACGCCGAGGGCGCGGCGCGGCGCACGCGCGCGTGAAGGTAGTGCGCCGGGAGATTGAAAGCTTCGCACAGACACACCCATCGCTTTTCAGCCAACTTCACACTGGGGCAGAACCCTTGGCGAAATGGCCTGCCAACCCCCTTGCCACCAGGGAAAAAAGAACCGACCGGACCGTTCGCACCCTATGGGGACGGGCCATGCACGCGAGGCCCACTTCCACTCTCGGCTCCCGAGTGGAACGCTTCGTGATCGAATGCTTCGGGCCAAGTTGCCTTGTCGACATAACGCCGGATGGAGAACTTGTCACGCCGGCACCACGGGACGCAGTAGATTCGATCATGAGCATCGAAGGCTGGGGACCCGTGCAAAACCGAGGGGAATCGTGCAGGAGCGAGAGGCCCGACAAGAACGGGGAGACGCGAACACCGAGGGGGGCTTAGCGCCATGAGCCAGGACTCCACTGCCGCACCGGAGTCAGCACGGAAGCTTTCCGGGCGTCGCCGCCGGGAAGTCGTCGCCGTGCTGCTCTTCAGTGGTGGCCCCATCTTCGAGAGCTCGATCCCGCTCTCGGTGTTCGGAATCGACCGCCAGGACGCCGGGGTTCCCCGCTACCGCCTGCTCGTCTGTGCCGGGGAGGACGGACCGCTGCGCACCACCGGCGGGCTCGAACTCAGCGCGCCGTACGGCCTGGAGGCGATCAGCAGGGCGGGCACCGTGGTGGTGCCGGCATGGCGGTCGATCACTTCGCCGCCGCCGGTGGAAGCGCTGGACGCGCTGCGCCGGGCACATGAGGAGGGCGCGAGAATCGTCGGGCTGTGCACCGGCGCGTTCGTGCTCGCCGCGGCCGGACTGCTGGACGGACGGCCGGCCACCACGCACTGGATGTACGCGCCGACGCTCGCGAAGCGCTATCCGTCCGTGCATGTGGATCCGCGGGAACTGTTCGTCGACGACGGCGATGTGCTGACGTCGGCGGGCACGGCGGCCGGAATCGATCTGTGTCTGCATATAGTCCGGACGGACCACGGCGCCGAGGCCGCGGGCGCCCTGGCCCGCAGACTGGTCGTACCACCACGGCGCAGCGGCGGTCAGGAACGTTATCTGGACAGGTCTTTACCAGAGGAGATCGGCTCCGACCCGCTCGCCGAGGTCGTGGCCTGGGCCCTGGAGCACCTCCACGAGCAGTTCGACGTGGAGACGCTCGCGGCCCGCGCGTACATGAGCCGCCGTACGTTCGACCGGCGGTTCCGGTCGCTCACCGGGAGCGCGCCGCTCCAGTGGCTGATCACCCAGCGGGTGCTTCAGGCACAGCGGCTGCTGGAGACCTCCGACTACTCGGTCGACGAGGTCGCCGGCCGCTGCGGCTTCCGCTCCCCGGTGGCGCTGCGCGGGCACTTCAGGCGCCAGCTCGGCTCCTCCCCCGCGGCCTACCGGTCCGCCTACCGGGCCAGGCGCCCGCAGGGCGAGCCGATGCCGCCGGGGGTCATGGAACCGGGCGTACCGGCGCAGGCCTCCCCGCACACCAGGCGGGCGGCCGCGGCGGCGGGCGCGCCTGGCCAGCCGACGGCGTCCTCGGCGCTGCCGGAGCACGGAAAGCCCGGGTCGGACGTGTACGCGGCAGGTCCGGGCCGTCCGAGTCTGCCCGGCCAGCGGAGCGCCCCGTAGGGTAAGGCGTATGAACGACCGCATGGTGTGGATCGACTGCGAGATGACCGGGCTCTCGCTGGCGGACGACGCGCTCATCGAGGTGGCCGCCCTGGTCACCGACTCGGAGCTCAACGTGCTCGGTGACGGGGTGGACATCGTGATCCGCCCGCCGGACGCGGCGCTGGAGACCATGCCCGAGGTGGTGCGGCAGATGCACACCGCCTCGGGCCTCCTCGACGAGCTGGCGGGCGGTACGACGCTGGCCGCCGCCGAGGAGCAGGTCCTGGCGTACGTACGCGAGCACGTCAAGGAGCCCGGCAAGGCGCCGCTGTGCGGGAACACGGTCGGCACCGACCGCGGCTTCCTGCTGCGCGACATGCCGGTGCTGGAGGGCCACCTCCACTACCGGATCGTGGATGTCTCCTCGGTCAAGGAGCTGGCCCGGCGCTGGTATCCGAGGGCGTACTTCAACAGCCCGGAGAAGAGCGGGAACCACCGCGCGCTGGCCGACATCCGCGAGTCCATCGCGGAGCTGCGCTACTACCGCGAGGCGGTCTTCGTACCGGCTCCGGGCCCGGACTCCGACACGGCGAAGCAGATCGCGGCGAAGTACGTGCTCCCCGCGCCCACCCCCGCCCCGCCGCCGCGCGCCACCCGCGCGCATGCTGGAGCGAGCACCCTCGCGGACCCTGTACACTTTTTCTCGGCCGGTCGGGAAGACCGGTCGTGGTGGGTATAGCTCAGCTGGTAGAGCACCTGGTTGTGGTCCAGGATGTCGCGGGTTCGAGTCCCGTTACTCACCC
>NZ_LATD01000436.1 GCF_000981895.1 Streptomyces odonnellii | reverse complement strand
CGCTGCACCCGCCCCGTCCGGCGGGACCTTGGCGGTGCCGTCCCCGTACGCCTCCGCGGTCCCGCGCGAGGTCTCCGTACAGCTCTCCGGAACACCGGTCCCGACGATCTCCGGCAGGTGACGCAGTGCCCCCCAAGGACCCACCGCCGCCGCGCCGCCGGGTGCCGAAGCCCGCGCGCTCCGGAAGCGGCGGCCCCCAGCGGGCCTCCTCGCGCCCGGCCTCACGCCCGACGTCCCGTCCGGGCTCCCGCCCCGCCGCCCGCCGCCCGCGCTCCGGGGCCGCCGCGCCGCAGCGGATCCGGCTGGGCAGTCCCCGCCCCCGGCTGCGCCTGGTCAGTCTCGCGCTGACCCTGATCATGCTGGTGTTCGTCGTCCGGCTGCTCCAGGTGCAGGCCGTCGACGCCAGCGCGTACGCCGCCAAGGCGGAGAAGAGCCGCTACCTCAGCCACCGCATCGACGCGGAGCGCGGCGAGATCACCGACCGGTCCGGGATCGCCCTCGCCACCAGCGTCGACGCGTACGACATCACCGCCGACCCGCTGATGTTCACCCCCGACTTCAGCAAGATCCCGGACGCCCCCGAGAAGGCGGCCGAGCTGCTCGCCCCCATTCTCGGAGCCGAGACCGGCACGCTCGTGAGGAAGCTCAGGACCCCCAAGTCCCGCTACACGGTCCTCGCCCACCGCCAGACCCCCCAGGTCTGGAACCAGATCAGGGACCTCAAGAGCGTCTTCGCCGAGAAGGCGAGCAAGGAGAAGACCCCGGGCGGCGGCCCGGGCGTCAGCGTCCTGGCCGGGGTCTTCCAGGAGGCCAGCAGCAAGCGCGTGTATCCGAACGCCGATCTCGCCGCCGGGATACTGGGATACGTCAACGCCGAGGGCCATGGCGCCGGCGGCGTCGAGTCCATGCTCGACAAGGAGCTGGCGGGCGAGGACGGAGAGGTCACCTTCGCCCAGTCCGGCGGCCGCCGTGTCCCCACGGCCAGCTCCCGGGAGAAGCCCGCGGTGCCCGGCTCCGACATCGAGCTGACCATCGACCGGGACATCCAGTGGGCCGCCCAGCAGGCCATCACCGAGCAGGTGCGCACCTCCAAGGCGGACCGTGGCTATGTGATGGTCCAGGACACCAGGACCGGCGAGGTGCTCGCCATGGCCAACGCCCCCGGCTTTGACCCCAACGACCTCTCCCAGGCCGACGCCGCGGCCATGGGCAACGCCGCCCTCCAGGACGTGTACGAGCCCGGCTCCACCAGCAAGGTCATGTCCATGGCCGCCGTACTGGAGGAGAAGGTCGCCACCCCCGGCACCCATGTCGTCGTCCCCAACCGGCTGCACCGCGGCGACCGGCTCTTCAAGGACGACATCGACCACCCGACCTGGTACCTGACCCTCAACGGCGTCCTCGCCAAGTCGTCGAACATCGGCTCCATCCTGGCCACCGGCCAGCTCGGCAAGACCCAGGCCGAGGCCAACAAGGTCCTCTACTCGTATCTGACCAAGTTCGGCATCGGCCGCCCCACCGGCCTGGACTACCCCGGCGAGACCCGGGGCATCCTCGCCAAGCCCGAGGACTGGTCCACCTCGCAGCAGTACACGATCCCCTTCGGCCAGGGGCTCTCCCTCAACGCCATGCAGGCCGCGTCGGTCTACTCGACCATCGCCAACGGCGGCGTACGCATCGAGCCCACCCTCGTACGCGGTACGACAGGGCCCGACGGCCGGTTCGCCCCGGCCCCCGCGCCCAAGAAGACCCGGGTCGTCAGCGAGAAGACCGCGAAGACCGTCGCGACCATGCTGGAATCGGTGGTGGGCGACGAGGAGGGTACGGGCACGAAGGCCCGTATCCCCGGCTACCGGGTCGCGGGCAAGACAGGTACGGCCAACCGGGTCGACCCGGAGCTGGGCCGCTACAAGGGCTACACCGCCTCCTTCGCGGGCTTCGCGCCCGCCGACAAACCGCGGATCACGGTCTACTGCGCCATCCAGAACCCGACGAAGGGCAGCTACTTCGGCGGCCAGATCTGCGGACCCATCTACAAAAAGGTCATGGAGTTCGCTCTCAAGACCCTGCAGGTCGAACCGACCGGCAGTAAACCCGCCAGGCTGCCGGTGACCTTCAAACCCGGCGAGTGACCCCAGGGAAAGCGCCAGTGACAACGATCACCCCCGATTCGGGGAACCACCCGGAACGCGCCGCGCAGGAGCCGCTCTCACTTGGCCCGCGGCCCGCGGAGCCGGGTACGCTCACCGCCGTGCCACAAGCTGATCAGTACCGAACCACTCCCGTGGACGCCCCGGCCGGGCGGCCGTGGACGCCCCGCCCGGAACGCGTCCGCCCGACCTCCCTCGCGGAGCTGGCAGCCCGGCTGGGCACCGAGGCGCCGGGGGGCTCCGGGGAAGCGACCGGCATCACCCACGACTCGCGGGCGGTACGCCCCGGAGACGTGTACGCGGCTCTGCCCGGCGCCCGCTTCCACGGCGCCGACTTCGCCGCCCAGGCCGCCGACCTCGGCGCCACCGTCATCCTCACCGACCCGGCGGGCGCCGAGCGGGCCGGAGCCACCGGACTGCCCGTCCTGGTCGTCCCCGACCCCCGCGGCAGCATGGGTGAGCTGGCCGCCGAGATCTACGGCCACCCCGGCCCCGACCTGCTCCAGATCGGTATCACCGGCACCTCCGGCAAGACCACCACCGCGTATCTCGTCGAGGGCGGACTGCGCGGCGCGGGCCACCGTACCGGCCTGATCGGCACGGTGGAGACCCGGATCGGCGACGACCGCGTCAAGTCGGAGCGCACGACCCCCGAAGCCACCGATCTCCAGGCCCTCTTCGCCGTCATGCGCGAGCGCGGTGTCGACTCGGTCGCCATGGAGGTCTCCAGCCACGCCCTGGTGCTCGGCCGGGTCGACGGCTGTGTCTTCGACGTCGCGGTCTTCAACAACCTCAGCCCGGAGCACATGGAGTTCCACTCCGGCATGGAGGACTACTTCCAGGCGAAGGCGCGTCTGTTCACCCCCGAGCGCAGCCGGACCGGTGTCGTGAACTTCGACGATCCGTACGGCCGCAGGCTCGTGGCCGAGGCGGGCGTGCCCATCACCACCTTCTCCGCCGAGGGCCACCCCGACGCCGACTGGCGTGCCGAGGACGTCGAGGTCGGCTCGCACGGCTCCACCTTCACCGTGACCGGCCCCCACGGCGAGCGGGTGCGCGCCGAGGCGCCGCTGCCCGGGCCGTTCAATGTCGCCAACACCCTCGCCGCGATCGTCACCCTGGCCGTCGCCGGGATCGACCCGCGCACCGCCGCCGACGGCATCGCCGCCGTCCCCGGCGTGCCGGGCCGGCTGGAGCGGGTGGACGCGGGCCAGCCGTATCTCGCCGTCGTCGACTACGCGCACAAGACGGACGCCGTCGAATCGGTCCTGCGCTCCCTGCGCAAGGTCACCAAGGGCAAGGTGCACATCGTCCTCGGCTGCGGCGGCGACCGCGACGAGACCAAACGCGGGCCCATGGGCGCCGCCGCCGCCCGGCTCGCCGACACCGCCGTACTGACCTCCGACAACCCCCGCTCCGAGGACCCGCTCGCGATCCTCGCCGCGATGCTCGCGGGGGCCGCCGAGGTGCCCGTACACGAGCGCGGCGATGTCCTCGTCGACGCCGACCGCGCCTCCGCGATCGCCGCCGCCGTCTCCCGCGCCCGCCCCGACGACACCGTCCTGGTCGCGGGCAAGGGCCATGAGCAGGGCCAGGACATCGCCGGGGTGGTACGGGCCTTCGACGACCGCCAGGTCCTGCGCGAGGCCATCGAGCGCTCCCTGCGCCACGAGCCGGGGCACGAGCCCTGTCCCGGCCCCCACGGCGAGCCGCGCCCTGAGCACCGCCACGAGCACCGCCACAAGAACAACAGTCAGGGATGACCCAGTGATCGCCCTCTCCCTCGCCGAGATCGCCGCCATCGTCGGCGGGCAGCCGCACGACATACCGGATCAGTCCGCCCGGGTCACCGGGCCCGTTGTCATCGACTCACGCTCGGTCGTACCGGGCGGGCTCTTCGCCGCTTTCGCGGGCGAGCGCGTCGACGGCCACGACTACGCGGAGCGCGCTGTCGCCGCGGGCGCGGTGGCCGTTCTGGCCACCCGCCCCGTCGGGGTGCCCGCCCTCGTCGTCGACGATGTCGTCCAGGCCCTCGGCGCCCTCGCCCGCGCCGTCGTCGAACGCCTCGGCGCCACCGCCGTCGCCCTTACCGGCTCCGCGGGCAAGACCAGCACCAAGGACCTGATCGCCCAGCTCCTCCAGCGCCTCGGACCCACCATCTGGCCCGCCGGGAACCTCAACAACGAGATCGGCCTGCCGCTGACCGCGCTGCGGGCCATCGAGGACACCCGCTACCTCGTTCTCGAAATGGGCGCGCGCTACGTCGGTGACATCCGCTACCTCACCGGACTCGTCCCGCCCAGGATCGGCCTCGTACTGAACGTGGGCACCGCCCACATCGGCGAGTTCGGCGGCCGCGAGCGGATCGCCGAGGCCAAGGGCGAGATGGTCGAGGCCCTGCCGTCCGCCGCCGAGGGCGGAGTGGCCGTACTGAACGCCGACGACCCGCTCGTCCGCGCCATGAACACCCGCACCAAGGCCCGCGTCGTGCTGTTCGGAGAGGCGGGCGAAGCAGACGTACGGGCAGAGAACGTCCGCCTCACCCCCACCGGACAGCCCGCTTTCCTGCTTCGGACACCCTCCGGGTGCAGCGACGTGACACTGCGGCTGTACGGTGAGCACCACGTGTCGAACGCGCTCGCCGCGGCCGCCGTCGCCCATGAGTTGGGCATGTCCGTCGATGAGATCGCAGAGGCGCTCTCCGAGGCGGAAACCCTCTCCCGCTGGCGTATGGAGGTCACCGAGCGCGCGGACGGCGTGACGATCGTCAACGACGCCTACAACGCGAATCCCGAATCCATGAGAGCGGCGCTCCGTGCGCTGGTCGCCATGGGCGGTACCTCACGGGCCGCGGGGGGCCGTACGTGGGCGGTGCTCGGCCCGATGGCCGAGCTGGGGGACGACTCGCTCGCCGAGCACGACGCGGTCGGACGGCTCGCCGTCCGGCTCAACGTCAGCAAGCTCGTGGCAGTCGGGGGCAGGGAAGCGTCCTGGCTGCAATTGGGCGCTTACAACGAGGGTTCGTGGGGTGAGGAGTCGGTGCACGTGTCCGACGCGCGGGCGGCGGTCGACCTGTTGCGCAGTGAGCTGCGTCCGGGAGACGTCGTGCTGGTGAAGGCTTCCAGGTCGGCCGGTCTTGAACGGGTCGCCCTGGCACTGCTCGAAAGCGCCAGCGAGGGCGAGGTCGCCGGCCGATGAGGCAGATCCTCTTCGCGGGAGTCATCGGGCTCTTCCTGACCCTGATCGGCACACCGCTGCTGATCAAGCTCCTGGCCCGCAAGGGATACGGGCAGTTCATCCGGGACGACGGCCCGCGCACGCATGGCAGCAAGAAGGGCACGCCCACCATGGGCGGGATCTCCTTCATCATCGCCACCCTGATCGCCTACGCCCTGGCGAAGGTGATCACCGGTGAGGACCCGACCTTCTCGGGCGTGCTGGTCCTCTTCCTGATGGCGGGCATGGGTCTCGTCGGGTTCCTCGACGACTACATCAAGATCGTGAAGCAGCGTTCGCTGGGTCTGCGGGCCAAGGCGAAGATGGCGGGCCAGCTCATCGTCGGTATCGCCTTCGCGGTGCTGTCGCTCCAGTTCGCCGACTACCGCGGCAACACCCCGGCCTCCACCCGGCTGTCGTTCATCATGGACTTCGGCTGGTCGATCGGCCCGGTGCTGTTCGTGGTCTGGGCGCTGTTCATGATTCTCGCGATGTCCAACGGCGTGAACCTGACCGACGGTCTGGACGGTCTCGCCACCGGCGCCTCGGTGATGGTCTTCGGCGCGTACACCTTCATCGGGCTCTGGCAGTTCCAGGAGTCCTGTGCCAACGCGCAGACCCTGACCAATCCCAACGCCTGTTTCGAGGTACGGGATCCGCTCGATCTCGCGGTCGTCGCCTCGGCCCTGATGGGCTCCTGCTTCGGCTTCCTCTGGTGGAACACCTCACCGGCCAAGATCTTCATGGGGGACACCGGCTCGCTCGCGCTCGGCGGCGCGCTCGCGGGTCTCGCGATCTGCTCCCGTACGGAGTTCCTGATCGCCCTGCTCGGCGGCCTGTTCGTGATGATCACCATGTCGGTGGTCATCCAGGTCGGCTCCTTCAAGATGACCGGCAAGCGGGTCTTCCGGATGGCACCCCTCCAGCACCACTTCGAACTCAAGGGGTGGTCCGAAGTCCTTGTCGTGGTGCGTTTCTGGATCATCCAGGGCATGTGTGTGATCGTGGGGCTGGGGCTCTTCTACGCGGGCTGGGCGGCCGAGAAGTGAACTGGCAGGGCAAGCGGGTCACCGTCGCGGGTCTCGGGGTCTCCGGGATCCCGGCGGCCCGGGTGCTGCGCGGCCTCGGCGCCGAGGTCACCGTCGTCAACGACGGGGACGACGAGCGCAGCCGCGCCCAGGCCGCCGAGCTGGACGGGCTGGGGATCACGGTGCGCCTCGGCGACGGGGCGACCCTCCCCGAGGGCACCGAGCTGATCGTCACCGCCCCCGGCTGGCGGCCGGACAAGCCCCTCTTCGCCGCGGCGGCCGAGGCCGGAGTGGACGTCTGGGGCGATGTGGAGCTGGCCTGGCGGCTGCGCGGCCCGGACGCCGCGCCCTGGCTCGCGGTCACCGGCACCAACGGCAAGACGACCACCGTCAGGATGCTCGCCTCGATCCTGGCGGCGGCGGGGCTCCGCACGGCCGCCGTCGGCAATATCGGGGTCTCGCTGCTGGACGCCGTCACCGGCGCGGAGAAGTACGACGTACTCGCCGTCGAGCTGTCCAGCTACCAGCTCCACTGGGCACCCAGCCTGCGCGCCCACTCGGCGGCCGTTCTCAATGTCGCCCCCGACCATCTCGACTGGCACGGCTCGATGGAGGCGTACGCCACCGACAA
This sequence comes from Streptomyces odonnellii, assembly GCF_000981895.1. Lineage (GTDB taxonomy): Bacteria > Actinomycetota > Actinomycetes > Streptomycetales > Streptomycetaceae > Streptomyces > Streptomyces odonnellii. The sequence continues at coordinate 10,002 of NZ_LATD01000436.1, read as the reverse complement.
GGGCCGTATCTACGAGGGCAACACCGTCGCCTGTGTCTACAACGCGGCCGACCCGTGCACCGAGGAACTGGTACGGGCGGCCGATGTCGAGGAGGGCTGCCGCGCGATCGGCTTCACCCTCGGTACCCCGGGGCCGTCCCAACTCGGCGTCGTGGACGGCATTCTGGTCGACCGGGCCTTTGTCGAGAACCGCCGCGAGCGGGCCCAGGAACTCGCCCAGCTCTCCGATGTGAACCCGCCCGCCCCGCACAACATCGCCAACGCCCTCGCCGCGGCGGCCCTGGCCCGTGCCTTCGGTGTCGCACCCGCCGCCGTACGCGACGGACTGCGCTCCTTCCGCCCCGATCCGCACCGGATCGAACTGGTCGCGGAGGTCGCGGGCATCACGTACGTCGACGACTCCAAGGCCACCAACACCCATGCCGCGGAAGCCTCCCTGGCGGCCTACGACCCGATCGTCTGGATCGCCGGCGGCCTCGCCAAGGGCGCCGTCTTCGACGAGTTGGTCATGGCGTCGGCGAAGCGGCTGCGCGGGGTCGTCCTGATCGGCGCGGACCGCGCACTGATCGGGGAAGCCCTCGCGCGACACGCCCCCGAAGTCCCGGTCGTGGACCTCGACCGGACCGACACTGGGGCGATGTCGGCGGCGGTCCGCGAAGCGGCACGGCTCGCACAGCCGGGGGACACGGTACTGATGGCCCCGGCCTGCGCCTCGATGGACATGTTCGTCAACTACAACAAGCGAGGCGAGGCGTTCGCGGACGCGGTGCACGCACTCGCCGCCGAGCACGCCTGACCGGCCCGGCCCTCGTGCCGGGCCGTCCCTGGGGACCGCGCGACACCGGCGGTGACGCCGCGGGCCCCGACCCCGGCAGCCGCGCCAGGCACGACTGGAGGGGACAGCGACGATGCCGGCCGACGACACCGCGGACCGAAGGCCCGTCCGCCGGAGCTTGACGGGCCTGCGCCGCAGCGGCGGACCCGGCCAGGGCGGACCGTACCCCGCCGTGGGTCCCGAGCCGCCCGGTGGCCCGTACGAGGACGGCACCCGGCACCGTCCGCCCCGGCCCGCCGGAGGGCCCCCGGGGCCCCGGCCCTTACTCCACCGCTGGGGCTTCGCGGGCTCTCCCGCGCTGCTGGGCCCCACCGCCGGCGGGGGAGCCACCAGGAGTCCGGGGAAGGCCCGCCCGGGACCCCTGTCCGGCCTCGGGCGCGGTCTGGCGGTGCGCGGCAGGGTGGCGGGAGCGGCCGTGGGCCGCGCCCCCGCGGCCCGCGGCGGAGGCGGCGGGACCGGTACGCCGGGTCCGCCGGGGGGCGGCGGTCCGAGGCATCTGTACGAGCGCGCGCGCCGCGCCTGGGACCGGCCGCTGACCGCGTACTACCTGATCCTCGGCAGCGGGCTGCTGATCACCCTGCTCGGCCTGGTGATGGTGTACTCCGCGTCGATGATCTACGCGCTCCAGCTCTCGCTGCCCTCGACGTACTTCTTCCGCAAGCAGTTCCTCGCGGTCGTCCTCGGCACCGGACTGCTGCTGCTCGCCTCCCGGATGCCGGGCAAACTCCACCGGGCGCTGTCCTATCCGCTGCTGGTCGGCACCGTCTTCCTGATGGTGCTCGTGCAGGTCCCCGGGATAGGGCGGGCCGTCAAGGGCAACCAGAACTGGATCTATCTGGGCGGTCCGTTCCAGCTCCAGCCCAGCGAGTTCGCCAAGCTCGCGCTGATCCTGTGGGGCGCCGATCTGCTCGCCCGCAAACAGGACAAGAGACTGCTGTCCCAGTGGAAGCATCTGCTGGTGCCGCTCGTACCCGTCGCGTTCATGCTGCTCGGGCTGATCATGCTGGGCGGCGACATGGGCACGGCGATCATCCTGACTGCCATCCTCTTCGGTCTGCTCTGGCTCGCGGGCGCTCCCACCAGGCTTTTCGCCGGGGTGTTCGCCATCACGGGCCTGGTCGCCTTCGTACTGATCAAGACCAGTGAGAACCGGCTCTCCCGGTTCGCGTGCATCGGCGCGACCGATCTCGGCCCGGAGGGCGAGTGCTGGCAGGCGGTCCACGGAATCTACGCCCTCGCCTCGGGCGGATGGTTCGGATCCGGCCTCGGCGCGAGTGTGGAAAAATGGGGCCAACTTCCCGAACCGCACACCGACTTCATTTTCGCCATCACTGGGGAGGAACTGGGGCTGGCGGGGACGCTGTCGGTACTCGCCCTCTTCGCGGCTCTAGGCTATGCGGGTATCCACGTGGCCGGACGCACGGAGGATCCCTTCGTGAGGTACGCGGCGGGAGGTGTGACCACCTGGATCGCGGCGCAGGCCGTGGTCAACATCGGTGCGGTGCTCGGTCTGCTGCCGATCGCCGGAGTCCCGCTCCCGCTGTTCTCCTACGGAGGGTCGGCCCTGCTGCCGACCATGTTCGCCGTCGGGCTGCTGATCGCGTTCGCGCGAGAGGATCCCGCCGCGAAAGCGGCCCTGGCCATGCGGCGGCCCGGGGTCAGATGGAAGACGATGAGACGGCGCGTCAAGAAGCGTCCGTCCGGAGAGCGGTGAATTTCGGTGCATGTCGTACTCGCCGGTGGGGGGACCGCCGGCCACATCGAGCCCGCGCTCGCCCTCGCGGACGCCCTGCGCAGGCAGGACCCCACCGTGGGGATCACGGCCCTCGGCACGGAGCGCGGTCTGGAGACCAGGCTCGTCCCCGAGCGGGGGTACGAGCTGGGGCTCATCCCCGCCGTACCGCTGCCGCGCAAGCCCACCCCGGAGCTGATCACCGTCCCCGGGCGGCTGCGCGGCACCATCAAGGCGGCCGAGCAGATCCTGGAGCGCACCAAGGCCGACTGCGTCGTGGGCTTCGGCGGCTATGTGGCCCTGCCCGGCTATCTCGCGGCCAAACGGCTCGGGGTGCCGATCATCGTCCACGAGGCCAACGCGAGGCCCGGACTGGCCAACAAGATCGGTTCTCGGTACGCGGCGGGGGTGGCCGTCTCCACCCCGGACAGCAAGCTCCGGGGCGCCCGGTACATCGGCATCCCGCTGCGCCGCACCATCGCCGTTCTGGACCGGGCGCGGGCGCGCCCCGAGGCGCGCGCGGCCTTCGGGCTCGACCCCAATCTGCCGACGCTGCTGGTCTCCGGCGGCTCGCAGGGCGCGCGCCGGCTCAATGAGGTGATCCAGCAGATCGCCCCCGTGCTCCAGCGCTCCGGCATTCAGATCCTGCACGCGGTCGGTCCCAAGAATGAAATGCCGCGGGTGGACAACATGCCCGGAATGCCGCCCTATGTCCCGGTACCGTATGTGGACCGGATGGATCTCGCCTATGCCGCGGCCGACATGATGCTCTGCCGCGCGGGCGCGATGACCGTCGCCGAGCTCTCCGCCGTCGGGCTGCCCGCCGCCTATGTCCCGTTGCCCATCGGCAACGGCGAACAGCGGCTCAACGCCCAGCCGGTGGTGAAGGCCGGCGGCGGACTGCTGGTCGACGACGCCGAACTCACGCCCGAGTGGGTGCAGAGCCAGGTCCTCCCGGTGCTCGCCGATCCGCACCGGCTGTACGAGATGTCCCGCGCGGCCGCCGAGTTCGGCCGCAGGGACGCCGATGAGCTGCTGGTCGGCATGGTGTACGAGGCGATCGCCAAGCACCGTCAGGCATAGGGAGGCAGGGGAGCGTGGCCGGACCGACGACCGCCGAGCGCGGCGCACGACCGAGGTCGGAGTCCGGCCGCCCTCCTCAGGGCCCCCGGGCCCGCGGACTCCGGCTGCCGGGCCGGCGGCTGATGATCGTACTGATTCTGGCCAGTCTGCTGATCGCTGGCTCCACCTGGGCGCTGTACGGCTCGGACTGGCTGCGGGTCGAGCGGGTGAGCACCTCGGGCACCGATGTGCTCACCCGTGAGGAAGTGGTCGCCGCCGCTGCCGTACCGGTCGGATCGCCGCTGATTTCCGTCGACACGGACGCGATCGGGGCCCGGCTCCGGCAGCGGCTGCCCCGTATCGACTCGGTCGAGGTGACCCGTTCATGGCCGCACGGAATCAGTCTGAAAGTGATCGAGCGAAAGCCCGTCCTGCTTATCGAAAAGGGCGCAAAGTTCATCGAAGTGGACGAGGGCGGCGTTCGTTTCGCCGAGATGGAGAAGGCGCCCCGCGGCGTCCCCCGACTCGAACTCGAATTGACGGTGGATCAGGCCGCGGATCGGACCGCGGCGCCCCAGCGCTTCAGCACCGGCCGGCTGGTGCTCGAAGCGGTACGGGTCAGAAGTGAACTCCCCAGGAAAGTGGCCGCGGACACCCGAGTGATCCGGGTCCGTTCGTACGACTCGATCTCCTTGGAGCTGACCGGCGGCCGTACGGTGATGTGGGGAAGCGGCGAGGACGGAGCGGCCAAGGCGCGTGCGCTCACCGCTCTGATGAAAGCGGCTCCGAGGTCCGGGTACTTCGATGTGAGTGCTCCCACCGCGCCTGCGGTGGCGGGGAGTTGACGGACATATGCGCTGGCCAGCACCCTGGTTGGTCAGCGCTATGGGTGATCACATAGGGTGAAAAGAAAAACGGGAGGTTCGGCGTGTTCGTTGAACGTGCGCCACTTGTCGACTTAGTGTCCTGTTCGGAAGAGTCCGGGAAGCGGACACACTGGTAACCCTGAACTTCAACATCAGGGTTTGGGTCGGCGTTTCGGACCGTCCCATCGGCATCAGTCGTCGCAGCGCCACATCGGCGGAGCGGCGACACGTAACTCGAGGCGAGAGGCCTTCGACGTGGCAGCACCGCAGAACTACCTCGCAGTCATCAAGGTCATCGGTGTCGGCGGCGGTGGTGTCAATGCCATCAACCGAATGATCGAGGTCGGTCTCAAGGGTGTCGAGTTCATCGCGATCAACACGGACGCGCAAGCCCTGTTGATGAGCGACGCCGACGTCAAGCTCGACGTCGGCCGGGAACTCACCCGCGGCCTCGGGGCCGGAGCCAACCCGGCAGTCGGCCGCAAGGCGGCAGAGGACCACCGTGAGGAGATCGAGGAGGTCCTCAAGGGGGCCGACATGGTCTTCGTCACCGCCGGGGAGGGCGGCGGCACCGGTACGGGCGGCGCGCCCGTCGTGGCCAATATCGCCCGCTCCCTGGGCGCCCTCACGATCGGCGTGGTCACCCGCCCGTTCACCTTCGAGGGCCGCCGCCGCGCCAACCAGGCCGAGGACGGCATCGCCGAACTCCGCGAAGAGGTCGACACCCTCATCGTCATCCCGAACGACCGGCTGCTGTCGATCTCGGACCGCCAGGTCAGTGTGCTGGACGCGTTCAAGTCCGCCGACCAGGTCCTGCTCTCGGGTGTCCAGGGCATCACCGACCTCATCACCACGCCCGGTCTGATCAACCTCGACTTCGCCGATGTCAAGTCCGTGATGTCCGAGGCCGGCTCGGCACTGATGGGCATCGGCTCGGCCCGCGGCGACGACCGCGCGGTGGCCGCCGCCGAGATGGCGATCTCCTCGCCGCTGCTGGAGGCCTCGATCGACGGCGCCCGCGGCGTCCTGCTGTCCATCTCCGGCGGCTCGGACCTCGGTCTCTTCGAGATCAACGAGGCGGCGCAGCTCGTGAGCGAGGCGGCGCACCCCGAGGCCAACATCATCTTCGGCGCGGTCATCGACGACGCCCTGGGCGACGAGGTACGGGTCACCGTCATCGCGGCCGGCTTCGACGGCGGACAGCCCCCGGCCCGGCGCGAGACCGTGCTCGGCGCGGCGGGCAAGCGCGACGAGCAGCCGGTCCCGTCCCGGCAGGACACCGGCAGGTCGGCCGGCGGACTCGGCACCGTGCCGCCGCGCGATGACCGTACCCCCAAGTCGGATCCCTCCCCGGCGGTCAGCGAGAAGCTCTCGCCGATGCACCCGCCGCACGTACCCCCGGCCCGTCCTTACCAGCAGGACAGCCAGGCCGAAGAGCTGGACGTCCCGGACTTCTTGAAGTGATACGGCAGCACGAAACCCTGAGCGGCGCGCACTTCGCCTTCACCGACCGGTGGGGTGGGGTGAGCGCCGCTCCGTATGATCGGCTCAATCTCGGCGGCGCGGTCGGTGACGACCCCGGAGCGGTACGGACCAATCGCGAACTCGCCGCGAAGTCCCTGGCGCTCGACCCCGAGCGGGTCGTCTGGATGAACCAGGTGCACGGCCGTGATGTGGCGGTCGTCGAAGGACCGTGGGGGGACGGGGAGATCCCCGCCGTCGACGCGGTCGTCACCGTACGGCGCGGGCTGGCGCTCGCCGTGCTCACCGCGGACTGCGTCCCCGTACTGCTGGCCGATCCGGCCGCCGGGATCGTGGCCGCCGCCCACGCGGGCCGCCCCGGCATGATCGCCGGAATCGTACCGGCCGCCGTCGAGGCCATGATCGTGCTGGGCGCGGAACCGGCCAGGATCACCGCTCGTACCGGACCGGCCGTCTGCGGACGCTGCTACGAGGTGCCGGCGGCCATGCGGGACGAGGTCGCCGCCGCCGTACCGGAAGCCTGGTCCGAGACGAGCTGGTCGACCCCGGCCGTCGATGTCACCGCCGGAGTGCACGCGCAGCTCGCGGCCCTGGGGGTAATGGACCGGCGGCACTGCGGGGTCTGCACACTGGAGTCGGAGGACCACTACTCGTACCGCCGCGACCGCACGACCGGGCGGCTCGCCGGCTATGTCTGGCTGGACCGATAGCGCATGAACGACCGCAGGAGCGAACTCGCGGCGAATCTCGCCATGGTGGAGGAACGTATCGGCTCCGCCTGCGCGGCGGCGGGCCGCGCGCGCGAGGAGGTGACCCTGATCGTGGTCACCAAGACCTACCCGGCGAGTGATGTACGACTGCTCCATGAACTCGGCGTACGGCATGTGGCGGAGAACCGTGATCAGGACGCCGCTCCCAAGGCGGCGGCTTGCTCGGATTTGTCGCTTACGTGGCATTTCGTAGGGCAGTTGCAGACGAACAAGGTTCGTTCTGTTGCCAGTTATGCCGATGTCGTACAGTCCGTCGACCGGATCAGACTGGTTTCCGCGCTCTCCGCCGCGGCGGTGCGCGCGGGGCGCGAGCCGGTCTGTCTGATCCAGGTCGCGCTCGACGCGGAGTCGGGCGAGCGGGGTGCGAGAGGGGGTGTGGCGCCCGGCGGGATCGAGGAGTTGGCGGCGGCGGTGGCGCGGGCGCCGGGTCTGCGGCTCGGCGGTCTGATGACCGTGGCGCCGCTGGCCGGTCCGTACGCGGGCCGTCAACGGGCGGCGTTCGAGCGGCTGCTGGAATTGTCATCCCGCCTGCGCGCGGACCATCCTGCTGCGAACATGGTCTCGGCAGGGATGAGCGCGGACCTCGAGGACGCCGTGAAGGCCGGAGCGACACTTGTTCGCGTCGGTACGGCGGTACTCGGAGTCCGACCCCGGCTCGGGTAACGTCGCGAAGCAAGTCGGACCACAGCAGAAAATATGGTCATTTCCGCCGAAAGGCGGGCAGGCCTAGTGGATCGCGGGCACTTGGTGACGAGGCCGATCCACCACAGAGCGGAGGACTCAGAGCATGGCCGGCGCGATGCGCAAGATGGCGGTCTACCTCGGCCTCGTGGAGGACGATGGGTACGACGGCCGGGGTTTTGACCCCGACGACGATTTCGAACCCGAGCCGGAGCCCGAGCGGGACCACCGGCGCCACCAGCCCGTGCACCAGCAGGAGCGCGAGCGTGAACGGGAGCGCGAGGAGCCGGTACGGGTGATCCCGCCGCCGCCCGCGCAGCGCGACCGGGAGCGCGAACCGGTGTCGCTGGGGGCGGAAAACGGACGTCCGGCACGAATCGCCCCCGTGGCATCCATCACACCTGAACGTCCCAGTCTGGAGAAGAACGCACCGGTGATCATGCCCAAGGTCGTGTCCGAGCGGGAGCCGTACCGCATCACCACACTGCACCCGCGGACCTACAACGAGGCCCGTACCATCGGGGAACACTTCCGCGAGGGCACTCCGGTGATCATGAATCTCACGGAGATGGACGACACCGATGCGAAGCGACTTGTCGACTTTGCCGCGGGGCTCGTCTTCGGTCTCCATGGCAGCATTGAGCGGGTGACGCAGAAGGTGTTCCTGCTGTCTCCTGCTAACGTCGATGTCACGGCGGAGGACAAGGCCCGCATCGCAGAGGGCGGGTTCTTCAACCAGAGCTAGGAACAGAGCACCGGGAACGACCCGGTCGAGCGGCGGGAACGGCCCGGCGCACGACCGGACCAGAGTGAGCCAGGGGAGAGGGAAGCAGCGGGATGGGCGTCGCACTACAGGTGGTCTACATCGCGCTGATGTGCTTCCTCATCGTGCTTATTTTCCGGTTGGTCATGGACTACGTCTTCCAGTTCGCCCGCTCATGGCAGCCCGGCAAGGCGATGGTGGTCGTTCTGGAGGCCACCTACACTGTCACCGATCCACCGCTCAAGCTTCTTCGGCGGTTCATCCCGCCGTTGCGTCTCGGGGGCGTGGCACTCGACCTGTCCTTCTTCGTTCTGATGATCATCGTCTACATCCTGATCTCGCTTGTGAGCACTCTGGCGAGGGGAATGTGAACGATACGGTCTTGCCGACTGCCGACGACTACGTAGAGGTGAAGAAGAGATGCCATTGACCCCTGAGGACGTGCGGAACAAGCAGTTCACGACCGTCCGCCTCCGAGAGGGCTACGACGAGGACGAGGTCGATGCCTTTCTCGACGAGGTCGAGGCCGAACTGACCCGCCTGCTCCGCGAGAACGAGGACCTGCGCGCGAAGCTGGCCGCGGCGACGCGTGCCGCCGCGCAGAACCAACAGCAGCAGGGCATGCGCAAGCCTCCGGAACAGCAGGACCGGCCCGGTGCTCCTGTCCCCGCCGCCATATCCGGACCGCCGGTTCAGCAGCAGCCGCCGCAGATGGGTCCCCCCCAGCTCCCCGGTGGCGCACCGCAGCTTCCCGCGGGTCCGAGCGGCCACGGCCACGGTCCCCAGGGTCATGACCCGCGCGCCCAGCAGCACGGCCCCGGCCCGATGCAGGGCGGCCCCATGCAGCAGGGCGGCCCGATGGGTCAGGGCGGACCGATGCAGGGTGGTCCCATGGGCGGACCACCGATGGGCCAGGGCGGCCCCATGCAGGGTGGTCCCATGGGCGGACCGATGGGCGGTCCCATGGGCGGCCACGCTCCGCAGATGCAGCAGCCCGGGCAGGGGCCCGGCGGCGACAGTGCCGCGCGGGTGCTCTCGCTGGCGCAGCAGACCGCGGACCAGGCGATCGCGGAGGCGCGTTCCGAGGCGAACAAGATCGTCGGCGAGGCGCGCAGCCGGGCCGAGGGTCTGGAGCGTGACGCGCGCGCCAAGGCGGACGCGCTGGAGCGGGACGCGCAGGAGAAGCACCGTGTCGCGATGGGGTCGCTGGAGTCGGCGCGCGCGACGCTGGAGCGCAAGGTCGAGGACCTGCGGGGCTTTGAGCGCGAGTACCGGACGCGGCTGAAGTCGTACCTGGAGAGCCAGCTCCGTCAGCTCGAGACCCAGGCGGACGACTCGCTGGCGCCGCCGCGGACGCCGGCGACGGCTTCGCTGCCGCCGTCCCCCTCGATGGCTCCGGCGGGCGCCGGGGCGATGGGGCACGGTATGGGCGGCGGTCCTTCCATGGGCCACGGTGGTCCGTCGGGCCCGTCGTACGGCGGGCAGCAGCAGATGTCCCCGGCGATGACACAGCCGATGGCGCCGGTGCGGCCGCAGGCGCCGCAGCCGATGCAGCAGGCGCCGTCGCCGATGCGGGGATTTCTGATCGACGAGGACGACAACTGAGCGAGAGCGCGCGCGGGTAGCGCGCGGCAGTCGGCAGCCTGAAGGGCCGGGCCCGGGGTAATTCCCGGGCCCGGCCCTTTGGCTTTGCCGCACGGCCCGCGGCGCGGGTCGCGGGCATGGGCCTTCGGCTTTGGCGCACGGTCCGCGGCGCGGGGCGCGGGCGCGGGTGCGGGGCCGGGTGCGTGTGCTGGGTGCGGGGGTGCGAC
>NZ_LATD01000435.1 GCF_000981895.1 Streptomyces odonnellii | reverse complement strand
CTCCCGAGCCGCCCGCCTCGCCGACCCCGCCCCCACCCCGCCCGCCACCGTCGAGGCGCTCCGCGAGATCCTCGTCCGCTTCTTCCCCGCCACCGCCGACGCCCGTATCGACCACGCCTGGTCCGGCGTCCTCGGCGTCCCCCGCGACTGGTGCGCCACCGTCACCCTGGACCGCACCACCGGCCTCGGCTGGGCGGGCGGTTACGTGGGCTCCGGCGTGGCCACCACCAACCTCGCCGCCCGCACCCTCCGCGATCTGATCCAGCACGACTCGGGCCAGGCGGGCCCCACGGACCTGACCACCCTCCCCTGGGTCCACCACAAGGTCCGCAACTGGGAACCGGAACCCTTCCGCTGGCTGGGCGTCCACGCCTTGTACGCGGCCTACCGCACGGCGGACAGCAAAGAATCCACCACGAACACCCCCACCACCCACCCCATTGCCCGCACGGCCAACCGCATCTCGGGCCGCTGACGGGGGAGTTGTGAACGGCGGGACAGCCGCGAACGGCCGGGGAAAACGCAAGTGTCCCGGACCCTGGAGGGGCCGGGACACTGTTTCTACAGAGCCGCCTGTCGGAATCGAACCGACGACCTACGCCTTACAAGGGCGGCGCTCTACCGATTGAGCTAAGGCGGCACTAGCGCACGCCAAAACCACGTGCGAAACCTCTCACACTCTACACAGCGCCCGACCGCCCCAGCCACAAAGTTCTCGTACCTGCGTGACCCCACAATCACACATTCGTTGTAAGGACTGACGTTCTGTTGCGACGATCAGACCATGGGGAGTGGTTGTGACGGACTCAGCGATAGACCCCGCAGTACGCGTCACCGGCGCCGAAGCCAAGCGCGTCAAGCGCGAAGTGCTCGGCATAGCCGACCGGCGCAAGCACCACAAACGCCGTGCCACTCCGCTGAAGAGCCGGGACAAGGAGGCTGGAACGCAGCAGCGTGTGTATCGCTTCCGCTTCTATCCGTCGCCGGTCCAGGCCGCGCAGTTGGCGAGCACTTTCGGTGCGTGCCGCTGGGTCTACAACGAAGGGCTCGCCTTGCGGGCGGGTGCCTGGGAGAAGCACCGGGTCTCCGTGGGTTTCGCGGAGACGTGCCGGGCGCTGACGGGGTGGCGGCGTGCGGAGGGGACGTCGTGGCTCGGCGAGGTGTCCTCGACGGTGTTGCAGCAGGCGTTACGGCATCTGGAGGGCGCGTTCTCGCGCTTCTTCCGGGGGTCGGCGAAGTATCCGCAGCGGAAGCGGAAGCACCGGTCGCGTGATTCGGCGACGTATGTGCGGACCGGTTTTCGCTGGATGGAGGATCCGGAGCGGCCGGGGACCGGGCTGGTGACGCTGGCGAAGCAGTCGGAGCCGCTGGATGTGCGGTGGTCGCGTGCGCTGCCCGCCGGGACGCTTCCGGTGAAGCTGACGATCACCCGGGACCGGGCCGGCCGGTTCTTTCTCTCGGTGCTGATGGAGGAGCGGATCGACCCGCTGCCTCCGGTGTTTCTGCCAGGGACGACTGAGCCGAAGGCTGCGGGGCTGGATCTTGGTCTGGCGTCATTGGTGACGTTGGATGACGGAACGAAGCTTGATCATCCTCGGCTGCTGAAAAAGTACGAGGACGAGTTGGCCAGGTTGCAGCGGGGGTTGCACCGTAAGCGGAGGGGTTCGAAGAACAGAGACAAGGCAAGGCTCCGGATCGCCCGGTTGTATGCCCTCATGGGGGATGTCCGCAGGGACATGCTGGATCAGTTCACCACCCACCTCGTGCGCGAGAACCAAGTGCTCGTGGTGGAGGACCTGTCCATCGTGACCCTGCTGTGCCCGGCGAAGGGCAAGGGAAGACGGCGCAAGGCCAGGCTGAGCCGGTCGATCCTGGATGCGGCGTGGGGTGAGTTGCTGCGTCAGTTGCGCTACAAGTGCGCGTGGTACGGGCGGACGCTGGTGATCGTCGACCGTTTCTTTCCGTCCACGCGGCGCTGCTCGTCCTGTCATACGAAGGGTCCGCGGCTCGATGTGTCGGTACGGGCCTGGAAGTGCGCGGAGTGCGATGTAGTGCATGACCGGGATGTGAATGCGGCGGTGAACCTCCGGGACGAGGGGATGAGGTTGTACTGGCTGGCGGCTTCGGCGCTGCCGCCGGGCCGGGTGCCTCCGCCGGTGATCAAGGCCTCGGAACTGGAGGACTGCCTGCTGACCGCGTAAGCGGCGGTTGTGGTGGTTGTTGCGGTACGGACCGACGGGCCGTCGGCCGGAATGCCTGTGGAGCCCGCGTAAGACCGTCCGGGCATGATCCTTGAGGGTCGCGGCCGACCGGCTATGGGTGTCGAAGCAGGAAGTGCCGCCCGCGAGGGCGGTGAGTCCACGCTGTGGTGCGATTGCGGTCAAGAGTCAACTGCTCTGACCGCCCGCCCACGGCCTGAGAGGTCAAAAGTGGGCTGCTCTGCCCAACCTGGCCCGCGCCAAGAATTTACCTGTCGCCGGAGTGCTGACAGAACGGGAAACGCCAGGTAGCGTCACCCGCAGTTCACCCAGGTGGACTAGACCCATCTTCCGCCTCGCGGCGGGAGAACCATTCCTTTACTCGGATCGTCCGGCACGTTCCTGCCGGTGGAGGGACACAGCGTCATGGCAACTGTCTCGTTCGACAAGGCAACCCGCGTCTACCCGGGTTCCACCAAGCCCGCCGTCGATCAGCTCGAGATCGAGATCGCGGACGGCGAGTTCCTCGTACTCGTCGGTCCTTCCGGCTGCGGCAAGTCGACCTCCCTGCGAATGCTCGCGGGTCTTGAGGACGTCAACGCCGGGGCCATCCGTATCGGTGACCGCGATGTCACGCACCTGCCGCCGAAGGACCGGGACATCGCCATGGTGTTCCAGAACTACGCGCTCTACCCGCACATGTCCGTCGCCGACAACATGGGCTTCGCGCTCAAGATCGCCGGTGTGAACAAGGCGGAGATCCGGAAGAAGGTCGAGGAGGCCGCGAAGATCCTCGACCTCACGGAGTACCTGGACCGCAAGCCGAAGGCGCTCTCCGGTGGTCAGCGGCAGCGTGTCGCGATGGGGCGCGCCATCGTGCGTGAGCCGCAGGTGTTCCTCATGGACGAGCCGCTGTCGAACCTCGACGCCAAGCTCCGTGTCTCGACCCGTACGCAGATCGCGTCGCTCCAGCGCCGCCTTGGCATCACCACGGTGTACGTGACCCACGACCAGGTCGAGGCCATGACCATGGGTGACCGGGTGGCGGTCCTCAAGGACGGGCTCCTCCAGCAGGTGGACTCGCCGCGCAACATGTACGACCGGCCGAGCAACCTCTTCGTCGCCGGCTTCATCGGCTCTCCGGCCATGAACCTGGTCGAGGTGCCGATCACCGACGGCGGTGTGAAGTTCGGCAACAGCGTGGTGCCGGTGTCGCGCGAGGCGCTCGCCGCCGCCTCGGCCAAGGGCGACAAGACCGTGACGGTCGGTGTCCGCCCCGAGCACTTCGATCTCGCGGAGGCGGGCGGCGCCGCGGGCGCGCTCTCCAAGGACGCGCCGGCCGGTCTGGCCGTGACCGTCAATGTCGTCGAGGAGCTGGGCGCCGACGGTTATGTGTACGGCACCGCCGACCTCGGCAGCGAGCGGAAGGACATCGTGGTCCGCGTCAACGGGCGCGCGGTGCCGGAGAAGGGCGCCAAGCTGCATGTCGTACCGCGCGCGGGCGAGACGCACGTCTTCTCGACCTCGACGGGTGAGCGTCTGACCGACTGAGTCGGCCGGCTATTCCCCGGACCGGCTCCCTGGATCGGCTCGCCGGACCGGCTCTTCGGATCGACTCTCCAGACGGCACGCCTGCCGGGCCTCCCATGGGGCCCGTCTGCCGTGGGACCTCGCCGCCCTGAGGTCTCGCCTCCCGGGGGTCTCGTCCGAATTCGTCTGTACGGCCCCGCACTTCGGTGCGGGGCCGTTTACGTGTGTCGACAAATACCCCGGCACACAGGCCTTTTCGGACAGCGCCGTCAACCCACGATTCGAAAAGAACGCTCGAACCATCCCTCGGGAGAGTGACTAAATGTCGCCAAATCATCACTGGCCGCTACGCTCGCCTGCGTGACCCACTCAGCCCGCCGTATCGGCCGAACTCTCGCTCTCGTACTGCCCGTCGTCCTGGTGCTCTCCGGGACTCTCGCGGTCGCCCGCGTCCCGTGGGCGGCCGGCACAGCCGAGTCGCAGGTCCTGACCGCGTCCTCGGACACCGCTTCGGTACGGGCCAAGTCCCGTACGCCCCAGGATATTCTGCGCGAACAGCTCCTTGTGGAACTTCAGGAGAAGGACCCGGGCATCGCCCTGACGCATCTTCAGCGGCAGGTCGAGGAGCGTCCGTCGCTCGCCAGGCACTGCATGTCGATCGCGCGGGCCCTGGGCCGTGCGGCCGTGGCGGTGTACGGACCCACCCGCGCGCAGTCGTTCTCGCGTCCCGTGTGCGACACCTCCTTCGCGTACGGCGTCTCACAGCAGGCCGCGGGAAGCTGACCGGCCCGCGGAAGCCGACGACCCACCCGCGGACGCCGACGCCCCCGCCCACGGACGCCGACGTCCCCGCCCGCGCAAACCAACCGGCCCGCCTAAGCCAACCGGCCTGCGGATGCCGGTGCGCCCGCGGGAAACCGACCGGGGGCCCGCCCGCCATGCCGGCCCGCCTATCGTTCACGGCATGCATACGTTTCCGACGCAGGCCGTGGTCCTCGCGGGCGGCCAGGGGTCGCGGCTGCGCCCGTACACCGACGACCGTCCCAAGCCGATGGTCGAGATCCCCGGCACGGGGACCCCGATCATCGGCCATCAGCTTGCCTGGCTCGCCGCCGAGGGCGTGACCGATGCCGTCGTCTCGTGCGGCCATCTCGCCGAAGTCCTCCAGGACTGGCTGGAGTCGGCGGATCTGCCGCTGCACGTCACGACCGTGGTGGAGCCCGAGCCCCTCGGGCGCGGCGGTGGGCTCAAGTACGCCGCTGCCAGGCTTCCTGCCCCGCAGCAGCCGTGGTACGCCACGAATGGCGACATCTGGACACGTTTTTCGCTGCGCGAAATGGCCGCGTTCCACACGGAGCGCGACGCGACGGCGACGCTCGCCCTCGCCCGTCCCCGGATTCCATGGGGCGCCGTCGAGACGGACGAGTTCGGCCATGTCCTGGACTTCATCGAGGCGCCGCCGTCGCCTTATCTGATCAACGCCGGTGTGTATGTGTTCTCTTCGCGTTTCGCGGAGCTGCTGCCCGAGCGCGGTGACCATGAGCGGACGACGTTCCCGCGGCTGGCGCGCGAGCGCAGCCTGGCGGGCTTTCCGCTGCCGCAGGGGGCGTACTGGCGGGCCATCGACACGGCGAAGGACCTGACGGAAGCGGCCAAGGAACTCGCCTCGGGCAAGCACTGAGACCGAGCCGGCTGCCCGCCGCGCCCCGCGCGGACACTCACGCACGCCGACACCGAACGCCGACGCCAGCACCAGTACCGGACGCCGGAACCAACACCGGACGCCCACGCCAGCACCGGCACCGGCAGGCACCGGCGACAACACAAGAGCCGGGCCCGGAACACGCTGTCCGGACCCGGCCTGGGTCACTCGTATGGTATGGAGTGGAGTCACGGGGGGCTACGGGGACTCCCGGCCCCCGTACCCCACTCCATACC
>NZ_LATD01000434.1 GCF_000981895.1 Streptomyces odonnellii | reverse complement strand
GCCCCACGCCCCCGCTCCCCCCGGCTCCTCCGTCATGACACCGTGACGGCCCCGTCATGGCCGGGATCGGTTCGCGCCCCGGACCGTTGGGGCACTATGACGGGGTGGCAGCCGCGAGGTCGTCCGACGACACAGCCGGCCCGCTCCGCAGAAGCGGGCGGGCCATCGGGCATGCCGTACGCGTGCCGGTCACCGGCACCGCCAAGGGCATCCGCCGCGCCACCCACGCGCACGGCGCGGGCGAGTCGGGGCTCGGCAAGCTGATCGAGCTGCACGCCGTGAACGGCGCCGGCGATGTCATGATCACCGTCGCGCTCGCCTCGACCGTCTTCTTCTCCGTACCGACCGACGAGGCCCGCGGCCGGGTCGCGCTCTATCTCGCCATCACCATGGCCCCCTTCACCCTGCTCGCCCCGGTGATCGGCCCGCTCCTCGACCGTCTCCCGCACGGCCGCCGCGCCGCCATGGCCGCCGCGATGTTCACCCGGGCCGCGCTCGCGGTCATGATGTCGGCCGCCGTGATCACCGGCGGCCTGGAGCTGTATCCGGCGGCGCTGGGCGTGCTCGTCGCGTCGAAGGCGTACGGAGTGGTCCGCAGCGCGGTCGTGCCGCGGCTGCTGCCACCGCGCTTCTCGCTCGTACGGGCCAACTCCCGGGTCACCCTCGCCGGGCTGCTCGCCACCGGTGTCGCGGCGCCGATCGGTGCGGGGCTGCACCAGATCGGGCCCAAGTGGCCGCTGTACGGCGCGAGTCTGGTCTTCCTCGGCGGAACGTTCCTGGCGTTCACCCTGCCGCACAAGGTCGACTCGGCGAAGGGCGAGCGCAAGGCACGCCTGGTCACCCACGGGGACCGCAACGGCGACAGCCGCAACGGGAAGAACGGAAAGCGCGGCGAGAGGCGGCCCGGTCTCCGTACCGTCGGCCCCTCCGTCCTGCACGGCCTCCAGGCCAACGCGGCCCACCGCGCCCTCTCCGGCTTCCTGATCTTCTTCCTCGCGTTCCTGCTGCGCGAGCACCCGCTGCCCGGCCAGTCCGCGGCCGTCTCCCTCGGTGTGGTGGGCGTCGCGGCCGGCGCGGGCAACGCGCTGGGCACCGCGATCGGCGCCTGGCTCAAGGCCCGCGGTCCCGAGCTGATCATCGCCACGATGCTGGGGATCGCGCTCGGCGTGGCGATTCTCGCGGCACTGTTCTTCGGCGGCCTGCTGATGGCGCTGCTGTGCGCGACGGCGGGCCTGAGCCAGGCGCTGTCGAAACTGTCCCTGGACGCGGTGATCCAGCGGGACGTACCGGAGGAGGTGCGGACCTCCGCCTTCGCCCGCTCCGAGACGCTGCTCCAGATGTCCTGGGTGGTGGGGGGCGCGATCGGGATCGCGCTGCCGCTCAACGGGGTGCTGGGCATGTCCGTCGCCGCGGCGATCATCGGTACGGGGGCGCTGACCGCCGTACGGGGGCTGCTCACCGCGGCCAGACACGGCGGCGCCTCGCACCCGCGCGTGGCGTGACGCCGGTCTCGCGGCACGGCGCCCGCGCGACCGTGACCAGGGGCGGCTCGCCGTACCCCCTCGCGGGCCCCGCCGGTACGACCGATAGCCTTCGGCCCATGACCGTTGCGTTCTTCTCTGGCAGAGCCCGCAGGGCCGGCGTCGCCCTCGGTGCCGTATCCGCCGGGCTCCTCGTCCTCGCCGCCTGTGACAAGCCGACGCCGCTCGCCACCGTGACGGTCGGCGACAACTCGGTCAACACCGAGGCCGCCTGCTACAACGACGGCGCGGCGATCAAGCCCGCCGACATCCAGCCCTGTCTGAACAAGAAGGCGGAGAGAACCGTCGAGGTCGCGATGGACGACCAGGTCCACTTCGGCGTCGACCCGGTCATCGCCGAGCACGGCTGGACCCTGTTCATCGACGGCCAGCAGGCCGAGCAGGAGCCGTACAAGAAGACGTACCGTACGATCCCCGGAAGCGCGTTCTTCGCCAGCCAGACCGGCCAGACGACCAATTCCACGCAGGTCAGCATCGTGGAGACCAGCGGCAAGGAACTGATCGGCATCTGGCAGTTCGAGTTCAAGAAGACCTCCTGACCTCCGGCCCACCGGCCACTGACCGCGCCCTCCTGGAAGGCCCCCGATGCGCGTACTTGTCGTGACGGCGGTGGCGGCGGAGGCCGACTCCGTCGTCGCGGGGCTCGGCCGGTTCGCCGGCAGCGGTGTTCGTGAACTGACCGGCGGATACGAGATCGCGAGCCACGCCCAGTACACGCCGCGCCCGGGCTCCGTGCAGATACCGGTGGTGGATGTGCTGGCCGGCGGGGTCGGCCCGACGGCGGCGGCCGTCGCCACCGCGACCGCGCTGGCGGCCTCGCCCTACGACCCTCCGTACCACCTCGTCATCTCGGCCGGTATCGGCGGCGGTTTCGCGGGGCGCGCCCCGGTCGGCTCGCTGGTGGTCGCGGACTCGATGGTCGCGGCGGATCTGGGTGCCGAGACGCCCGACGGTTATCTGCCGGTCGACGAACTGGGCTTCGGGCGCAGCGTCCACCGGCCCCCGGCGGAACTGGCGGCCCGGTTCGCCAAGATCCTGGACGCCGGCCGGGCCGATCCGGGGACCCCCACGGTCCTCGCCCCCGTTCTCACCGTCTCCACCGCGACCGGCACGGCGGTCCGCGCCGCCGCGCTGGCGGAGCGTCATCCGCGTGCCGCCGCCGAGGCGATGGAGGGGTACGGGGTCGCGGAGGCCGCCGCCGTCCACTCCGTACCGTGTGCCGAGATCCGCGCGGTCTCCAACACCGTGGGACCGCGCGACCGTGCCTCCTGGCAGATCGGCCGGGCGCTGGAATCGCTGCGGCACGCCTTCACGCTGCTCACCCCGGTCTTCGAGGAGCCGTCATGACCGCGCAGTCACCCGTGCCCGAGGCAGCCCCGGCCCCCGCCGCCCCGCTGCGGATCGCCTACTCGCCCTGCCCGAACGACACCTTCGTCTTCGATGCCTGGGCCCATGGCCGGGTGCCGGGCGCGCCTGCTGTCGATGTCACCTTCGCGGACATCGACATCACCAACGGCATGGCGGAGCGCGGCGAGCTGGACGTGCTGAAGGTCTCGTACGCGGTGCTGCCCTGGGTCCTCGACGAGTACACCCTGCTGCCCTGCGGCGGCGCGCTCGGCCGCGGCTGCGGTCCGCTCGTACTGACTCGGCAGCCTGGCACGGACCTGACCGGCAAGACGGTCGCCGTACCGAGCGAGCGGTCGACCGCCTATCTGCTGTTCCGGCTGTGGGCGTCGGATGTCGTACCGGACGGGGTGGGCGAGGTGGTCGTCCTGCCGTTCCACGAGATCATGCCCGCGGTACGGGACGGCAAGGTGGACGCCGGACTCGTCATCCACGAGGCGCGGTTCACCTATCGGAATTACGGGCTGCACTGCCTTGCCGACATGGGCGAGCACTGGGAGACCACGACCGGCCTGCCGATCCCGCTGGGCGCGATCATCGCGAAGCGCTCTCTGGGTGCCGAGACGCTGGAGCTGCTGGCGGAGTCGGCGCGCAGGTCGGTACGGATGGCCTGGGACGATCCGGAGGCCTCACGCCCGTATGTCCTGGAGCACTCCCAGGAGATGGATCCGGCGGTGGCGGACCAGCACATCGCGCTGTACGTCAACGAGTTCACCGCTGATCTGGGCGACGACGGTTACGCGGCGGTCCACGGGCTGCTCACGCGTGCCGCGGCCGAGGGACTCGTACCGCCCCTCGGCCGTGACGCGCTGCGTTTCACCTGATCCGGGGCCGGTCATCCGGTCCGGGGCCGGATCATCCGGCCCGGAACCGGTGTTGTCGGGCCGGGGGCCCGAACCCGGTCCGGATGCGGGCGACTTCCTCTGTCAGGCGACTTCCTGTGTCAGGCGACTTTCGGTGTCAGGCGACTTCCTGGGTCATACGTCCAGCTGGTCCGCGACCGCCCTCAGCAGGCCCGCGATCTTCGCGCCATGGACCTTGTCGGGGTAGCGGCCACGCTCCAGCATCGGCGTGATGTTCTCCAGCAGGGTCGTCAGGTCCTGGACGATCGAGGCCAGTTCGTCGGGCTTGCGGCGCTGCGCCGCCGCGACCGACGGGGTCGGGTCGAGGACCGTCACCGAGAGTGCCTGGTCTCCCCGCTGGCCCGCGACCACACCGAACTCCACGCGCTGGCCTGGCTTGAGCGCGTCGACTCCGGCAGGGAGGACCGACGAGTGCACGAAGACGTCGCCGCCGTCGTCACGGGAGAGAAAGCCGAAGCCCTTCTCGCTGTTGAACCACTTGACCTTGCCGGTAGGCACGTCTGTCCTCGTCCTCGTACTCGTTGGGGCGCTGGGCGCGCACAAAAAGGGCTCTGGATAGCACTACAGCGGGTCCACCGACCCGCCACCCCCAAGGCTAATGGTCCAGAGGCTGGTGACAAGACGTCGCCGGATGGTTCCTGTCCGCTGCTGTCCGCAGGGAACTACCCTGGTGAGGTGACTGCTACTCCTGCACCCCGTACCACGGACGAGCCCGGGCCCGGCGACGGACTCGTCCGTATCGGTGCGATCGTCTTCATCGTCGGCGCGATCGCGACACTGATCACTGTGGCGCCGCTGTTCCTGGGGACGGACCCGTTCCCGTCGTTCGCGTACGCCGTGTGCATGCTGATGGGGGTCGGATTCCTGATCGCCGGGGCGGGGGTGCTGCGTTCGATCGCGGCGCAGCGCCGTCAGGCGAAATCGGCGGCCTGATCAGTGACCGGGGTGACCGGAGCGGTCGCGGTGCCCGAGGTGCCCGAGGTATCCGGAATGCCCGAAGCGGCCGGGGCAGCCGGGGCAGCCGGAGCGATCGCCAAGTCGCCGGGCAGCGCCGCCGCGTAGCCGTTCAGCCACGCAGGGAACGCCGTCAGGTCCGGGAGGATCACATCGGCGCCCGCCGCCCGTAGTTCCTCCTCGTCGCACGGTCCGGTCGGTACGGCGACTGAGAGCGCTCTCGCCGTACGTGCCCCGCGCACATCACCGGTGTGGTCGCCGACGTACACCGTCGCGCCGTGCGCGCGCAGCGCCTCGCCCTTCGCCTCCGCCCACAGCCAGCCGATGACCGCGTCGGGCTCGATGCCGAGGTGGCTGAGATGGAGCCGGGCGTTCGGCTCGTGCTTCGCGGTGACGACGATCGCCCGGCCGCCGAGCGCCCGTACCGCGGCGATCGCCTCACGGGCGCCGGGCATCGCCGGGGTCGGGGCGATGGCGAATGTGGGATAGATCTCCCTGTAGCGGTCGCCCATCTCCTCGATCCGGTCCTCGGGGAACCAGTGCGCCAGTTCCTCTTCGAGCGGCGGGCCAAGCCGGGTGATGGCGAGATCGGCGTCGATCGGGACCCCGGTCTCGGCGGAAAGTGCCAGGTAGGCGGCGTGAATACCGGGGCGGGAGTCGATGAGGGTCATATCGAGGTCAAAGCCGACCGTGGGCGCGTGACGGGCCGTGGAGGAAGCCATGGCACCCATTGTGCCCAGGGGGATGGCTTGAACCGGGTGCTTAGACTTAGCCAAACCTAACCAGCCTCGACCTCAGCCGGCCCAGCCCGCACCCGCACTCGCC
>NZ_LATD01000433.1 GCF_000981895.1 Streptomyces odonnellii | reverse complement strand
GTGGTGACCCTCGGCCACCAGGCCTCGGTCGGGGAGGCGGAGGCGGGCGGCGGGGCGGGCCGTGAGGTGGGACACGCACTCCTCCAGGGAGAGGACGCCCAGGTCACGCGCGTACCGGCCCAGATAGTGCGGGAACGTGCCGTAGGCACGCGGGTGCGGCTTCGCGCCCTGGAGGATGCCGTCGCTGCCGCCGGTGTGCACCCGGTGGCGCATGATCGCGCGGACGTTCTCCTCATGGCCGACGTGCTGGAGGATCGTCGGGCCGAGCCGGTCCTCGACCAGCAGCCGCCGGGCCGTCGCCCACGGTGCCTCGCCGTGCGCGCGGGCCGACTCCGCGACCGTACGGCCCACATGGTCCGCGAGCCCCGGCGCCGAGACACCGGAGATCTCGATCGTGTCCCACTCGATGGGCACACCGTGGCACCCGTCCGAGCCCACGACCTCCAGATGGTGGCGGATCCGCTCGGCCGTCCCCTCGTCCCGCAGCCGCTCCAGGATCGTGTCCGGGCCGCCCTCGCTCGCCCAGCTCGGCAGCATCGCCACGAGCGTGGTGCAGCCGGGGGTGTACGGATACGTGTCGAGCGAGATGTCCGCGCCCGCCTCCAGCGCCCGGTCCAGCAGCGCCAGCAGCTCGGGCGCACGGCCCTTGTTCACCCCGAAGTTCATGGTGGCGTGGGCGAGATGGAGGGCGCAGCCCGCCCGGCGCGCGACCGTCACCATCTCCTCGTACGCCTGGAGCGCCCCGGCGCCGTACGAGCGGTGGTGCGGGCAGTAGTAGCCGCCGTACTCCGCCACCACCCGGCACAGCTCGGTGAGTTCGGAATCGTCCGCGTACATCCCGGGTGTGTATGTCAGCCCGGAGGACATCCCGACCGCGCCCTGCTCCAGCGACTCGGCCACCAGCCTTTTCATCCGGGCGAGTTCGGCGTCGGTCGCGGGCCGGTCGTCCCAGCCGACCGCGTGCATACGGACGGTCCCCTGCGGGACCAGATACGCGGCGTTGACCGCGATGCCCCGGCCGTCGAAGCCGTGGTCGAGCCGGTCCAGATACTCGCCGACCGTACGCCAGTCGAAGTCGACGCCCGTGTCGCCGGGCGCTCCGCCGTTCCAGCCGGCGATGGTCCGCCGTACCTGCGCGAGGGTCCTGTCGTCGACCGGCGCGTACGAGAGCCCGTCCTGGCCGATGACTTCGAGGGTCACGCCCTGCGCGGCCTTCGCCGAGTGGTCCGGGTCGCGCAGCAGCGCGAGATCGCTGTGCGCGTGCATGTCGATGAAGCCGGGGGAGAGGGCGAGACCGTCGGCGTCGAGGACCCGCGCGCCGCTGAGCCGGCCGCCGCTCTCCGACTCCTTGCGGATGGCGCTGATACGCCCGTCGGTGATGCCCACGTCGGCGCGGTACGACGGGCCGCCCGTACCGTCGACGACCCGCGCGTCCCGGATGACGAGATCCATGTCCGGCCTCTCAGAAGAAGGTACGGACGAGGTCCGTGACCGTGCCGTCCGCCTCCACCAGCGGGATGAGCTGCCACTTGTCGAACGATGTGCACGGATGCGAAAGGCCCATCCCGACCCAGTCCCCGACTTCGAGGTCCGCGTCCGGCGTGGTGGTCAGCCAGCCGTGCTGGTCGGACAGACCGGTGACCGTAATGCCGGCGGCCGGGCGGATCTCGCCGGTGCGGCCGTCCCGTACGACCTGTGCCTCGGGCAGATCGAGGTCGTACGCCGCGTCCCGCTTGCCCGCGTTGACGAAGGCCTGGGCGGGGGAGGGGCGGGAGACGACCTGGGCCCAGAGCCGGAACGCGGGCTGGAGGGCGCCTTCTTCGGGGACGCGGTTGAAGGGGGTGAGATGGCGGTAGTGGCCGTCGTCGTGGGAGATGTACGCGCCGGAGCGGAGGAGTTTCAGTACGGGGCGGGAGAGCGGCGGGATCTCGGCGAAGACATCGGCGACGGCGTCGAACCAGGCGCTGCCGCCGGCGCTGATGACGATCTCGGGGGGTGCGGGCGCCTCGGGCGCGGTGGCTTCGGTGCCGGTGCTGGTGGCTTCGGTGGCGGTGGCGTTCGCGTCGGTGGTGGCGTCGGCGAACCGGCCCGCCTTGTCGAAGTCGGCCGCCAGCGCGACCAGTCGGCGCAGCCAGGCGCGGACGGTGTCGCCGTCGGCCGCGGGCACCTCGCCCTCGTACCCGGCGACTCCGGCCAGCCGCAGGGTGGGCGCGGCTGCGACGGCGTCGGCGACGGCCGCGCAGTCGGCCTCCGTACGGGCTCCGGTACGGGCACCCTCGCCCGCGCCCAGTTCGACCACGACCTCCACCGGGCGGGTCGCGCCGGCCGCGCGCAGCGCCTCGTCCATCAGCTCGACACCGCGTACGGAGTCGGCGTAGCAGATGAAGCGGAAGCCCGGGTCCCGGTCCAGCTCGCCGGCGAGCCAGTGCAGGGCGGCGGCGTCGACCAGCTCGTTGGCGAGGAAGATCCGCTGGATCCCGAACGCCCGGTAGACCCGCACCTGGTGGGGGACCGCGGCGGTGATGCCCCAGGCGCCGTGGTCGAGCTGGCGCGCGAAGAGCTGCGGGGACATGGAGGTCTTGCCGTGCGGCGCGAAGGCGAGCCCGTGCCGGGCGGAGTACGACTCCAGGAGGACGAGATTGTGCTCGACGGACTCGGCGGAGAGCGCGAGGACGGGGGTGGTGAACCCCCCGGTGAACAGCGACCGCCGCTGACCGGCGAGCGCGGCGACGGTGAGCCCTTCGGCGTCCGGGGGAAGCCCCTTGAAGCGGTGGTCGACCAGCTCGTTCGCTAGCCGGGGATCGAGGGGCCGGGGGTCGAAGGCGCGTGCCCCGGGCTGCGGGAGCGGGTCCGTTCCTCGGCCTTGCTGTTCCGTGGCGCGGTCGGCGGGCATCGGGGGCCTCCCCTTGTGCTGGGTCCGGTGTGCTGGGTCCGGCAGTGTCCGGGCGGTCGGTGCGGGCAGTGCGGTCGTGCGGTCGGTACAGACAGTGCGGTCGGTACAGACAGTGCGGTTGGTGCAGGCGGTGCGGTCGATGCAGGCGGTACAGGCAGTGCAGGCGGTGCGGCCCGGGCGGGCATTGCGATACTTGCAACGGCCATTGCGCATTTCGCTCCCCGCTGTCTAACATCCGAGCGTCAGCGGGTCAATGGTGACCCCGTCAACATCACCCGTCACCCCCGGCGGCGGGACGAGCGACGAGGAGTCCCACCGTGACCGGAGCCGTGGACACGGATGTCGTCTGCCTCGGTGAGTCCATGGTCACCTTCCTGCCCACCCGGCCGGGACCGCTCCGGGACGTGCCCTCGTTCGACCGTACGATCGGCGGCGCCGAGTCCAATGTCGCCTGTGCGCTGGCGGCGGCCGGGCACCGGGTGCGCTGGGTCAGCCGCGTGGGCGCCGACGGCTTCGGCGACCACCTCGTGGACGCGGTCGCCGCGTACGGGGTCGACACCTCGCGGGTCCGCCGGGACCCGGACCGCCCCACCGGTATCTACTTCCGTACGGCCACGGACCGGGCCACCGACGCGCACGAGGTCGTCTACTACCGGGCCGGTTCCGCCGCCTCCGCGATGTCGCCGGGGAACATGGCGCCCGGGGATCTGTGGTCGGGCGCCGTTCTGCATCTGTCCGGGATCACCGCCGCGCTCTCGGACGACTGTCTGGCGCTGATGCGCGAGCTGACCACCCGTACCCCGGGCCGCCCGCTGGTCTCCTTCGACGTCAACCACCGCCCGGGCCTGTGGCGCGGCTCCTCCGCGGGCTCCTCGGGCGCCCGCGTACTGCTGGACCTGGCGCGCGGCGCCGATCTGGTGTTCGTCGGCGAGGACGAGGCGGCCGAGGCCTGGGACCTGCACGGCCCGGCCGCGATCCGCGCGGCGCTCCCGGAACCGCGCACCCTGGTCGTCAAACACGGCGGCGCGGGCGCGACGCTGTACACCCGCGAGCCGGACGGGCCCGGCGCCCCGGACAGCACCCGCGAGCCGGATGGCCTCCGCGCCCCGGACAGCACCCGCGAGCCCGACGGCACCGCCACCGCACCCGACCTCGTCGTCTCCGTACCCTCCCTCCGCGTCGATGTCGTCGCGCACGTCGGCGCCGGCGACGCCTTCGCCGCCGGGTTCCTGTCCGCCGCCCTGCGGGGTCTGCCCCCCGTCGCCCGGCTGCGGCACGGGCATCTCATGGCCGCCGCCGCCCTCACCGTCCCCGGCGATCTCGGTGCGCCGCCCTCCCGCGCGTACGCCGACCGGCTCGCGGACCTCGACGACGGCGCGTGGGGGAGACTTCGTCTCGGCCCCGGCTGGACGGAGGCCACGGAGCAGGAGGTACGCACCCCATGAGCCAGACCGTCGACCGCGCGCTGAGCATCCTTCCGCTGCTCGCCCAGGGCCCCGCCGATCTCGGGCAGGTCGCCGACCGGCTCGGCGTGCACAAGTCCACCGCGCTGCGGCTGCTCCGTACGCTCCATGAGCACGGGCTCGTCCACCGCCAGCAGGACCAGCGCTACCGTCTCGGCGCGCGCCTGTTCGCGCTCGCGCAGGAGGCCGTGGAGAACCTGGACGTACGGGAGATCGCGCACCCGCATCTCACCGCGCTCAACGAGCAGATCGGGCACACCGTCCACCTCGCCGTGTACGAGGAGAACGAGGTCCTCTACATCGACAAGGTCGAGAGCCGCTA
Organism: Streptomyces odonnellii; assembly: GCF_000981895.1. Classification (GTDB taxonomy): domain Bacteria; phylum Actinomycetota; class Actinomycetes; order Streptomycetales; family Streptomycetaceae; genus Streptomyces; species Streptomyces odonnellii. The sequence goes on along the minus strand of NZ_LATD01000433.1, from coordinate 470 downwards.
CCCGGTCCGTATGTACTCACGGATCGGCAAGCCCGTCGCGATCACCGTCGCCGCCGTGGCCAAGCTGCTGCTCGCCGATCTGCCCGAGCCCGAGCGCCGCGCCGTCGCGGAGAAGCTCGACTATCCCGCGTACACGTCCCGCTCGACGCCCAACGCCGCCGCCTTCCTCAAGGAGCTGGCGGCCGTGCGCGAACAGGGCTGGGCCACCGACCTCGGTGGCCACGAGGAGTCCATCAACTGCGTCGGCGCGCCCGTCCGCGGCACGGACGGCCGGGTCGTCGCGGCCATGTCGGTGTCCGCGCCGAATGTCGTCGTCACCGCCGAGGAACTCCTCACCCTGCTTCCGCTGGTACGCCGTACCGCGGACGCCATCAGCCGGGAGTACTCCGGCAGTACGCCCGCACCCGCAGCTGCCCCCACCTCTGTCCCTGCCCCCGTCCCCGTCAAGGACGCCTCCGAAGGATGAGTGC
>NZ_LATD01000432.1 GCF_000981895.1 Streptomyces odonnellii | reverse complement strand
GGCCGGTACCGGGGGCGGGGCCCGCTCACGCCGCCGCGTCGCCGAATTCCCGTACCGCTTCCTCGACGATCGCCGCCAGCCGGGCGTGGTGCGCGCCCCGCCAGTACACCCGCCCGCAGGCCCGGCACTGGGCGAAGACGTCGTACGAACGCTGGGTGCCCTGTTCGAGCCGCTCCTGGACGGAGTTCTTGTCCGCGGCGCCCAGTTCGCCGTTGCAGGCGGTGCAGCGGGTCCAGGGCGCGAGGGCCGGCGCGAAGCGCTCCAGCACGTCCCGGAGCTGGTCGTCGGGGCGGTCGCTGTAGATGTACGCCCCTGCCCAGATCTCCCGCCGCCGCAGCAGCCCCCGGTCCCGGGACAGCATCACGCGGCGCTCACCGGCGGAGAGGGTGGCCAGCGCCGGGTCGCCGAGGTCCTCGCTCTGGTACGCCGCGTCGACGCCCAGCAGCCGCAGCCGCCGTGCGAGCGTGCCGAGATGGACGTCGAGCAGGAAGCGCAGGGGCGCGCCCGGCACCCGCTGCGGCCGGCTCACGGCCCGTACCTCGACCGACTCGCCCGCGGCCGGGATGTGCGCGACGGACACGTCACGGCCGTCGACGAGCAGCCGCCCGACCTCGGTGAGCGGGACGCCGAGCGATTCGACGGCATGGCCGAGCGTGGACGAGCCGTCGGTGAGCACGGCCGTACGTCCCTGACGCCGCTCAGCCGCGACGAAGAGGCGCAGCTCAGGGGCGAAGCTGATCTCGATCTCCGGTCCGTTCACGCCGTCAGGATGTCACTGGACGAGGGGGACGGGCCAGGGGATTCAGGGCCGCTCGGGTCTGTGTCATGGCTGAGCGCGACCCGGTCCGGCCGGACGTCAGCCGCGTCCGGCTTGCGTCAGGCCCATCCGGTCGGTGCCAGTTCCGTCCGGCTCACGTCAGCCGCGTCCGGCTCACGTCAGTGTTATCCGGCCGACGTCAGCCTCATCCGGCCTGCGTCAGCCTCATCCGGTCCGTGTCAGCTCGGTCCGGCCGATGTCAGCTCCGTCCGTCTGTGTCAGTCCGCTTCGGGCCGCTCCAGGTCCAGTTTCCAGTTGTTGCAGCGCATCACCTGCCCCGGTGGGTACTCGAAGTCGCATTCGCCCTGCAAGGAGAAGCCCGCCCTGCGGCACAGCGCGTTCGACGGCGGATTGTCGATCGCGGGGAACGCGTGCAGATAGCGGTGCTTCTTCTCGGCGCGCACCCGCTCGATCACGGCTGCGGCTGCCGCGGCGGCGATGCCCCGGCCCTGGTACGCGGTGAGGACGCCCCATCCCGTCTCGTACACCAGCCGCCCCTGCCAGGTCTGCTCCCAGAACCCGATCGTGCCGACGGCCTCGCCGCCCGGGAGCAGCACGACGCGGAACATCCGGCCCTTGCCCGTCTGGTCGGCGCTCAGGTCGACATACCGTCTGTGCCGCTTGACCACCTGCTCGTCGGTCTCGGGGCCGCCGAGGTGGGTCATCAGCTCCGGCGCGTTCGTGGCGCGCAGAAGATCGAGATCGGTCTCCGACCATGGTTCGAGCCGTACGCGCGGTGCTTTGCTCTCCATGTCACGCACTGTAGGACGAGGGTCTGACATTCGGCCCGAATCGGTGCGGGGAGCGGCGCGGGGCTGTGGACAACCCAAGGCGCTGGACGGTTGTGGCTGTGGGTGGGGCGGGGTGGCGGACGGCTCGGGGTGGTGGACCCCCTTACGGACCTTGGCGGGCGTACGCCGTCGGGGGGACGCCGACCGTCGCGGTGAAGTCGCGGACGAGGTGGGCCTGGTCGCTGTAGCCGAGTTCGGAGGCCAGCTCGGCCCAGTCGACCGCTGAGGCGCTGCCGGTGCCACCGCCACTGCCGGTGTCGCTGCCTGGGCCCGTGTCCGTGCCCGTACCCGTACCGGAGCTGGTCCCTCCGCCCGCGTCCGACTCGGCCCGTTCCAGCGCCTCATGGATGCGGTAGCGCAGGATCACCCACTTCGGCCCCACCCCTACATACGCCGCGAACAGCCGTTGCAGCGAGCGCGTCGAGACTCCCTCCGCCGTGGCGAGCTGGGCCACGCGCCGGATCGTACGGTCCGTCCTGATCCGGTCGGCCAGTGCCATGGCCTGGTCGGCCTGCGGATCCGGGTGCGGCCCGATGCCCAGGAGATACGAGTCGAGCGCGGCCACCCGGGCGTCCTCCCCGGACCCACGGTCCTCCCCGGACCCACGGGACCCGCAGGACCCGCCGGCCTCACGGGACCCACGGGACCCGCCGGCCTCACCGTGGCCGAGCACCGTCTCGATGTCCGCCTCCGTCGTCGGCATGACCTCGCCGAGCGGCACCCGCCGCCCTGTCCACTCCGATACGGGCCACCGCGGCGCGAACGGCCGGAAACCGCCCGGCCTGAACTGCACCCCGCACACCCGGCCCCGCCCCTCCAGCCGCTGGCTGAACAGTTCCAGGCCGATGCCCGCCACCTCCGCGAAGGACGATCCGCCGGGCCCGTACCCGAACCGCTGGAAGACCACGTTCACCGACGGGTGCGGCACCACCTGCGAGACATACGGTTCGTCCAGATCCCAGTCGATCAGCCAGTAGTGCTCCAGATACGGCCGCAGGGGCGGTGCCGGTGCGCGGCGCCGGAACCGTACGCGCGCGAAAAGCCCCGGGGCGTCGACGATGCCCCGGGTGTCGCGCCGCGGACCTGCCATGGCCGGATCCTATGCCGCGTTTGTCGGCCATGTGGTCCGCCATGTTTGCCCGCTGTGTTTGTCCTCCGTGTTTGTCCTCTGTGTTCGTCCGACGTGACCTGTCGTGTGTGTTCGTCCGACGTGACCTGTCGTGTTTGTTCAAGACGGCGGGCGGTGGCGATTCGTACGGTCGGGACATGAGCGACAAGATCAGCAACATGTTGGAGGCGGCGGCCGACCGTACCGTCACCGTCGTCCGTGGCATAACCGATGAGCAGCTCGGCGCGCCGACGCCGTGCAGTGAGTACGACGTACGCGCGCTGGCGGCCCATCTCTTCCAGGTCGTCGTGAACTTCCAGGCGCTCGCGGCGAAGAAGGACGCCGACTTCACGGTTCCGCCCGAGCCGCTGGAGGGGGCGTGGCGCGAGCGGTTCGCGGAGGAGACCGTACGGCTCGTCGAGGCGTGGGACGCGCCGGGCGCGGACGAGGGCACCACGGGGGCCATGGGGTTGCCGGCCAGGACGGTCGGCGCGATGGTGCTCGGCGATCTGACTCTGCACGGGTGGGACCTGGCGCGGGCGACGGGGCAGCCGTACGAGCCGGCCGGGGTGCTTCTGGATGTGGTCGGGGAGGAGTTCAGGGCTCTGGCGCCGATGGGCCGGGAGATGGGGATGTTCGGGGAACCGGTGCCGGTGGCGGAGGACGCCACCCCGTTCGAGGTACTGCTCGCCGAGACGGGCCGCGACCCGGGCTGGACGCGGCCTTAGCCCTGTCCGACGGGTGCGTCGGACACGGCCTGGGCGGTCGGCGCGCCCCGGACCCCGTTGGGCGCTCAGGGGGTGGCGGTGTGCAGGGGGCGGCCGCCGAGGAGATTCCACCGGCCGCCGCGCCCGCTGAGTTCGACGGCGGACAGCGGCTGTATGTCGATCCGCCAGAACGAGCGCGGGCCGGCGCCGAGGGCGTGGACCACGGCGGCGCGGATGATGTCCGGCTCGGCCACGGCGATGACGCGCCCGCCGGCCGCTGATTCGGAACCGAGCGCGTCCAGCCAGTGGGCGACGCGGGTGTGGAGGGCCTCCAGGGACTCCCCGCCGTGCGGCGCGGCGGCCGGGTCGGAGAGCCACGCGGCCACCGACTCCGGTTCCGCGGCGGCCACTTCGTCGAGGGTCCGGCCCTGCCAGCGGCCCATCGCGCAGGGCGCGAGGTCCGGCAGCGGCTCGGCGTCCAGACCGAGGACCTCGGCGGTACGGCGGCAGCGCGCCGAGGGGGAGACGTACAGGGTGGCGGTACGGGGGAAGCTCTCCCGTACCGCTTCCGCCTGCCGGAGCCCCAACGGATCGAGAGCGTCCGTCACGTCGGTCGCGGCTCGGGCGGTCCCGGCGGTCTCGGCAGTTCCGGCGGTTCCGGTGGTCCCGGCAGTTCCGGCGGTGCCGCAGGTGTCGGAGGTGCCAGAGGTGCCAGAGGTGCCAGAGGTGCCAGAGGTGCCAGAGGTGCGAGAAGTGCCGGTCACGGCGGTCACGGTCCCGGAGCTGTCGGTCCCGGCGGCTTCGGTCCCGGCGGTGTCGCTCCCGGAGGTCGAGGGCCCCGACCGCGCGGTTCCGGACCCGGCGGTTCCGGACCCCGCGGTTCCGGAGGCCGTGATGTCGGACCCCGTCCCCTCAGCGGTGGCGAAACGCGCCTCGCGCAGCGCTGTGCTGATGGCCGGTGAGATGAACATCACCCGGGTCGTCATGCGGCTCTCCTCGCTCCAGGGCTGCCTGGCCCGCGCTCCAGGCCTGCCGGGCCCGCCAGTTGGGCCGGTCTTCCGGTCGGGCCGGTCCCCGGGCCGGGGTTCTTCCGGGGCCTGCCGCCGGTCGGGGCCGCACCGAAGGGCCCTTGGCCGGTCTGACGGATCGCGGTACCTTCACGTCCGTATGTACGACGGCGGGACGGAAGTCCGGTGAGAGTCCGGCACGGTCGCGCCACTGTATGCCGGGTGCCGGCCGCCGCGTAACCGCGCGGTGGGGTATGGAGCCCGGTCAGTCAGACCCGACGGCCGTCGTTCGAGCTCCACTGAATGGGACGCGAGTTCCCCAAGGAGGTTCCGTCATGGCTGAGTCCATCGCGCCGCCGGTCGTTCCGTCCGCCGCCACCGGCGCCATCAACCCGGTGACACCGCTTCCACTGCGCGCGGTGCTGCCGTGGGCCGTGTTCGTGGGCACCCTGATGCTGGTCCTGCTCTATTTCGTCGGTGCCGAACAGGGCGCCACCTCGGTCTTCTCGGGAGCGGAAGTGCACGAATGGGTGCACGACGGCCGTCATCTGCTCGGCTTCCCCTGCCACTGACCGTTGACGGAGATCACGCGCATGCATGCCTCCACCGTCAGAACCCTCCTGGTCCGCGGCATGGTCGCGGGCGTGCTGGCCGGACTCTTCGCGTTCGCGCTGGCGTATGTGGCCGGTGAGCCCTCCGTACGGGACTCCATCGCGCTGGAGGAGACACAGTCGGCACCGGCGGCGCACGAGCACGCCGGGCACACCGCGGCGGCAGCGGAGGAAGAGGAAGAGGAACTGGTCAGCAGGCCGGTCCAGTCGACGTTCGGGCTGGCCACCGGTGTCCTGGTGTACGGAGTGGCCCTGGGCGGCATCGCCTCGCTGGTCTTCTCCGTCTGCCTGGGCAGGATCGGCCGGTTCGGGCCGAGGGCGACCGCCGCGCTGATCGCGGGCGCGGCCTTTACCACGGTCTATCTGGTGCCGTTCCTGAAGTATCCGGCGACTCCGCCCGCGGTGGGCAACCCGGACACCATCGGCAAGCGCACCACGCTCTTCTTCCTGATGATCCTGCTCAGCGTGCTGCTGGCCGTCATCGCCGTCATCGCGGGCCGGAGGCTCGCTCCGCGACTCGGCAACTGGAACGCGTCCGTTGTCGCCGGAGCCGGATATGTGGCCGCCGTGGCGGTCGCCTGTCTTGTCCTGCCCGCCAACTCCGATGCCATACGGGAAACCTTCCCGGCGGCTCTCCTCTGGGAATTCCGACTGGCCTCGCTGGGCGTACAGGCGCTGCTGTGGACGGCCTTCGGGCTGATCTTCGGGGCGATGGCGGAGCGGGTGCTCGTGCCGCGGGCCGCGCGGGCCGCCTCGGGGGCGGAAGCGGGCTTGAGCGGATCCGTACGACCCTGACCCGGCGGGTGCGGGGGAGGGC
>NZ_LATD01000431.1 GCF_000981895.1 Streptomyces odonnellii | reverse complement strand
GTGCGGCGACGGGGGGAGGGGCGGAGTGGGCGGTGGTGCGGCGGCCGGGCACTGGAACAGACGTCCGGCGTGGTGCGGCGGTTGAGACGGCCGGCGGGCCTGGCGGCCCGGCCCGGTGGGACGGTTGCGCCGGGAGGGACGGATGCGCCGTAACGCTATCGACGCGCCGGGGGGTACGTCCGACGGATGCGCGATTTTCACCCGGATGGGAGAGTTTCACCGCGCGGGATGGACGGAGGCATGGGACCTTCGCCGTAAGTGCGCCACGCTTTCGGCCTTCGGGGGCGCACACGGCCCGCTTCTGGAGGTTTCGGAGTGATGCGAATATCCCGGGGAACGCGGACGGGCGGTGCGGTGGCCACTCGTACCGCCGGCGCGGTGGTCGCGATGGCCGCCGCCGCTTCGATGTCGGCGTGCGGCTCCGGGGGCGGGGGCGCGGGCTCGCCGGACGAGTCGAAGTCGCTGTCCGCCTCCGCCGCGGCGGACGCCTCGGCGCAGGCCGCCGCGCCGTCGCCGACGAGGACGTTCCCGCTCTCCTCGGCGCCGCACACCATTCCCTCCGTACGGAAGCACGAGGCCGCCCGCGGCCCCGGCTGGAAGCCCGCCGCCGGCAGCGGGGTCGTCATAGCGCGCGGCAGCGAGGGCCTGGCCGATGAGGGGCAACTCCTCTCGAAGGAGCTGAAGATCGCCTACCGGGGTACGGCCGCGGCCCGCGCGGGCGATGTGGAGCTGGCGCTCGGCGGCGGCGGTGCGGCCGAGTCGTACACCCTCGACACCAGCGGCGGCCGGGTGCGGATCACCGGGCCCGACGAGGCCGGGGTGTTCTACGGCACCCGCACCCTCAAGCAGTCGGTGCGCGCGGACGGGAAGATGCCGGAGGGGGTCGTACGGGACGCCCCCGACCGTCCGCAGCGCGGCCTCAACCTCGACATCGCGCGCAAGTACTACACCCCCGGCTGGATCGAGGACCGGCTGCGCGAGATGGCGGACCTCAAGCTCAATATGCTCGGGCTGCACTTCTCGGACGATCAGGGTTTCCGTATCGAGTCCACCACCCACCCCGAGATCGTCTCCAAGCAGCATCTCTCCAAGGCCGAGGTCCGCCGGATCCTGGCCCTCGCCGACCGGCTCCACATCACGGTCGTCCCGGAGATCGACTCCCCGGGACATCTCGGCGCGGTGCTCGCCGTGTACCCCTCGCTCCAGCTCCGCAACGCCGACGGCGTGCCGACGAAGGGCGCGATCGACATCTCGCAGCCCGGGTCGGCGAAGCTCGTCGACGAGCTGCTGCGCGAGTTCGCCGGGCTTTTCAAGGGCCGGTACTGGCATCTCGGCGGCGACGAGTACCAGGCGCTGGTGGTCTCCGACCCCGAGGCCTCGTATCCGAGACTGGCCGAGCTGGCGGTCAAGGAGTACGGCGACAAGGGCCGGATCCAGGATCTGACGACGGCCTGGACGAACGACCGGGCTGCGGCGCTGCGCCCGTTCAAGCGCACCCCCAAGGTCTGGAACGACGGGGTCTTCCGGGACGGGGTCGTCCAGGCCGACAAGGACCTGGAGATCGAGTACTGGACGGGCCGGGAGACCGGGGCGCGTCCGCCGGTGGAGTATCTCGACGAGGGGCGCCCGCTGGTGAACCTCAACGACGAGTACCTGTACTACGTGCTCGGCCAGCCCAACAACTTCGTCTATCCGACCGGGCAGCGGATCTACGAGCAGTGGACCCCGCTGGTGCTGCGCGGGACGAAGCCGGTCGACAAGAAGTATTCGAAGCAGATCCTCGGCGGGCGCCTCGCGATCTGGGGAGACTTCCCCAACGCCCAGACCCAGGACCAGGTGGCGCGGGGGATCCGGCTGCCGCTGGCCGCGGTCGCGCAGAAGGTGTGGAACCCGGCGAAGCCCTCGCTGAACTGGAGCGGGTTCACGGCGCTCGCCGCGAAGGTGGGCGGCCCGGCCTGACGGGCCTCCGTGCGTACGGACGTGACGTCGCGTCGGGCAGGGGCGTCGCGTCGGGCAGGGGCGGCGCGGCGGGCAGGGGCGGCGCGGCGGCCGGAATCATTCGCCGCCGTGTCGTGCCCCGATGTCCCGACGTGCCGGGAATCGGGTGCGTACCGGACTTCGCGCGCATATCGGCGCGTCGGGGGCCCGTAGTGGGTGATCTACGCGCGGTGATCAAGTGACGGATTCCAGCCGTCCGGCGCAGTAGTGAGTGGTCAGTACTCAGTACTGCGTCCGCGACGGGAGACGTGAATGAGCCTGGTGAAGCTGATCGCACAAGCGGATGAGCGCGGGTTGGCCGCGAGTGGACTCGCCTGCCTGGACCGCTGTCTTCCGCTGCTCGTGGAGGACACCGAGGTGCTGCGCCCGCTGTGGGCCGGTGTCGTGGCCGGCGAGCGCGACTGGCCGGGCCGGCTGGAGGCGTCGACGCGGGCCCTGGACTCGGCCGTCGAGGCGGAGGCCTTCGCCGGTGCCGCCGAGGTGTCGGTCGACGAGGCCGCCGCACTCGTACGGTCCATGCTCGGCGCCGCGCCCTCGGAGTGGGCGGCCGGGCCGCTGCGCGACTGGGCCGACGCTTGCTCCCTCGCCGCGCTGGACATCCACCACCGGTTCGACTCGGCCGGCGAGGGCGGCAGCCCCGAGGCCGCCGAGCGGCTGGCCCGGGCCCGCGAGGACAACGCCGTGGTGGCGGACGCCGTCGACGGCGCGGAGGGTACGGACGGTGTCGGGCCGCTGGTCGCCGGTGAACTCCGGCGCCAGATACGGATTCTGGAGATCCTCGCCGAGCCGGGCGGCGGCACCGGAGCCGCCGGCGTGCGCCAGGTCATGGATCTGTCGACCGAGGGGCAGCGGGTGCTGCGCGCGGTGGTCTCCCGGCGGGCGAGGGCGCGGAGCTGACGGTGCGGGGCTCGGGCCGCGGTCCCGTCGTCCGGCGACCAGGGCGTGTTTCGAAAGCAGCGTCGTCCGCCCGTAGGGCGGGGCTCGCGGCGGCTGGTGCGTGCGATCGCAAGGCGGAGGATCAGTCTCGTACTGGACGTACTTGGCTGACTCCGACAACGCAGCGAGCGTGCGTGCCAGGCGTCGCGGGCCAGGCGGGACTTTCGAAACACGCCCTGGTACGACCCGGGTCGCACCGGGTGCGTTTGGGAGGACGACCGGGGCCGCCACCCCTGGCCCGGCCAGGCCATAAAGAGCCTCTGACCAGGCGCTTTATGGCCCGGGGGCGGGTTCTCGATTGCTGCATGGATCGGCCTCCACCTGGGTGTTTCTGGCTGTTCCTGGCCGCTGTTGGCCACGGCGTCCAACCGCCGAGTCGACCCTTGAGGGTTGTCGAGTCAACGGTTGACAGCTCGCCGGTGGGGCAGCCTGCGTGGAGGCCAAGGGATACGTGATGCAGGACGGCGACGTGGTGGAGTTCCGCTTCAATGTGTAGCCGGTCACCTAGCACTTCGGCGACATGACAAATGTGCAGGTCACATGGGGTCTGCCCCCTCGGGGTCAGGCCCCTTGATGTGTACCGTGCTGGATTCGTGCTGGATGTCCGAGCGGCACGCTGGCACGCAGTGGGACTGCGTCCCTGCTCGGCGGATTGTCAGTGCTGACTCCTAGGATCGTCTCGACAGCTGCACAGGCGAGTAGGCATAGCAGTGAAGGGGCGGAATGGGGTCATCTCAGGGCTCTGGGCGTGTCACAGCGCCTGAACCGACGATTGCGCCGATCTCGACGCTCGCGCACCGCGTGCTGTCCGGAGAGATCGTTCTGCCGAAGTACCAGCGGGCGTTCGTCTGGGAGCCGGAACAGGTTCTCCATCTGCTGGACTCGGTCCGCCGGAACTATCCCATCGGCAGTTTGCTGATGTGGCGCACGTCCGACCGTAGGCTCGTCAGTGGTCACGAGATTGCTGGCCTGACCGCTGTCCCACAGGTGTCAGGCGCTCCGGTTCAGTACGTCATCGATGGACAGCAGCGACTGGCGAGCCTCGTGGGCGCGATGCACGGCCAGGGCGCACGGTGGAGGATCGGATTCGACCTGGCCCGTGAGGAGTTCCTGTACCTCACGGAGGAGACCCCGGCTGGTGCGCACATCATTCCCGTGCGCGACCTCGACTCGGCGGGCTCGATGATGGCGTGGGTGCTGAGGGATAAACCGACGGACGAGCACGTGCGGCGCGCTCAGGCACTGAGCGATCAGTTCCGCTGGTATCAGGTGCCGGTCGTGACGATGGTCGAGGTCACCGAGGAGGACTCGGCCCGTATCTTCGAGCGGATCAACAGCACGGGCACGAGGATGGACATCGTCGATCTTGTGCGCGCCGGGACCTGGTCGAGCGACTTCGACCTCAAGGAAGAGATCGAACAGCTGCTGCAGGTCCTCGACCGAAAGCGGTACGGCCGGGTCGACACCAAGACGATGCTCCGCACGATCTCCGCAGCCGCAGGGCTGGGGTTCTCCACGAAGTCCATCCAGGATCTGAGGCGTCTCGACCGCGCAGAGTTGCAGGATGCGGTGATCGATGCCGGTAAGGCGGCCGCTCGAGCGGTCGACTTCCTCTTCACTCAGATCAGGACCCCTCGCGCTGAGGCTCTGCCGTACTACAACCAGTTCGCGGTCCTAGTGGAGCTGTTCCGACAGCTCCCGAAGCCGTCTGCCGATCAGTACGCAGCGATCGGCCGGTGGTTCTGGCTGACAGCGAGCAGCGAGTATTTCAAGGGCTGGCGCGAGTCGCAGATGACGGCGGACCTCGACGCGGTGAGCGCCTTCGCTGCCGGCCAGGCGACGGAGATCGAGACCGGGGCAGCCCTGCCGCGCGACGTGCTTTGGCAGCGGACGCAGTTCTCACGCGCCAACGCGCCAACCAAGCTGCACGTCCTGCTGATGTCGTACGAGAAGCCGGTGGACCTCAACACCGGTCAGGCCATCGATACCGACAAGGCGCTGGCCGGGCAGAACGACAAGCAATTCCACCACTTCTTCCCGCGCGCCTTTCTGAAACGACGCGGAGTAAGCGCGGCTCGGGCGAACGTGTGCGGAAACCTGATCATGTTGAGCGCGATCACCAACAACAACGTCTCCGACTCTCCGCCCTCCGTGTACCTCAAGGACTTGATCGACTGGCACGGCGAGGACACTCTGAGAGCTCGGCTGCGGACCTGTCTCGTCGAGGAGGACGCCTACCAGGCTGCTCTGCGAGATGACTACGACGGCTTCCTGAAGGCTCGCTCGCGGACCCTGCACGCGCGTCTGATCGATCTGATTGGATCGGCGGCCGAGGGCGGCGACGGCTCGAGGCCGGACATCACATCGATGGGTCTCGAGGAGTCCGAGGAGCCCGACCCCGTACCTGACGACGCGGAGCCGTTCGACCGCGACTCGGTCGACTGAGCCGGGCCTGATCGGCATGCGCATGAAGGAGGTCCCGGCGCAGGATCGGCCGAGAGAGCGGCTGCTCGACCGGGGTGCGGAGGCGCTGTCCGACCGGGAGCTTCTCGCACTGCTGCTGGGGGCGGGCCTGGCCGGCCAGGACGCCGTGGAGCTGGCGGGACGCTTGATCGCCCGGCACGGTGGGCTGCACGCGCTCTCGCGCGTCCCTGCCCATGAGCTCGCTGCCGGTCTGCCGGGTGTGGGCCCGGCGAAGGCGGCGCGGGTCGCGGCGGCGTTCCAGTTGGGACGGCGGGCGGCGGTCCAGCAGGCCCCTGGTCAGCGGCGGGTATCCGGCTCCGCGGACCTGGCGGCTGTCGCGAGCCCCCTCCTCCGTGGCTTGCGTCACGAGCGGGCTGTCCTCGTGACGTGCGACGGGGCGGGCGCGGTCCTCCGCACCTCCGTCCTCACCGACGGAGCGTCCGACCGCACTCTCGTCCCGGTTCGCGACACCCTGGCTCGTGTTCTCGCCCTCGGCGGTGCCGCGTTCGGCGTCGCCCACAACCACCCCACCGGCCATCTGATGCCGAGCGAGGCCGACCGCCTCACGACATCCCGCCTTGCGGCGGGGGCGGAGACGGTCGGCCTGCGATTCCTTGACCACGTGGTGGTGACGGATTCGGGGTGGCGGAGGGTCCCGGCTGGCTGACCCCTCTACAGGCGCCCGGAGAAGGCGGCGTCGAGCAGGCCCTTACGCAGCACCTCCAGGTCGGCGACCTGCCGGGTGCCGGCCTCGGCGACGCGGCGGGCCAGCGTGAGGCGTTCCGCGATGCGGCGCTGTTCCGGGAGCGACGGGAGGGGAACCTTCGTGGCGAGCAGTCGACTCACGTTTACTCGCTGCCGGCGAGACCCCATGCCACTGCCTTGGTCCTTAAGGCGGTGGTGCAGCCCATCCCAACGCGCGAGATGAGTCATATACGAAACGTCAGCAACCTCGGGGTCGATATCGAAGGTAGGGAATTCATGCGAGACGTGAATTCCATGGAAATCCGCTGGAACAACGGCAAGCGACCCCTCCCAGCCAAAAAGCTTGCTGTAGACAAACTGATCGCTCTTCAGCTGGTTATAGCGGGGGTACTTGGTTTCATTCCCCGAGATCGTGGGTCTGTGGAACAGCCCTCGCCCACGGTTCAGGATTCCTGCAGTGCGATACGTCTTCTCGGGCGAGACTCCGACAAAGTTGCTGCTCTCATTGAGTGCGCTAGAAAGCGGTCGTTGTTCTACGATGGAGCCAAATAGCGAAGCCGCGTGGTGTCGCACGAGTGCGTCCGACTCCTTCTTCAGCTGCACCGCTCGGGCAATACTGCCCATCGTCGCGTCCAGCTTGTCGGCGATGCGGCGTTGCTCGAACAAGTCGGGCAATGGAATCTGGCTGCTCAGAAATCGTTCGGGCTTTACTCGTTGCCGCCGAGACCCCATGCCCGAGGCTTCCTTGCTCAGCGCAGCGTGGAAGCCGGGCCAGGTCACATAGTGTCGTACGTATCCCGGATCGAGCTTTGTACCGTCGAATTCGAATGTCGGGAACTCGTGTGAGACGTGAACCCCGTCAAACTCATCCGGCACGTATGCGACGGCTCCTTCCCAGCCGAAGAGCTTGCTGTACACGATTTGACCGGATCGCAGGCGATTGTATTGGCGGTAATTGGTCTCCGAACCGAAGATCACGGGACGGCGAAACAGTCCGCGCGCGTAGCTGTAAAGCCCCGCCGTTTCGTATTGTGCGTCCTCGACGACCGTGACAACGTCCTTGGCGGGCGTTAGCACCTCGCCTAGAACCACAACTGGATATTTGCTCATGACGACGTCTCCCTGAGCCCCGCCTTGAGTGCCTGCAGCAGCTCCAGGATCTCTTCCTCCGTCTTCACCAGCTCGTCCACCAATTCCTCCGGAGTGCGATGAGCCAGCTCATCCCCGATATGCGGGTTGGCGCGATCGAGGTTGTAGCCGTCCGCGATGATCTCCGCCGCCGGGACCGACCACGCGTGCTCTCCCGCCTCGCGGCCTTCGCGCGTTTTGCCGCCCCACCAGGCCACGCAGTCGTCGTACTCCTCCAGCCGCTGCGGCTTCGTCTTGGTGTAGCCGCGGCGGCCCTCTGGGAGGGGGATCTCGTAGAACCAGACGTCCCGCGTAGGGCCGGTCTTCTCGAAGAAGAGGATGTTGGACGGGATCTGCGTGTATGGCGCGAAAACACCCTGCGGAAGACGGATGACGGTGTGCAGGTTGCACTCCTTCATCAGCTTCTTCTTGATCTTCGCGCCGATCGAGTTCTCGCCGGAGGCGAAGAGCGAGCCGTTCGGCAGGACGATGGCACAGCGGCCGCCCAGCTTCAGCTGGTCCAGGATCGAGTACAGGAACAGCCAGGCTGTCTCCTGTGTCTGGAAAGAGGACGGGAAGGCCGTCACGACCGACGACTCCTCCTCCCCGCCGAACGGCGGGTTAGTGAGGACCACGTCGACCTTGTCCGCTGCCTGCGAGTTCCGCATGGTGAGCAGTGCGTTCTCCCGGCGGAGGCGGGGGGCGTGCACGCCGTGGAGGAGTAGGTTCATCGAGGCCAGCAGATACGGCAGCGGCTTCTTCTCGATGCCCTTGAGGTTTGCGTGGAGCTCGCGTTGCTGCGTATCGGTCTTCACCTTCCTCTCCAGTTCCTCGTGCGCCTGCACCAGGAATCCGCCGGTGCCGCAGGCCGGGTCGAGGATCGTCTCACCGAGTTCGAGGAACGACTGCCGCACCATGAAGCGGTTGACGGGACGCGGGGTGTAGAACTCGCCGGAGTCGCCGGCCGCGTCGCGCATCTCCCGCAGGATCGACTCGTAGACGAACGCCATGGTGTGGATGTCGTCGTGCGAGATGAAGTGGATCTGGTTGACGATGTTCACCAGGTCACGCAGCAGCGTGCCCGACTGCATGCGGTTGACGACGTCCTTGAAGATCAACGAGATGACGTTGCGCGGATCCTCCGCCCCCCGGTCGGCCTCCCTGTCCAGGCCCGCCAAGTAGGGGATCAGCTCGTCGTTGACGAAGGTCTTCAGCTCGTTGCCGCTGAGGTCCTCGTCCGTCGCCCAGTCCGTCCAACGGTATGGCTTCTCGATCGCCCGGCGGTACCCGCCCGGGTCCAGCGCCTCGCCCTCCTCCTCGACGCGCTCCTCGAATGCCTTGAGGAACAGGAGCCAGGACAGCTGCGGCAACCGGTCCAGGTCGCCGTTCATGCCGGCGTCCTTGCGCATGGTGTCGCGCGCGGACTTGATCAGGGACGCGAGGCGAGCCTGAGTGGTGACGGGTGCCTTTTCCGCCGCTTTCCTTCTGGTAGCTGCCATGTCAGTTCAGTTGGTCCTTCTGCTTGTTCAGTCTCGGAAATGCGGTGTCTCCGTCGCCCGCCCCCGCGTCCTCGGCAAGCGTCCGGGCCCACAGTTCGCGGACCAAGGCCATTGCAGCGTCGAGAGTCGGTGGAATGCTGGTCGCCAACTCCTCGGCGATCTCCGGATAGTCGTCCCGCCACCGCGGCGGCGGGTCAGGAAGGACGAGGGGAACCTCGTGTGTGGCCCGTACCGTGAACACGTGTCGCACGGCCTTCAACAGGTCCATGTCGCCGGAGAGCCCGCTCTCGATCAGGAGCACGAGGTCCACCAGATCCTTGACCCGGGTATTGGGCCGATCGCCGTAGTCGCGGGTGAGTGCGTGGAGTTTTTCTGCGAAGTGCTGACGCCGGTCGACCGCCTCGATCGCACGCGCCGGCGCCCCGGCGAACTCCAGTGTGTTGGGCAGGGGTAGGAGCTCGGTGAGTGTGATCTCCTCGCCACGGTCGACCACGTCTACCCTGACACCGGCGAAGACCTTCCCTGCCAGGTGCGCTTCAACGGAGAAGCGCCACCCGGCCCGCCCGGCGACGTCCGCCTTCAAGGTCACCGGCGCGGCGACACGGAACCGGAATCCGTCGGCGTCGAGGTCGCGGTCCAGAGCCTCGATGAGCAGGTCGCGGACCGCATCCCCGTCAAGACCTCCGCCGACCGGCTCGGGCCGTACCGCCAGGTCGAGGTCCTTGGTGGTGCGCGCGCGCCCGGTGAAGCGGAATTCCATGACGGCACCACCCTTCAGCACCCAGCCGCCGACGCGGTCCTCGGCCAGCCGCGCCGCAAGGCGGTCGAAGACGACTAGCCGCCGACGTCGAGCCAGGTCCGCGCCGGTCTCGGCGGCCTCCTGCTTGAGTCGCGCCTCCAGCGCCCTTCTCAGGTCCGCCGCATCCCGGTAGCGCCCTGTCACGAGAGAGCTCCGAGCGCGCGCTCGATCCCCAGCTCAGACCGTGGGCCGCAGAGCTGGGCTGCGTGCAGTAGTTTCCGACGGGTGATCATTCCGCGCTCCAGGGCCTCGGACACCGCGGATTCGAGCACGTCCTGGTCTTCCCCGTCGGCCGCACACTCCGCCAGCGCCCTCAGCGGCGTCGTCACCCGGTACCCGGTACGTCCCTCGCTGTCTCCGTCGGCGAGATCGGCATGGTGCAGTATCACCGCGTCCGTGGTCTGTCGGAAGGCGCGGGGCACGGTGAGATGGATGCGGGAGGGGTTGGCCACCCCTAGATCATGGGCCGCCAGAGCGCTGGCATGTGAGATCACCGCGCGCCCCCTGCTCCACAGCGACCAGCGGACGAACTGCTCGTCGCCTTCGCTCGGAAGGTCCGCGAATTCGCGGAAGCGGTAGATTGCCCGATCGACCGCGAGCCAGTTGCCGTGCTGCGCGTGGTAGCGCTGGGCCTGGTACGAGTACCCCGCCTCCCGGGCCTGAGCGGCGGTGAAGTACCCCCGCTGTCCGGCCGCGATCCGCCAGAGTGTGGCCCGGGTGTCCGTACGATCTCTGAGCACCTCCCCAGCGTAACAGGACTCGAAACACAAAGCTGGCTTTACTTCACTGCGCACCACCAACATCAAAGTAAAGCCAGCTTATAGTCTTGCGCCTCGCGCCGCGTCAGACTGCAGTGAGCAGCCGGGCCGCCAGTTCGTCGATGGCCTGATGTGCCTTACCTGGCTCGCCGAACCGGCTGGTCAGCTCCGCCACCCGTCCCATCTCGGTGAACGGTGGCACCCGGAGCGTCTCCACCTTCAGCTGCGGCGACCCCGACTCCTCGAACTTGAGGAGCATTGCTTCGAGCACCTCCCTGGCTCGGGGCCCGAACGAGTCCAGGAACTCCGCGTGCTCCCGGCGGAACCACGTCAGCCGTTCGTCTCGGCTTACCACGGCGAGCCCTTCCCAGGCCACGGACACCAGTAGGTCCACGGGGTCCACCTCACGCATGCCCAACTCCTCGGGCAGACGCTCGACGTCGATCTGCGCCGACTTTAGCGCCGTCATCAGAACGGCACGGCTCTTCGCCTGTGCCCACTGAGTGCGCAACTGGGCTGGATCGAGATCGAGTTCCAGCACCCGGTCATGTACCCACTGCTGTACGGTCACGAGCTGGAGTCGTTTTCCGTCGTCCTTGAGGATGTACCGCAGCTCACCCACCTTGTAGACGTCGACACCCTTGACCGTGAACCGGTTCCTGGAGCGGGAAAGAATCCTGTCGATCTCCTCGTCGTCGGTGATGTCGCCGTCCTGTGCTCCGGCCACCGAGTCGCCGCTAGCGTCGAAGGCTCCGCCGTCCTGCTGGGTGTAGTCCGCCTGCGGTTCGGCAACGGACTCGGGGTCCGCACCCGGCTCCGACTCAGGCGCAGGGGTCAGATCCTCCGAGCCCACCACCTCGCCCTGATCGTCAGTCCAGTCCCGGACCACCTTGAGCGGCGGTCCGTCGAAGGCCGGATCGTCGAAGAGTCGCGACGCCTCGACGAAGTCGATGATGTCGAACGACTCCTTGCCGATCTCCGGGCAGAGTCGAGTGCCCCTGCCGATGACCTGCTTGAACTCTGGCATGGAGGCCATGCGCCGGAACAGCACCACATTTCGCACAGGCGGCATGTCCACTCCCGTCGACAGCAGCTTCGACGTCACCGCGATGACCGGCTCGTTGCTGTCCGCCTTGCGGAACTCCTCCAGCGCTTCGCCACCGTGCGAACGGTCGTCTCCGACGATGCGCCGCACGAAGTCCGGGAGCGCGGCAACCTCCTCGGGGGCGGCGTTGAACAACGCGGTCCGCATTCGGGCTGCGTGGTCGTTGTTCTCGCAGAAGACGAGAGTCTTGCCGAGCCGCCCCTCCTCGGCCGTGGCGCGCAGATGATCGAGGAGGTACCGCGCGGCCAACTCGGTCCGCTCGAGGATCACCATGACCCGTTCGTAGTCCTTGGGGCCGTACAGGTCGTCAGGGATCTCCCGGTCATAGATGTCTTTCTCACCCGGCTGCGGCCGGTAGCCCTCCACGTCCACGTTCAGCCGGACCCTGCGCAGTCGGTACGGCGAGAGGAATCCGTCTTCGATACCGTCCTTGAGCGAGTACGTGAAGACGGGGTTGCCGAAGTACTCGTATGTGTCGGTCTTCCGCCTATCATCGGCGACCGGCGTAGCCGTGAGGCCGATCTGCACAGCCGGCGAGAAGTGTTGGAGGATCCTCCGCCAGCGACCGTCGCTGGAGGCGCTTCCGCGGTGGCACTCGTCCACGATGACGACGTCGAAGTAGTCCTCCGGGTACTCCCGGTACAGCTCCCCTCCCGGGGCACCCTGCTCCAGGGTCTGGTAGAGAGCGAAGTAGATCTTCCGTCCGCGCTTGGCCTCACCTCCCGTGATCTTGTGGACGTCGTCCTTCCCGAACACCTCCTGGAAGTAACGGTCCTTGGGATCGTCGACGAGCATGTTGCGGTCCGCGAGGTACAGCACACGGGGTTTCCGGCCGCCGAATGCCTCGGGGGCGTTCATCAGCCGCGCCACCAGCTGGAGCGCGAGCATGGTCTTGCCCGTGCCCGTCGCCAGGACGAGCAGAATGCGCCGCTCGTCGCGGGCCAGAGCGGCCAAGGCCCTTGTCACGGCCACTCGCTGGTAGTAGCGCGGCCGCTGGGATGTGCTGTCGGAGTTGCGCAGCGTGTAGTCGTACGGGGTCGAGAGGAGCCGCTCGCCGAGGGGAGTGTCGCTCACACCCTGGTCCTGAAGGAACCGCCCCCAGAGCTCCTGCGGGGAGGGGAACTCCTGGATGTCCCGGATCACCGGCCGCTTAGGATCGCTGAAGTCGATCTCCACAATGTCGCGGCCGTTGGTGGCGTAGGCGAATCTCAGCCCCAACTTGCGCGCGTACCGCCGCGCCTGCTCGACCCCGTTCTCCGCGCTGAGCCGGTACCGCTTGGCCTCCACCACGGCGATCGGCACGTCCGCGACGTACTCCAGGACGTAGTCGGCGACCAACGGCCTTCCCTTGCGGTGACGCCTCTTGGTCGGCACGAGTTGTCCGTTGTTGATCCCGTACTGAGACCTGATCTGCCGAGTGGTCCACCCTGAGGCCGCGAGTGCCGGAAGGACGAACCGCTTGCACGTCTCGTCCTCGGTCAACTGATTCGAACCGAAGGTCATGGGATCAGGTTTACTGCATGTCTCTGACAGTTGAGCCGGGAGGGTGGAATCAGCCACTGCTCCGGCCGGTTTTCCTCTGGACTGCCAGTTCGGCAGCATCACTGCAGTCTGTGACCGGACTGACTGGCGGTGTGCGAAGGCGTACGCGCTCGCCGCGGCACTCCTTGGCTTCGACGGCGTCGGCGAACGCTGTTCTGATCCACGAGGTCTCTCGTTTGTGAAGCTTCCCCTTGATCGTGGACACCTGGAGACTGGACCTGAAGTTCCAGAGAAAGTAGGACCCGGTGGGAAGCAAGTACACGAAGCGGTACACCGAGGAGTTCAAGTGCGACGCGATCGCGCTCGTCGATTCCCCGGTAAAACGGTCACTGCGGTGGCCCGGGAGCTCGGCATCAGCTCGGAGTCCTTGCGCGGCTGGTACGGCAAGGCGAAGACGGACCGGGGTGAAGGACAGTCCGGCGAGCTGACCAGTGCCGAGCGCGAGGAACCGCGGCGGCTGCGGCGGGAGAACCGCGAACAACAGCAGGCGATCGAGATCCTGAAAAAAGCGACCGCCTTCTTCGTCAAGAAGAACGACCGGTGAGCGAGCTCTACCGGTTCATCCACGCGGAGAAGGCGAACTACCCGATCACCCTGCTGTGCCGGGTGCTGCACGTGGCCCGCTCCACCTAATACGCCTGGCGTGAGGGCGAAGCCGCCCGCCGCGGGCGCCAGGCCGCGGACGACGCACTCGCCTACGAGATCACCGTGCTGCACATCGCCTCCCGCCGTACCTACGGTGTCCCGCGCGTCCACGTCGAACTGCGCCGCCTCGGGAGGCGGGTGAACCGCAAGCGCAAGCCCGGGTGATGCGCGAGCGTGGCATCCGCGGCGTCACCCGCCGCAAGCATCGCTCACTGACCCGGCCGGACAAGAATACGAAGTCGGCCCCGGACCTGATCAGCCGCGACTTTCACGCCGATACGCCCGGAACCAAACTCGTCGGCGACGTCACCTGCCTGCCCACCGCCGAGGGCTGGCTCTACCTCGCCTGCTGGCTGGAGCTGGCCACCCACGAGGTGGTCGGCTATGCCATGGCCGACCACCACCGCGCCGGACTCGTCGTCGACGCCCTGGACATGGCCCACGGCCGGAGCCACCAGAAGCCCGGCTGCGTGATTCACAGTGATCGCGGAAGCGAGCACACATCGACCCAATTCCGGGATCGAATTGCGAGTTGAGGCTGCGGCAGAGCTGCGGGCGCACCGGATCATGCTTCGACAACGCCGCCGCTGAAAGCTTCTGGGCCCCGCTCAAGGAGGAGATCGGCACCCGGACCTGGCCCGACCGGGCCACTGCCCGCGCCGAGGTCTTCAACTTCATCGAGACCTTCTACAACCGCCGCCTGCGCAAACACAAGATCTTCAGCTACCTCACCCAGCTGAGGCCAGAGAGCGGCACCAGCACGCCCTCGCGGCGCAACGAACGAGTGTCCGAGATCACGGGGAAACTTCAAGCGGGTACCTGCGCCTGTGTCGTACGGCCCTGGGCACCAGCCTGCTGCCCGGACGAGAGGTGAGCGACGGCAGCTTCGGGACCTTCTTCGTGCTGCCCCAGTGCGCGACGCGACGTTGCTATCTGCGGCGACCAGGAGACGGGGTCTGAAGCTCGCATAGGGGGCGGTGCTACGCATCGGCCGACAAAGGATCGGGTGATCGCCGACCGCGTTGGTCACGCGTTGGTCATGCGGAGGCCCCGTGACCCGCATATTGCCTGGTCAGAGCGGAGTAATGGGAGGACGACCGGGGCCGCCACCCCCCACAGGAGAGGCCCCGGTCGCCGTCCGCGGAGCCGCAGCACGGCCCCGTACTCATGACAGCGCCGTGGATGCGTTTTCTGTCACACCGCATAACGTCAGTAAGTTGTTGCAGGTTGTACAAGTCATGGACGCGGGGGCGGGAAAGCCGTAGCGTTCAGGAACGCGTGGGGCTGCGCGGCAGTGACCAGCCGCGATTTCAGGACAGGTTGTGGGAGTGCTGGGGGACGACGCGGAGCTGACCGCCGCGGTGCTCGCGGCACAGGACGGGGACGAGGACGCCTTCCGTACTGTGTACCGCGCCGTGCACCCGCGGCTGCTCGGCTATCTACGGACACTCGTCGGCGAGCCGGACGCCGAGGACGTGGCCTCCGAGGCATGGCTCCAGATCGCCCGCGACCTCGCCCGTTTCACCGGGGACGCCGACCGGTTCCGCGGCTGGGCCGCCCGGATCGCCCGCAACCGCGCGCTCGACCACATCCGGATGCGCGGCAGACGCCCCGCGATAGGCGCCGACGAGACCGAGCTGACCGGCCAGCCCGCCGAGTCGGACACCGCGGACGAGGCGATGGAGGCGCTCGCCACCGGCCGCACGATGGCGCTGATAGCGCGGCTGCCGCAGGACCAGGCGGAGGCGGTGGTCCTGCGGGTGGTGGTCGGCCTCGACGCGAAGAGCGCGGCGCGCACGCTGGGGAAGCGTCCCGGCGCGGTACGGACGGCCGCACACCGCGGACTGAAGCGGCTCGCGGAAATGCTCGACTCCGACGAGGAGTGTCCTGGTTATCCCGATAACGCCGGTGGTGCCGACGGCTCTCGGGAAAACGCTTACTCCGGTGACGGCGCCCCTGAGCGGGGTACGGGCGGCTCGTCCGGAGCCTCGCGCGAGCAGGGCACGGGCCGGGGTACGGGACGCGCCGCCGCAGGTCATGGCGGCGGCTTCGGCGTCGTACCGCAACAGCGCACCGCTCGACCGGAGGTCGCGGCGTCCGCGGGTGTGACGCATTCGCGCCTGCGGACGCAGAAGGACATGTGATGGCCGACGAGCGTGACGCGTGGCTCGACAAGGACGCGGCGGAGAGATTGCTGCGAGGTGAGCCCGTGGAGGCCATGGACAAGGATGTCCTGGCCGGATCCGAACGGCTTGCCGGAGCCTTGCGCGACATCGCCGCCATCGCGTACGCAAACGGCACAGAACTTCCCGGGGAGGCCGCCGCCCTGGCCGCTTTCCGCCGTGCGGGGGCCCCGGAGGAGGACTCGGCGAGCGCGCCGGGCGCCGCTGACGGCGTGCTCGGTACGGTACGGCTGGCTCTCGCACCCCGTGCCGTGTCCCGGTCACGGACCGGCCGGCCGGTACGGAGGGGATTCGCCGTGGCGGTCGCGGGCTGCGCGCTGGGCGGGATCGCGGTCGCGGCGGGGGCGGGTGTGATGCCGCCGCTGTTCGCCGGCGAGGAGAACCCCGTACCCGCGAACTCGATCTCGTCGCTGGTCACTCCGCGGCCGTACGTCTCCAACTCCTCGGCCGACGCCCGGGGTACGGGCGGCCCGTCGGGCGGTCCGGGCGCGGACGGCGGTGAGCAGCCCATGCCGCACCCGTCGTCGGAGGACGGCGCGGGGGTCGCCGGGGGCGCGGACGCCGACGGTGCGCGCGATCATGCCGCCCACGCCGGGCACGGCGGGCAGGGCGGACAGGGCGATGACGACCGCTCGTTCACCGTCGCGTCCGGCGACAAGGCCTCGGCCTTCTACCGCAAGACGCTCGACGCCTGCCGCGATCTGCGCCGCGGCACGATCGACGAGGCACGCAGACAGGTCCTGGAGGCCGCGGCCGAGGGTCCCCAGGAAGCCGAACGCTTCTGCGCCCGCCTGCTGGACGGCCGCGACGGGAACAAGGGCGGCCCGGGCGACAACGATGGCAACGGCGATGGCAACGGCTCGATACGGAACGGCGACGCCGACGGGGGCGGTGGCACGGGCGGCAAGGACGACGGCGGCGGCGGCCACGGCAACCCCGGCGGCGACGGCAACGGTGACGGCGCCCCGGAAGGCCCCACCCTGGGCGACCCTTCCCCGTACGCCTCCC
>NZ_LATD01000430.1 GCF_000981895.1 Streptomyces odonnellii | reverse complement strand
CGGAATCCCCCTCCGCCGCCCCGGCCAACCGGCCGAGATCGCCGCGGCGATCGCCTGGCTGCTGTCGGCGGACGCCTCGTACACCACGGGTGCGGTGCTACGAGTCGCCGGCGGGCGCTGAGTCGATCAGGCGGGCAGATAGACAGACGGGCGGGGCAGACGAGCAGGCGAGCAGACCGGCAGGCGGGCAATCAGGTCTGGGCCTGCGGTAGTTGGCCCGACGGCTCGTCGGCCTCCAGCCAGAAGCGTACGGAGCACTCGTCCTCCGGCTCGACCCTGACCGGCCGGCCCCACCACTCGCTCAGGGCGCGGCCGACCTTGTACAGCCGGATACGTTCCGCCGGGCTGTACGCCGGGAACCGCGCCCAGCCGTTGTCGGAGACACGGTTGCCGATCTCGTTGAACAGGGCGATGTGAGCGCGCTGTTCCTCCTCCGGCGTCAGCGGTGTGATGCCGCCCTCCGCGCCGCCCGCGGGATCACCCGGCCGGGGCACCTCGCGTACGTTGTAGAGATCCCGGATCATGCGCTTCTACCGCCCAACTGCCGTGGGAACATCTGCCGCAACGTCCGCGGCGACGTCGCTGGCGACGTCCGCCGAGATGGAGACGGACACCTTTTCGGCCCCGATCCGCCGTATGCGTTCGGTGCCCCATTCTCCCAGGAGGACCAGGGCGGCGTTGAGCGAGATGCCGTGCTCCGTCAGGGAGTACTCGACCTTCGGCGGCACCTGGCGGTACACCTCGCGATGCACGAGCCCGTCTTCCTCCATCTCCCGCAGATGCTGGATCAGCATCTTCTCGCTGACCCCCGGCAGACCGCGTCGAAGCTCGGCGAAGCGGCGGGTCCCGTGGTGCTGCAGCTCCCAGAGGATCAGCGACTTCCACTTGCCGGCCACCACGTCCATCGCCGCGTCGATGCCGCAGAAGTAAGGACCACGTCGTGCTGATGTCGCCATCCGCCCCTCCAACCGTACTGACCGAACACCTGCCGTACTCACCGAGTACCAACCGTACTTACCAATGAGTGAGTACCTGACTAATTAGTCCGTACTGGTCAACGCTACCGGCAGCCGAGAGGATCCAGTCGAACGACGAACACAAGGGGGAGCCACAAAAATGGGGGAGCCACAGAAATGACAGCCAACGACAGTGTCCACGTGAGCGTTCTCGGGCTGGGTGCGATGGGCAGTGCTCTCGCCGCCGCCCTGCTGAAGGCCGGATGCGCGACAACGGTCTGGAACCGCTCGCCGGGGAAGGCGGACAGCCTTGTCGCGCAGGGCGCGGAGGCCGCCGCGACGGCCGGTGACGCGGTCCGGGCCGACCGGTTGGTGATCGTGTGCCTGCTGGACCACGCGTCGGTCCATGAGGTGCTCGACCCGCTCTCCGAGGAGCTGGCCGGACGCACTCTGATCAACCTGACCACGACAACACCGGCCCAGGCACGGGAGTTGGCGGACTGGGCCGCCGGTGTCGGGGCCGCGTATCTGGACGGCGGCATCATGGCCGTACCGCCCATGATCGGCCGGCCGGGGTCGTCGATCCTGTACAGCGGATCGCTCGATGTCTTCCAGCAGTACAAGCCGCTGCTCGACCTGTGGGGCACCAGCACCTACTTCGGCAAGGACGCCGGGCTGGCGTCGCTGTACGACCTCGCCCTGCTCGCGAGCATGTACGTCATGTTCGCCGGATTCATGCACGGCGCCGCGATGGTCGCGCCGGCCGGCATGACCGCGGGCGAGTTCGCCGGCATGGCCGCGCCGTGGCTGACGGCGATGACCGGCGCGTTCCAGGGGTTCGCGGAGGTCATCGACGGTGGGGACTACACGGTCGAGGGACAGCAGAGCCTGGTGTTCTCCGATCTCGGTGATCTCCTGGCCGCCAGTTCCGACCAGGGCATCAGCACCGAGGTGGTCGCCATGGTGCAGGGGCTGATCCAGCGCCAGATCGACGCGGGCCACGGAGAGGAGGGCTTCGCCCGGATCTTCGAGAGCATCAAACAACTGGGCTGAAGCGACTGGGCTGACGTGACCGGCCTGAGGCAACTGGCCTGAAGGCGGCTGCTGTTGGGCGGCGCTGCGGCAGGCGGCCGAGGCGGGCACCGTGTCGGCGGGCGTCGCCGCCGCCGTCGCCCTGGCGGGCACCGCCCCGGCCGGCACCGCGCCGGCACCGCGCCGGCACCGCGCCGGCAGCCGTCGCCCCCGGTCGCAGGATTCCTTGAACGTTAACGATTGCCTCACGCGGCAGTCGGCGTGTTCACCGGTCTCCCGCACAAAGTGGACATCCTCACTCGGTACTGACCTCGAACGATCGCAACTGATCTCACGACTTCAGGAGTTGTCCGCACCATGCGCACCGGATGGAAGTCCCTGACCAGCGCGGCAGCCGCCGCCGTACTGACCGTCACCGCCGTCTGGGGTGCTCCTCGTCTCGTCGAGGCCGCGGCCGACGCCTCCCCGGCGGCCCCGACGACCCCCATGACCCCCGCGGTCCCCGCGAAGCCGCGGCCGGCCATCGACCGGATACATGACGAGTACCTCGATCACACACCGGGCGCCGACGTCATGGTCGTAGCGCACCGCGGCTACTGGCGGGGCGCGCCGGAGAACTCGCTCCGGGCCATCGACCTCGCCGTGGACAAGGGCGCCGACGTCGTGGAGATCGATGTGCAGCGCACCAAGGACGGGCAGTTGGTCCTCATGCACGACACATCCGTCGACCGCACCACCAACGGCACAGGAAACGTCTCGGACCTGACACTCGCCCAGATCAAGGACCTGCGCCTGCGGGCCGGCCTCGGCGGGGGCCAGGCGGCACTGACCGACGACCGGGTGCCCACGCTCGCCGAGGCGCTGGCGACCGTGAAGAACCGGGCGATGGTCAATCTCGACAAGAGCTGGGCCTTCCGTGACCAGGAGTACGACCTGCTGGTCGCCACCGGCACCCTGGACCACGCCATCTTCAAGAGTTCCGCCCCGGTCGCGGAGGTGGAGGCGTTCCTGAGCAAGGACCCCGGCATTCTCTACAGCCATGTGGTCGACGACGCGAACGCCGCCAGTGTCGGCGCCTTCACCGGCCGCCGCCCGCAGTCGTACGAGCTGATCTTCGACCGGCTCACCGACCCGCAGATCCAGCCCGGCGCGGTACGCCGGGCGCAGGCGGAGGGCCGCGTCTGGATCAACACCATGTGGTACGGGCTGGCCGCCGGCTACACCGATGAGGCGTCCCTGATCGACCCCGCCCGCGGCTGGAAGACGGTGGTCGACCGGCACGGCGGGTCCATGATCCAGACGGACAACCAGGAGCAGCTCCGCAGCTGGCTGGCGTCGCGGCACCCGCACGGCAAGGACGCGAAGTGGCCCGTCCTTCCCGCGGGAACGGTCCGCGTACAGGCCGAGGACTACTCCACCGACGGCAAGGACGCGGGCTACCACGACGTGGAGGACGACAACCGGGGCGGAGCCGCACGGAAGTACGAGGGCGTCGACCTCTGCGACCAGGCCGGAGCCCTGGTGATGTGCTGGATCCGTGGCGGGGAGTGGGTCACGTACTCGGTGGACGTGCCCAAGTCGGGTACGTACGCGGTGTCGGCGCGGGTCTCCTCGCCGTACCGTCCGGCCGGGAAGTTCACCCTGGCCTTCGACGGTGCGACGCCCGGCGAACCGGTGGACGTCATGACCACCACCTCGCACGACGCCTTCGAGACGCAGCCGGTCACCGGGGCGCAGCGTCTGTCGAAGGGCACGCACGAGTTCACGGTGCGGATGGACCCGGCCGCCTACCAGAACTTCAACATCGACTACTTCCAGCTCGACCGGCTCCGCTGAGCGGCCTGCCCGGCGGACCGCCCTGGTCCGCCGGGCACAGCCGACGCCCGGCCCGGCCCGGCTCCGGGTCTCGCCGGGTTCCGACCCGACCCGGTCCGGCCCGACCCGGTGCAGCCCGGCTCGGTGCAGCCCGACCCGGTCCGGCCCGGCTCGGGCGCTCTGATCACGCCATGACCCGATCTGTCTCAAATCCACATTCAGGTCGCCCGGCCTCTCCGCTTACGGTGCGTCAGGGCCGCATTACGGACTGCCCCAGCTCAGTGGGAAGTTCACCGGGGCAGACCCGGGGAAGGAGCACTCCTGGCATGGTCAACGTTCTCAGCAGCGGTGTCTGGACGGGTGTCGACGTGGACGAGTCGCAGTTCAGCGGACTGCAAACCAAGCGCCTTGCCTGGGGCGAAGTCGCGGACGAAGTGAAGAGCGCCTACGTCTTCGAGGGCGCCTCCACCCAGGTCGCGCTCGACGGCACCCCCAGCGTGATCGGCACGTTCAAGCACTACAACCACGTGATCCCCATGCCGCCGAACCCGATGTTCACCGCGCAACTCAGCATCACCGTGGCCTTCGGGAACAAGGACAGGCGTACGGTCGGCCCGCTGAAGTTCCAGCACAACGAGACGCCCAACGTGGGCGTGGCACAGGAAGACACGGTCGAACTGGAAGCGGTCGCTTTCAAGCAGGTCGTCCAGGTCGAAGGCCGCTGGTACGACATGCACGTCGACGGTTTCCTCCAGTTCGGCGAGATCACCAGGCACTTCGTCAGCGTCGAGGACGCCGCGGAGCCCAACACCGCAGAACTCAGGGCCTCGTTCGTCCCCTACCAGGGCCCGGCGTAGCCACGGCGGCATCGTCGCCGCCGTACCGACCCGCCCGACGGGCATGGGCGGGCCGGTACGGCAGTCACGGCCGGTGGGACGGTTGCGGCCGCTGGAGCGGTTGCGGCCGGTGGGGCAGTTGCGGCGCCGCTATTTCTTCATCTGCGCCTGGAGCACGCTCAGGACGGTCGACACCTGCTCCTCCGTGCCCGCCTTGTCGAGGCCGAGCCCGCTGAGCACGCCCGTACCGTCCTCCTGCTCCAGCAGCGCCAGCAGCACATGCTCCGTGCCGACGTAGTTGTGCCCCAGCCGCAGCGCCTCGCGGAAGGTCAGCTCAAGGGCCTTCTTCGCCCTGGCGTCGAACGGCACGAGGTCGGGTACGGGCTCACCGGACGGCTCCGGCAACGCCGCGGCCACGGCCTCCGCGACGGCCTCCAGCCGTACGCCCCGGGCGACGATCACCCGTGCGGCCAGCCCCTCCGGGTCGTCGAGCAGCCCCAGTACGAGATGCCCTGTGCCGATCTGCGTGTGGCCACCCTCGCGGGCCTTGTTCTGGGACGCGACGACAACGCTCCTGGCGCGCGGGGTGAACCTGCTGAAGTCCTGGTTCGCGTCGGGCGCCGGCTCGTCCTTCGTCACGAACCGCTTCTGGGCGGCCTGCCGCGTGACGCCCATGGACTTGCCGATCTCGGTCCATGACGCGCCGGAGCGGCGGGCCTGGTCGACGAAGTGGCCGATGAGGTGATCGGCCACTTCACCGAGATGGTCGGCGGCGACGACAGCGCTCTGGAGCTGGTCGAGAGCGTCGCCGTGCACCTTCTTGATCGCCTCGATGAGGTCGTCGAGACGGACGGGATTGGTCATCTGAGTCGGTTCCACCATGAGGCAACCCTAGGTTGACAGTCACGCTCGCGTCAACCCGAGGTTGACACCGGTTGTGTGTTCGGGGCAACGCACCGAGCCCCGCCGTCCGGTACGACGGCGAGGCTCGGCGGGGAGTGCGATTGGCGGTACGGGTCAGGCGTTGAGGTCGCCCCCGGTGAGTGCGCTGATGAAGGACGTCCAGGCGGGGGCGGGGATGGCGATGGCGGGGCCGTCGGG
>NZ_LATD01000043.1 GCF_000981895.1 Streptomyces odonnellii | reverse complement strand
CCGCTGGGGAACGGGGACGAGGCCGGCGACGGGGAGTGCTCCGACGGCGTCGGAGCACTGGGACTCTTCGGGGGCGTCGGCGCGCTGGAACTCACCGGGGGCCGCAGCTCGCGCACATCGGCGGTCTCGGCGGCCCCTCCGGTACGGGCTTCGCCCCCGCCCCCCGACCGCCACGCGAACGCGGCACCGCCGAGGACGACCACGAGGGCCAGGCCGAACCCGCCGAGGGCGAGCGGACCGGGCGAATGCCGGCGGCTGCCTCGGCTCATGCGGCTGCCGGTGCGTCGACGGCTGGTGGCTCGCTTGCCCAAGACGGGACTTCTCCCTGGTGAGACCGGTGTACCGGATACGAACGGTGGTGGGGGGCGGGACCAGGTCGTACACGTTCGTCGTACGGAGTCGTCGTACAGGGTCGTCCAGACCGAAGGCCCGCGCCCTGGCAGACGGGCGGGGCCTTCGAAAGGTTGCGTGCTGCACCGAATTGCTTGCCCGGTGGTGCGGCCCGGCGCGGGCGCCTCAGCTCCGGCCGCGGGCTCGGGCTCGGCCTCAGGCCGCGATTCGGGTCCAGGCCCGGGCTGAGCTCCGGCCTCGGGCTCGGGTCCGGCCTGGGGCTCGGTGTCCAGGCACGGACTCAGGTCCGGGTCGGGCCGGGGTCCGGGTCCAGGTCCGGACCTCGGTGTCCAGGCCAGGGTTCAGGTCCGAGCCGGGGCCCAGGCCCGGGTCCGGGTTCGCTCAGCCCAGCGTGTCGGCCGCCAGCGGCGAGGAGTCCCGCAGGAACGTCGAGCAGCGCTCGTACTCGTCCTGCTCCCCGATCGCTTGCGCGGCCCGCCCGAGCGCGTGCAGCGCCCGCAGGAACCCGCGGTTCGGCTCGTGCTCCCAGGGCACCGGACCGTGCCCCTTCCACCCGCTCCGCCGCAGGGCGTCGAGCCCGCGGTGGTAACCGGTCCTGGCGTACGCGTACGACTCGACGACCCGCCCGGCCTCGAACGCCCCGTCGGCAAGCTGTGCCCAAGCCAGCGACGACGCCGGATACTTGGCGGCGACCTCGTCGGCCGGCGTTCCCTGCGCGAGCAGCTCCCGCGGCTCCGGGTCATCGGGCAGATGGGTGGGGGGCGGTCCCCCCAGAAGGTTTCCATGGATGGCCATACGTACAGTCTGCCTTGCCCCGCCCCGCCCCCCGCTCATGGGACATCCGGCTTTCCGTCCGCTGCCGGGCGGTCCCCGGGTCCGCGGTCCCCGGGCACCTGCTCCGGGGTCGGCCGTGCCGCCTCCGGTTCCAGGGGCGGGGCGGCCAGGCCGCAGTGGATCTTGCATTCCGGCTGTTCGCCCTTGGCTTTCGGGGTGCGGATCGTCACCGCCGCGATCAGGGCGCCGACCACCAGGATGCCCGCGCACAGCGGCATCGCGCGGTCGAAGCTGGCGCCGAACTGGGCGGCCGAGCGGTACGCCTCCGGGCCGAGGCCCGTCAGCAGGGGGAGGGCCGCGACCGCGATGAGGCCGGCCGCGCGGGCCGCCGCGTTGTTGATACCGCTGGCCAGGCCCGCCCGCGCGGTGTCCACGGACGCCAGGACCGTCGCCGTCAGCGGCGCGACCAGCGTCACCATGCCCAGCCCCATCACCAGCAGCGCGGGCAGCACATCCGCCAGATACGCCGACCCCGCGCCCACCCGCAGCATCAGCAGCATGCCCCCGGCGCACAGCAGCGGCCCCATCGTCAGCGGCAGCCGCGGCCCGGTCTTCTCCCCCAGCTCGCCCGACCGGGCCGAGAGCAGCAGCATCAGGATCGTCGTCGGCAGCAGGGCCGCCCCCGCGCCCAGCGCCGAGTACCCGACCACCACCTGGAGCTGGAGCGCGGCGAGGAAGAAGAAGCCGCCGAACGCCGCGTACACGCACAGCGTCACCAGATTCACCGCGGTGAACAGCCGGGACCGGAAGATCGACGGCGGCAGCATCGGCTCCGGGCGGCGCCGCTCCACCATGACGAAGGCCACCGCGACCACCACCCCGGCCAGCCCCGCCCAGACCGCCTCGCCGATCAGCGCGTAGGTGATCAGCGCCAGCGCCACCGCCCCGAGCACCGCGCCCAGCACATCGAACCGTCCGTGTGCCCCCGGGGCCCTGGTCTCCGGTACGTGCCGCAGCGCCACCGGCGTACAGATCGCGGCCAGCGGCACATTCAGCAGGAACACCCAGCGCCAGCCCGGGCCGTCGACCAGCCAGCCGCCCACGAACGGCCCGATCGCCGCCCCCACG
The DNA here is from genome assembly GCF_000981895.1 of Streptomyces odonnellii. Classification (GTDB taxonomy): domain Bacteria; phylum Actinomycetota; class Actinomycetes; order Streptomycetales; family Streptomycetaceae; genus Streptomyces; species Streptomyces odonnellii. The sequence goes on along the minus strand of NZ_LATD01000043.1, from coordinate 4,299 downwards.
CCGCCCAGCCCGGACCACAGCCCGACGGCCCGCGCCCGGTCGTCCGGATGGAAGCTGGCCTGGATGATCGCCAGCGATCCGGGTACGAGCAGCGCCCCGCCGATGCCCTGCAACGCCCGTGCGGTGATCAGCACCTCGGCGTTCGGCGCGACTCCGCAGAGCAGCGAGCCCAGCGCGAACCAGACCACCCCGAGCACAAAGATCTTGCGCCGCCCGTACCGGTCGCCGAGCGACCCGCCCAGCAGGATCAGCCCGGCCAGCGTGACCAGATAGGCGTTGACGGTCCACTGGAGCGATGCCAGATCCGCGTTGAGTGACCTGCCGATATGCGGCAGCGCGACATTGACGACGGTCGAGTCGAGCAGGGCCATGCTCGAACCCAGCACCGTTGTCAGAATGACCCAGCGGCCCGTGGCCGAGGACAGCCTGATTTCCATACGGGGATCATCCCTCGCCCCCGCGCCGGCGGGCGACCCGGCCCACGGCACCGGACCGGTCCGCCGACATGACTCGGGCCCGGCACCGCGTACCGTACGTACGGGATACCGGGCTCGGCGCGCGAAAACACGAACCACGCGGAACTACGTGAGCTTCATTGCGTGAGCTTCACTACTTGAGCTTCGTACCCGTCGACCGCAGCGCCGCGCAGGCCTCCGTGACCCGCTTCGCCATGCCCGCCTCGGCCAGCTTGCCCCAGGTCCGCGGGTCATAGGTCTTCTTCGAACCGACCTCGCCGTCGACCTTCAGCACACCGTCGTAGTTGGTGAACATGTGCGCGGCGACCGGACGTGTAAAGGCGTACTGCGTGTCCGTGTCCAGGTTCATCTTCACAACACCGTTCTCCAGCGCCGTGGCGATCTCCTCGGCCGAGGAGCCCGAGCCGCCGTGGAAGACGAAGTCGAACGGCTGGCTGCCCGCGGCCTTGCCGTACTTCGAGGCCACGCCCTCCTGGAGGTCCTTGAGCAGCTCGGGACGGAGCACCACATTGCCCGGCTTGTAGACACCGTGGACATTGCCGAAGGACGCGGCCAGCAGATAGCGCCCCTTCTCGCCCAGCCCGAGCGCCTCGGCCGTACGCAGCGCGTCCTCGACGGTCGTGTACAGCTCGTCATTGATCTCGTGGCTGATGCCGTCCTCCTCACCGCCGGTCGGAGTGATCTCGACCTCAAGGATGATCTTGGCGGCGGCGGCCTTGGCGAGCAGCTCCTCACCGATGGCCAGGTTGTCGGCCAGCGTCTCCGCGGAGCCGTCCCACATATGCGACTGGAAGAGGGGGTCGCGGCCGGTCCGTACCCGCTCGGCGGAGATGTCGAGCAGCGGGCGGACATAGCCGTCGAGCTTGTCCTTGGGGCAGTGGTCGGTGTGCAGCGCGACCGTGATGTCGTACTTCGCCGCGACCACATGCGCGAACTCGGCGAGGGCGACCGCGCCGGTCACCATGTCCTTGTTGTACTGACCGCCCAGGAACTCCGCACCACCAGTGGACATCTGGATGATGCCGTCGCTCTCGGCCTCCGCGAAGCCGCGCAGCGCAGCGTGCAGGGTCTGGGACGAGGTCACATTGATGGCCGGGTAGGCGAACTTGCCTGCCTTCGCCCGGTCGAGCATCTCGGCGTAGACCTCGGGGGTTGCGATGGGCATCGGGCCGCTCCTTGTGATGTGCGGGTGTGAGGTGCTTGTCCCTGACTGGGGTCCCTGACCTGGGGGCGACGTCATCGTCGACTCCATCCTTCCAGACTCCCGCACGGGCTCCACCCGGAGCACCACCCTGGCGGCTCCTGTCCGGGCCGCCGGAGAACGGCAGTGGCCCTGGCTGTTTCACGTGAAACAGCCAGGGCCACACCAAATGCCCAGCTCAGGGCTGCTGTACGGACGCTGTACGTGCCCCCGGCCAGCCGAGGAGACCGCCGAGGCCGGGCGCGTCCCGGACGTCCTGCCGTTCCGGACTCAGGCCAGACCCAGCTCATCCAGCCCATAGACATGGAGATACGGAAGTCCCGCCCCGGCGATGGCCGGAGCCGCCCCCCGCTCCACGATGACCGCCACCGCGACCACCTCGCCGCCGGCTTCCCGTACCGCCTCGACAGCCGTCAGCGGCGAGCCGCCCGTGGTGGAGGTGTCCTCGACGACCAGACAGCGGCGGCCCTTCACCTCCGTACCCTCGATACGGCGCTGAAGACCGTGCGCCTTCTGTGCCTTGCGGACGACAAACGCGTCCAGGCGCCGGCCCCGGGCGGCGGAGGCGTGCAGCATCGCGGTGGCCACCGGGTCGGCGCCCAGGGTCAGCCCGCCGACGCAGTCGAAGTCCAGCTCGGCGGTGGCGTCGAGCATGACCTGACCGACCAGCGGCGCGGCGTGACCGTCCAGGGTGATCCGGCGCAGATCGATGTACCAGTCGGCCTCACGGCCGGAGGAGAGGGTCACCCGGCCGTGGACCACGGCCTTGTCCTTGATCAGTTGCAGCAGCTCAGCCCGTGCGTCAGTCATGGTCCTGAGCTTATGCGCTGCGGGCGGGCGGCCCGGATGCCGTCCCCGGCCCGGGGCCTCGGCCACCTGCCGGGCACCCAGCCTCCGCGCCGGACGCCCGCACCACGTCCGCGCCGCGCGCACCAGGTCTGCGCCGCGCGCACCACGTCCGCGCCGTGCGCCCCGCGCCCCGCGCCGCGAGTCCGCGCTCGGAGCCGGCCGCACGCCCGTGCTCAGAGCCGCCGCCAGGTCCAGTTCGCGGTGATCTCCAGCGGTTCCACGGGGGTGACCAGCCGGGGCAGGGTGTTGAGCCCGTTCGGCGGGCCCGACTGGGGCTCCACACAGACCGCCTCGGCCTGCTCGTCGTACACCACGACCCACTCCGCCCGGCTCGTGACCTTCAGCTCCAGTTCGCCGGGCCAGGTCAGGGTCACCGCCACGCCGTCGGGCATCCCGAAGCAGTCGTCCCAGGGGCCGGGGCGCGGCGGGACCCGGCGGCCGGTGGGCAGATGGTCGGCGCCGCGCTCCTCCTGCCAGGCCGGGGCGAAGTCGATACGCGCCTCACTGCCGTTGAGGGTGCGCAGGAACCAGGGGTGCCAGCCGGCCTGCGCCGGGAAGGACGTGTCGTACGTCTCCACCCCCAGCGCGAGCGACAGGGAGTCCTCGGTCAGCTCGAAGGTCTGGGTGACCCGCCCGCTGTACGGCCAGGGGTCGACGAGGTCGTACGTGAACGCCGCCTCGTCGGCGCCCGCCCGGGCCGTGCGCCAGGCCGTGTCCCGGCCGGTGCCGTGGATCGCGTGCGGCGGGGAGTTGAGGGGCATCTGCTGGACCACTCCGCCGTTGCGGAACTGCCCGTGCTCGATGCGCCCGCACCACGGCACCATCGGGAAGCAGCCGTACCGTGCGCCCTGGCGCAGCAGTTCGGTCCCGCCGATCCGCAGACTGCCGATCCGGCAGCCGTTCGCCGGGTTGATGGTCAACTCGGCGTCGCCCGCCGCCAGTCGGATGCTCTCTTCGCTGCTACTCACACCCCGACACTACTTGCGGCGGCGCAGTGCGCGTCCCACCACCACGGCGGAGGCGAGCGCCAGCGCGGCGGCCGGCGCGACCCAGCGCAGGGTGGCCCCCGCGCTGCCGGAGTCGGGCGCGGGCACGGGGGCGTACCGGCCGCGCGGCGGCGCGTGGTCGACCTCCTCGGCGCTGCGGCCGATCATGGTGCGGCGGGCGTGGGCGGCTTCGGCGGGCGGTTCGCCCTGGATGAGGAAGTCGCCTTCGCCGGAGATGGTCTCGCCTTCGAGGGGGGACGAGGGGAGGTCGACCTCGAAGGCGGAGACGTCGAGTTCGTCGTCGTCCAGCTCATCGTCCAACTCGGTGTCGTCCAGGTCGTCTTCATCGAAATCGTCGGCGTCGAGACGGTCGGCGTCGATGTCGTCGGCGTCGAGATCGCCGTTGCGCTCACCGCTGGGGCCGACGGGCTCGTCGGTGGTTCCGGCAGGGCCGTCGGTGGGTCCGGCGGGCTCGTCGGTGGTCCTCGGCCCCGACGTCCTCGGCCCTGTTCTCCTCAGCGCGGGTCCCCTCGGCCCGGGTCTCCTCAGGCCCGGTCTCCTCAGGCTCTGCCTCGGCCTCGCTCTCCGGTACGGCGCCCGCGGCCGGCGGCCGGTCCGAAGCCGCCGATGCACCCGACGCCTCCACAGCCCCGGCGATCCCGCCTTCCTCGCCCGTCTCACCCGCCTCACCCGAATCCGAAGCCTCGGCCCGCTCAGCAACCTCGGCCCGCTCAGCCGCCTCGGCGCGCTCGACCGCCTCGCCCGTCCCGGCCCCCCGGTCCAGCTC
>NZ_LATD01000429.1 GCF_000981895.1 Streptomyces odonnellii | reverse complement strand
GAAGAGGTGTCCCAGCCGGGCGTGCGCGAAGCGGATCCAGTGCCGGGTGGAGGGAAAGCCCAGCAGGACCTGGGCAACCGCCAGGCACAGCAGTTCGGCGTCCGTCAGTTTCGGAGGTCGCCCGATCCGGCGACAAGGCGCCACATGGTCGTCGATGAACACGTACAGTGCCGCCAGAAGGGCGTCCAGGTTTGTCGTCACACACGAACCAACGGGCGCCCTTCGCCATAGTCGCGGCCAGCACAGACATCGGACTCATTCATCTAGCTGTCGAAGCCCAGTCCGAGCCGGTCCATCGTGCGCAGCCAAACGTTGCGCCGGCCGCCCCGGGCGTCCGCGCGGGCCAGCGACCACTTGGTGAGGCCGATCCCCGCCCAGGCCGCGGGCTCGGGCGGGAACGGCAGCGGCTTGCTCCGTACCATCTCCAGCTCCGTGCGCTCGGTCCGCTCGCCCGCCAGCAGATCGAGCATCACCTCCGCGCCGAAGCGGGTCGCCCCGACCCCGAGGCCGGTGTATCCGGCGGCGTACGCGACCTGGCCGTCGTACGCCGTGCCGAAGAAGGCCGAGAAGCGCGAGCAGGTGTCGATCGCCCCGCCCCAGGTGTGGCTGAAGCGCACCCCCGTCAACTGCGGGAAGCAGGTGAAGAAGTGGGCGGCGAGCTTGCGGTAGGTCTCGGGCCGGTGGTCGAGACCGGCGCTGAGCCGCCCGCCGTACGGATAGACCGCGTCGTAGCCGCCCCAGAGGATCCGGTGGTCGGGGGTGATGCGGAAGTAGTGGAACTGGTTGGCGCTGTCGCCGAGCCCCTGCCGGTTCCGCCAGCCGACCGCGGCGAGCTGGTCCTCCGTCAGCGGCTCGGTCATCAGGGCGTAGTCGTAGACCGGGACGGTGTACGGGCGCACCCGCCTGACCAGCGAGGGAAAGACATTGGTGCCGAGTGCCACGTGCCGCGCGAAGACCCTGCCGTGCGGTGTACGGACGGCCATCCCGGCACCGGACCGCGGGACTCCGGACCGTACGCCCGAGAGCCTCGCCGCACCGGACAGCACACCACCGGCCCGCACGCCACCCGGCCGCGCGCCGGAAGACCCCGCGTCGCGCGGCCTCACCCGGGCCAGCTCCAGCCCCCGGGTGTGCTCGTAGATCCGTACCCCCAGCTCCTGGCAGGCCCGTTTGAGCCCCCAGGCGAGCTTCGCCGGATGCAGCATGGCCACCCCGCGCCTGTCCCACAGCCCGCCGAGGAAGGTGGGCGAGTCCACCTCGGCGCGCACCGCCTCCCGGTCCAGCAGCTCAAGTCCGGTGAGACCGAGCGCGGTTGCCTCCTCGTACCGCTCGCGCAGCTCCTCAAGCTGGTACGGCTCGGTGGCCACATCGATCTCGCCGGTCCGCTCGAAGGCGCAGTCGATGCCGTAGCGGGCGACCGCCGCCTCGATGGCGTCGAGATTCCGCTCGCCCAGCTCCTCCAGCCTGTGCAGCTCGTCCGGCCAGCGGGCCAGCCCGTTGCTGAACCCATGGGTGAGCGAGGCGGAGCAGAAGCCGCCGTTGCGGCCCGAGGCGGCCCAGCCCGCCTCGCGGCCCTCGATCAGGACGACATCGCGCTCGGGATCGCGCTCCTTGGCGAGGAGCGCGGTCCACAGGCCGCTGTAGCCGCCGCCCACGACCAGGAGGTCGCAGTGTTCGTCGCCGATGAGGGCGGGCAGCGGCGCGGGCCTGCCGGGGTCGTCCAGCCAGTACGGGACCGGCCGGGCGCCGGAGAGCGCGTTCAGGGCGGTACGCATGGCACCTGGGGCCATGTCTGCCAACTCCTTCGGAAACGTTCGGAGGCGACTACGGAAGTGGCGGTGCGGCTACCGGACGGCGGTCTTCTTCCGCCGGCCGCTGACGAGTTGTCCGCCCACCACCATCAGTACGGCGACGACGAACATGGCCGTACCGATGACATTGATCTGTACGGGTGTGCCGCGCTGAGCCGAGCCCCAGACGAACATGGGGAAGGTCACGGTCGAGCCGGCGTTGAAGTTGGTGATGATGAAGTCGTCGAAGGAGAGGGCGAAGGCGAGCAGCGCGCCCGCCGCGATCCCGGGGGCGGCGATCGGCAGCGTGACACGTACGAAGGTCTGCACGGGCCCCGCGTAGAGATCCCGCGCCGCCTCCTCCAGCCGCGGGTCCATCGACATGACCCGCGCCTTGACTGCCGTTACCACGAAGCTCAGACAGAACATGATGTGCGCGATCAGCACGGTCCAGAAGCCCAGCTGCGCGCCGAGGTTGAGGAAGAGGGTCAGCAGCGAGGCGGCCATCACGACCTCGGGCATCGCCATCGGCAGGAAGATCAGCGAGTTGACCGCGCCGCGCGCCCGGAACCGGTAGCGCACCAGCGCGAACGCGATCATCGTGCCGAGGACGGTGGCGCCGAGGGTCGCCCAGGCGGCGATCTGGAGCGAGAGGGTCAGCGAGCCGCACAGATCGGCGACACCGCAGGGGTCCTTCCAGGCGTCCAGTGAGAAGCGCTGCCAGGAGTAGTTGAAGCGTCCTTCGGGCTTGTTGAAGGAGAAGACCATCACCACGACATTGGGGACGATCATGTAGCCGAGCGTCAGCAGGCCGCCGATGACCACCAGATTGCGCCGGACCCAGCGTCCCGTATCCGTCAGAACACCCATCAGACCAGGTCCTCCGTCCCTGCGCGGCGGATGTAGAAGGTGACCACCAGCAGGACGACCGCCATGAGGATGAAGGAGAGCGCGGCGGCCGTCGGATAGTCGAGGACCCGCAGGAACTGTGTCTGGATCACGCTGCCGACCATCTTGGTGTCGGTGGAGCCGAGCAGTTCGGCGTTGACGTAGTCGCCGCTCGCCGGGATGAAGGTGAGCAGGGTGCCGGAGACGACCCCCGGCATCGAGAGCGGGAAGGTCACCTTGCGGAAGGTGGTGAAGGGTCTGGCGTAGAGATCGCCCGCGGCCTCGTGGAGCCGGCCGTCGACACGCTCCAGCGAGGTGTAGAGCGGCAGGATCATGAAGGGCAGGAAGTTGTACGTCAGACCGCAGACGACCGCCATGGGGGTGGCCAGGACACGGTCGCCCTCGGTCCAGCCGAGCCAGCTCGTCACATCGAGCACATGCAGCGAGTCCAGGACGCCGACGACCGTGCCGCCGTCCGCGAGGATCGTCTTCCAGGCGAGCGTACGGATCAGGAAGCTGGTGAAGAACGGCGCGATGACCAGGACCAGCAGCAGATTGCGCCAGCGGCCCGCCTTGAAGGCGATGAGATACGCGAGCGGGTAGCCGAGCAGCAGACAGAGGACCGTGGCGGTGCCCGCGTACAGCAGCGAGCGCAGGAACTGCGGGTAGTACTCCTGGAGCGCGTCCCAGTAGGTCCGGAAGTGCCAGGTGACCTCGAAGCCCTGCTCCAGGGAGCCGGTCTGTACGGAGGTCGATGCCTGGTAGACCATCGGCAGCGCGAAGAAGACCAGCAGCCAGAGGATGCCGGGCAGCAGCAGCCAGTACGGTACGAGCCGCCTGCGCGCCGGCGTTCCGCGCGGGGGCGGCGCGGGCTCGGCGGCGGGCGGTACGGGCGCGGCGGGCGGGGCTTCCGTGGTCGTCACGAGACCTCCTCGGCCACGGCCCCGGTGCCCGCGTCGATGTCCATGGCGGCGTCAAGGCCGAAGCTGTGCGCGGGATTCCAGTGCAGGACGACCTCGGCGCCCGGGCCGAGGCGCCCGTCCCGCTCGATGTTCTGCGCGTAGACCT
>NZ_LATD01000428.1 GCF_000981895.1 Streptomyces odonnellii | reverse complement strand
TTCGTCCTGAATCGCCGGACGGGCTCGGTTTGGGAGGGGGGCCAGCACCAGGTCCCCTAGGGGGCCAGGGTCAGGGTCGAGTGGGTGGGTCGCCGGATGTGGGGGAGGGCGGCCGATCCGTAGATTCTGAGGTGACAGAAACCGCAGACTCACGGAGGCGGCCATGCCGGTCCCTACGCACCCCCGGTCCCATCCCCGTGTCCCCTCCGAGCGGATCGAGATACGGCTGCCGTGGTGGTCCGTCGCGTTGCCGGCCCTTGCCTTCGCCCTGTTGCTGCTGATGTCCGGCTCCGGACAGGCGCGGGCCGCCGCGGGTGATCCCGGGGCCGGGCGCCTTCTGGAGCAGATCCATCTGACCCTGGTGGGGTGACGGCGAGCAGTCGCCAGCACCGTTCACCCGTGCCGGGGCAGCGCGTCAACACCCTCTGCCCACTGGAGCATTTCATGCGAAGCTGGGATGCATGAGCGTCGATACACCTCGCAGGATCGTCCTCCTCCGGCACGCGAAGGCGGACTGGCCCGACGTACCCGATCATGAGCGGCCCCTCGCCGACCGGGGCCGGGCGGATGCCTCCGTCGCCGGGCGCAGGATCGCCGGCAGCGGGCTCGTCGCCGATCTGGCTCTCTGCTCGACCGCCGCCAGGACCCGGGAGACCTGGAAGCTCGCGGTGCACGAGCTGCCGGTGCGGCCTCGGACCGTCTACGAGGACCGGCTCTACGACGCCACCCTCGGCGATCTCTTCGCCCTGGTCAACGAGACGTCCGACGATGTGAACGATCTGATCCTGATCGGGCACAACCCCGGTATGCACGCGCTCGCGGACGCCCTGTCCGGCGAGGCCGAAGGCGACACCATCGGCAGGATGACCCGGAGCGGATTTCCCGCCGCGTCCCTGGCCGTGATCGCGTTCAACGGAAGCTGGAAGTCGGTGGAGCACGGCGTGGGCCGGCTGGTCGACTTCTGGACCCCGCGCGGCTGACCCCGTACGGCTGCGACTGCGCCCGGTACGACGGCGCTGTACGGCCGCTTCGTACGGCCGCTCCCCTGGACCGGGCTGTACACCGCCGCGTACAACCGCCGCGCACAACCGTCCGTGCAGCAGAGGATCCCGGCCAGCGGAGGATCCCGGCACAGCAGAGGACCCCGGCGCGGACTCGCCGCCGGGGCCCCGGTTCGTGAGAAGAAGTAGTGGTCAGTCGTCGCAGTCCGCGGCCTCGACCTCTTCGCGGGTGATGCCCAGCAGATACAGCACGGTGTCCAGGAACGGTACGTTCACCGCCGTATGGGCCGCCTTGCGGACCACCGGCTTCGCGTTGAAGGCGACCCCCAGCCCCGCCGCGTTCAGCATGTCCAGATCGTTGGCGCCGTCGCCGATCGCCACGGTCTGCGCCAGCGGCACCCCCGCCTCGGCGGCGAACCGGCGCAGCAGCCTGGCCTTGCCCGCGCGGTCCACGATCTCGCCCACCACCCGCCCGGTGAGCCTGCCGTCGACGATCTCCAGGGTGTTGGCGGAGGCGAAGTCCAGCCCGAGCTGCTCCTGAAGGGCATCGGTGACCTGGGTGAATCCCCCGGAGACCACCCCGACTTGGTAACCGAGGCGCTTGAGCGTACGGACCAGGGTGCGGGCGCCCGGAGTGAGCCGGATCTCGGCCCGTACCTTCTCCACCACCGACGCGTCCAGACCGGCGAGCAGCGCCACCCGCGCGTGCAGGGACTGCTCGAAGTCCAGCTCCCCGAGCATGGCCCGGGAGGTCACCTCGGCGACCTCGGCCTCACAGCCCGCGTGGGCCGCGAAGAGTTCGATGACCTCGTCCTGGATCAGGGTCGAGTCCACATCCATGACCACCAGCCGCTGCGCCCGGCGGTGCAGTCCGGCCGAGACGACCGCGACATCCACCCCGATCTCCGCGCCCTCCGTGGCCAGCGCGGTGCGCAGCGGTTCGGTCTCCACCCCGGACACCGCGAACTCCACGGCGGTGACCGGGTATTTCGCCAGCCGGAAGATCCGGTCGATATTGCCGCCGGCCGTGGTGATACAGGCCGCTATGGCCGAGGTCGACTCCGCGGTCAGTGGGTTGCCCAGCACGGTGACATGCGAACGGCCGCTGCCGCGCGGCCGGTTGTCGCCCGTACCGGAGATGATCTCGGCCTGGAGCTTGAGCGATTCGGCCCAGGTGTGGACGGTCGCGCGGAGTTCGCCCTCGGCGGCACCCTTGCCGGCCGGTGCGGTGATCAGCGCGCAGAGGACGATACGGCCACGGGTGACGACCTGCTCGATGTCGATCACATCGACGGAGTAGGCGGCGAGGGTGTCGAAGAGGCCGGCGGTGATCCCGGGACGGTCCTTCCCGAAGATCTTGACGAGCAGAGTGGGGACGTCGGCGGTCCGAGGGGGCTGCGATGCGCTCATGGTGGTTCCACCGTATCGGGCAGGGCGTGGGGCTCGACCGGCCGTCCGAGTTCCGGACAGGGGTGCCAGCGGTTCCAGTCTCGGTCAGCGATCGCCCCTCGGCGACCCCGGGAAAGGCGGCCCCGCGTCGCTCCCCGGAAGGCTCCCATCCCGCGCGGCGCCCCCGTCCTTCGGGATGCGCAGATACGGGTTCGTATCGGGGTTCGGTGGCCGGTACGGCGTTGACGGTGTATACGGTCCTGGCGCCGGGGCCGGTTCCGTACGCGCATCTGCCGGTTCCGTACGCGTTTCTACGGTGAGGCCGTCCGCGTCCACGGTGGGGCCGTCCGTACCCGTGAAACCCACCGAGTCCGGGCCCGTATCCGCCGAAAGGCCCGCCGCGGCCGTCCCCTTCCCCGCGGCGTGCGCGAGCAGCGCCCCCGCCGCGCCAGCCCCCGCGCCCCAGACCGCGCCGAGCAGCAG
>NZ_LATD01000427.1 GCF_000981895.1 Streptomyces odonnellii | reverse complement strand
CCCCGAGCCCCGCCACGGCGGCCCCCGGGCGGGTTCCGGTCCCGGCAGCGGCTCCGCCGCGCTCACCCTCGGCGTGCCCGCCGCCCCCGCGCTGCCCGCGCCGCTCGAACTCCAGCGCGCCCTGCGTCCGCTCCAGCGATACCGTCCGGCCGCGCCCCCGGTACGCCGTACCCTCGATGAGGTGGCGACCGTCGAACTCAGTGCCCGCGCGGGCGGGCTGATCATCCCGGTGTTCCGCGGGGTGTCCCGCGCGGACGCGCTCCTCCAGCTCGTCATGGACGCCTCGTCGTCGATGCGGGTGTGGGAGCGGCTGTTCGGCGAACTCCAACAGATCTTCGGGCAGTTGGGCGCCTTCCGGGATGTGCAGGTGCGCTATCTGCACCAGGGCCCGGACGGAGCGCCCGCCGTCAGCAGGAGCCCCGACCCGGCCGCCGCGCCCCTCAGCTCCGCCGACCGGCTCAGCGACCCCACGGGCCGCCGGGTCACCGTGGTCGTCAGCGACTGCGCCGGACCGCTCTGGCACAGCGGGCGCGCCCACCGGCTGCTGCACCAGCTCGGCCGCCAGGCCCCGACCGCCGTCATCCAGCCGCTGCCGCAGCGCATGTGGAACCGCACCCGGCTGCCCGTCACCTACGGGGTGCTCTCCCGGGGCGAAGGGCTCACGGGAGCCGCCGTGCTGAGAGTCTCCGACGAGGCGGCGGCGGGGCCCGCGGCGCATCCGGGTGCCCTCGCCGTCCCTGTACTGCCGCCGGTCGCGGGCGCGCTCGGCGCCTGGGCCCGGCTGCTGTCCGGCACCGGCGCGGGCCGGATCTCCGGCGCCGTCGGCTGGGTGCGCGCCGACCACCGCGCGGCACCCGTGGCACGCCCCGGCGACCGGATGTCCTCGCTCCAGCTCGTCAGCAGATTCCGCTCGGCGGCCTCGCCGGTCGCCGGCCAGCTCGCCGTCTATCTCGCCGCCGCCCCGCTCTATCTGCCGGTGATGCAGCTCGTACAGCGCACGATGCTGCCCGACTCCGGCCCCTCGGAACTCGCCGAGGTGCTGCTCAGCGGACTGCTCTCGCGCAGCAAGAGCGACGGCGCGGACGACGGGCCGTGGTACGAGTTCGCCCCCGGGGTGCAGGAGGCGCTGCTCGGGCCGCTGGGGCGGGACGAGGCGCTGCTCGTACTGAAACACTGCTCCGAGTACATAGAGCAGCGGTTCGGCAGGGGCGGGCCCAACTTCCCCGCCCTGGCGCTCGCACAGCTCGGTGACGGCCGCCACGGGCCGCTCTTCCCGCGCGGCAGCCTGGACGACGACGCCGCTTTCGGGGCCGACGGCGCCGATGGCACGGACAGCGGCGACGGCGGCGAGCCCGGCGGCCGGGGGCAGCGGGTCCCGCATCCCTTCGCCGAGGTCGCGGCCCGGGTGCTGGAGCGGTTCATGCCGCTGCCCGAGCAGTTCACCGACCATGATCCGGACGGCTCGGGAACCGGCGACCCGACCACCAACGCGGCGGTGGAGAGCGCCCGGGTGCTGCTGCGCCAGTTCGAGTCCGACGGCATGGTCCAGTATCTGATCGACGCCGTGCAGCAGCTCCGCGCGGCCACCGAGCGCGAGGCGCCGGGCGCCGCGGACCCGGAGCTGTGGGCCGAGTTCGCGCGCGGGCTGCTGCGGCTGTGGGAGGTCCAGGGCGGCGGCGAGCTGCTGCGCGAGGCGGTACGGGCCGCCGAGCGGGCCGTCGCCCATCCCCGGGCCGTCCGTGAACGGGCCGTACTGGCACAGGTGTTGCACGCCGCCGCCGAGGACCGGCGCCGGCGCGGCGACCGGCCGGGCGCCCTGGAGCTGCTGCGCCGCGCCGACCGCGAGTACACCGTCGCCTGCGCGGCCCCGGGGCTGGAGCCCGCCGAGGCACTGCGGCTCACCCTGGAACGGGTGCGCGCCCTGGAGACACAGTGGCGCCTCGGCGGCGACAGCGCGCTGCTCCAGGGCGCGATCGGGATGCTGGAGGCCTTCGCCGACGTCTGGCCCGACCAGGAGAACCGCCCCGCCGGGCTGCCCCTCGCCCACGGCCGCACCCTGCTGCGGCTGTCCGGGGCCACCGGCGACACCGAACAGGCCCAGGTGTACGCGACCCAGGCCGCGCGCTCCCTGCGCAAGGCACTCGCCCCGGGCACCGGACAGCACACCGTCTCCACCCAGGCCAGGATCCTGCTCGACCTGGTCGACGCCCTGCTGCGGTCCGGCGAGGGCCTGGAGGAGGCGGCCACACTGGTCGACCAGTCGCTCGCGACCGTACGGGACGAGCGGCTGCTCTCCTCGCTCCGGGCCCGCGCGGGCCGGGTGCGCGTCGCCCGGTACGAACGCTCCGGCGACCCCGCCGACCTCGAAGAGGCCGCCGAGTGCTTCTCCCGCGCGGCCCGCGGCACCGCCCGCGACTCCCGGGCCCACGCCGACCTCCTCGCCGAATGGGGCGCCGCCCTGCTGCGCCGGGCCGAACTCCCCGACGGAGCGCCGTACACCGGCGCCGCGGTACGGGTGCTGCGCGACTGCCGTACGGAAACGGTCACCGGCACCGCACGCCAGGCCGAACGGCTGCTGATGCTGGGCCGGGCGCTGATGCTGCGCCACCGGATCAACGACGACCGCGTCGATCTGCGCGAGGCCGAGCACCTCTTCGGCCTCGCGGCCCAGGAGGCGGGCGATCCGCTGACCGAGGCCCGCTGCTGGCTGGAGCTGGGGCGCTCCCATCTCGACGCGTACGAGACCCTGCGCCGGCCCGCCAGGCTCGACGACGCGGCCGAGGCGTTCCGTGACGCGGCCGACGCCGCGAGGGTCGCCGAAACAGAGCTGGAAAGTCTCCGACAACGGCTTGAAGCGGTCGGATTGCGTGCTGAAGCGAACCACTGGCGGGGTATGACATACGAGAGGGCGGGCCGGCCCCGGGCCGCGCGCGAGGCGTACCGGGCGGCCCGCACGGAATGGCGCAAGCTGCCGGACGGCGGTGGTGAGACGGCCCGGTCGAGCATGGAGCGACTGGCCGAGCTGGAGCGCTGAGAGCGCTCCCGGACACGGCAACGGGGAGAAGACATGAGCGAGTCGGCACACGGCGCGGCGGCGGAAGTCTCCACGGGCGGCGGTGAGCTGCCCGATCTGCTGGCACTGGACCTGGCGGAGCTGCGGACCCTGGACCACCCGGTGCTCGCCGAGGTGGTGGCGGATCTGCGGGACAGGTCGGAGCAGCCGCGCGAGATGCTCTGGGGATTCAACAACGCCTTCTGACAGGGGCGTCTGACCACGATTCCGATCCGGGACGGCGTTGTCCCGGACAGGCGGGCGAGGCTGCCCGCACGCCGTACATCATGGGGGTTACGGACGTGGCTCGACGGGGGAGTCCGCGCGGAGCGGCGTACCCGTATGCCGGGGCGCGGCCCGGTGGTGTGCCCTTCGGGCAGTTCATCGTCAAGGTGCACGGGCGGTGCAATCTCGCCTGCCGCTACTGCTATCTGTACGAGGGTCCCGACCGGACCTGGCGCGGCCGGCCCGCGGCCGCCGCGCCGGAGGTCCTCGACCGCGCCGCCACCCGTATCGCCGAGCATGCCGACGCACACGGGCCGGCCGCGCTCTCGCTCGTCCTGCACGGCGGCGAGCCGCTGCTCGTGGGCGCCGCCCGGCTGGCCGCCTTCGCCGGTCTCGTACGGGAACGGGCCGGCCGGGAGCGTACGGTCCACGCCACCGTGCAGACCAACGCCACCCTGCTCACCGAGCGCCGGATCGCCACCCTCGCCCGTCACTCGATACGCGTCGGTGTGAGCCTCGACGGCGGCCGGCCCGAACACAACACACTCCGCACCGACCACGCGGGACGCCCCTCCTGGCCCGCCGCCGCGCGCGGGGCGCGGCTGCTCGCGGAGCGCCACCCGGAGGCGTACGCGGGCATCCTGACCGTCGTCGACCCGCGGACCGAGCCGGTCGAGCTGTACGAATCGCTGCTGGAACTGCGGCCGCCCGCGGTCGACCTGCTCCTGCCGCACGGCAACTGGACGGCGCCGCCGCCCGGTCTGCCGGTCATGGATCCGCCCCGCCACGGCCCCGCCGCCGGCCGGCCCACCCCGTACGGCGACTGGCTCAGCGCGGTTTTCGACCGCTGGTGGTCGGCGGGCCACCGGGAGACCCGGATCCGGCTCTTCGAGGAGTGTCTCGCGCTGCTGCTGGGGCTGCCCGCCGCGACCGAGTCCCTCGGGCTGGACCCGCTGAACGCGGTGGTGATCGAGACCGACGGGTCCATCGAGCAGGTCGACTCGCTCAAGTCCGCCTACGACGGCGCCGCCGCCACCGGCCTCGACATCTTCCGGCACTCCTTCGACGACGCCCTGGCCCACCCGGGCGTGGCCGCCCGCCAGTCGGGCGCGTCGGCGCTGTCCCCGGCCTGCCGCACCTGTCCCCTGCTCTCCGTCTGCGGCGGCGGCAACTACGCCCACCGCTACCGCGAGGGCGACGGCTTCACGCACCCGTCGGTCTACTGCGCGGACCTGGACCGGCTGATCCGCCATGTGGCGAAGAGGCTCACGGAGGCCACGGCGCCGGGCCCGGCGGTCACCGGCCCCCTCGGTGCCGCGGCGACCGGCGGAGGCATCCGGTGAGCGGCATACCCGAGGCCGTGGTGCGGGAGATCGGCCGCACCGAAGGCGGCTCCGAGGCGCTCGGGCTGCTGGTGCGGGACCAGCACACCCGCCGGCTCGTCCTGCTGCGGGCCCTTCTCGACGCCGCAGAGGCCGCCCCCGCCGCCCTCTGCCCGCCCGCCGCGCTCGACCGGCTGCGCCAGGACTGGGCGTTGCTGGAGGCGGCCGAGCGTACCGACCGGGCCGCCGTGCGGACCGTGCTGCTCTATCCGCTCGCGGGCCCCTGGGCGCAGCGCTGTCTGCGCGGGCTCACCGGCTCCGCCCCCGACCCCGGACTCCCCGCCGATCTCGACCACTTCAGCGCGCTCGCCGCCGCCGCCGCGATCCGCGCCGGGCTGCCTTTCACCGCCCGGCTGACCGCCCACGACGGGCTGCTCGCCCTGCCCACCCTGGGCGCTCTCCGCACCGAGCCGGGCCCGCCCTCACCCGTCGACGCCGAGCTGGCCGACGGCCGGGTGACACTCCGGCCGGGCGGCGGCGCGGGCGGCGCCCAGCCCGTCACCGTAAGGCTCACCGACGACGGCACCCGCTCCGGCGACCCGCGCTGGCTGCCCGTACTGGCACTGCCCGCCGTACGGCCCGGAGCCGCGCCCGTACCGCTGGACGACACCGATCCGTACCGCACCGCGGGCACCCGGCTGGAACGCTTCGGGCTGTCCGCCGTCGCCAGCCTCGACGACACGCACCGCGAGAGCTGGGCGCGGTCCTGGGCGCGCGTGGAGCCGCTGCTGCGGATCGGCGGCCCGCACCGCTCCGAGGAGACCGCCACCCTGCTGCACTGTCTGGTGCCGCTCTCGCCGCCGCCCGGCTCCGCGCCCTCCGGCGACGGCCCGGCGCAGTGCAGCGGCACCCGCCGTGAGGCCTTCGGCGCGGTCCTCACCAGCCGCCCGGCCACCCCCGCGTTCTTCGCGTCGACCCTTGTGCACGAACTCCAGCACACCAAGCTCGCCGCCCTCGCGGCTCTCGCCCCCCTCCACCATGAGGACGCCGCGCCCCGGCACTTCGCCCCCTGGCGCTCCGACCCGCGCCCCTTCGACGGGCTGCTCCAGGGCGCGTTCTCACATATCGCGCTCGCCGACTTCTGGCAGCGCTACGCCCTGGGCGCGGACCGGCTCGCCGCCCGCGACCAGGCATGGGCCGAGCACGCGCGCTGCCGCGAACAGGTCGGCGCGGTCCTGCCCGTACTGGCCGCCTCGGGGGCGCTCACCCGCGAAGGACGGATCCTCGTCAACGAGATGATCACCGTGTACCACCGGCTGTCCGAAGATCCTCCGCCGCCCGGGCATCTCGCCCGGGCCGCGTCCTACGTACGGACGGCACGGATGATCTGGCGCCAAAGGAACGGAACGTGATGCGGCACGCCCCGGGATGGAAACCAGGGGTCGCGGAGTATGTTAGAAGGGCGTATGACGATGCAGGGAGACGGTCGAATGCCCGCGGTGCGTAAGCCAGTTGGAGCAACCGGGCCGCAGGCTGTCACCATCAGTTTCGCCGGTTTCAACCGGGCCTGGGCGGCCTGGATCGGGGACCGGCTCGAACGGCGCGGACTGGCCGTCGTCTACCAGCGGTGGGACCCGCCGGACGATGTCCCGCTCGTGGAATGCCTGCGCGATCTGCTGCTGGCGCCGGGGCCCGTCCTCGTCGTACTGAGCGAGTGGTACTTCCAGCTCGGCCCGCGCGGCCACGAGGAGTGGAACAGCGCGCTGCGCGAGGTGGTCGCCGCGGAGTCCGAGCGGTTCGCCGGTGTCACCGTCACCACGGCCGCACTGCCCGGCGCCACCACCGTCTTCGCCGCCGCCGATCTCACCACGGTCGGCGAGCAGGAGGCCGAGCGCCGGGTCCTGACCCGTCTCGGGCTGTCCGCCGAACCCCTGGGCGACCAGGGAGACCTGCGGCGCGGCCCCCGCTATCCCGCCGACTCGCCCGACGTCTGGGGCGGAGTGCCCCGCCGCAACACCCGCTTCACCGGCCGCGAGCCCCTCCTCAACGCGGCCTACCACGCCCTCCAGGAAGCCGGGCGCGGCGCCGGTGTCGTCACCCTGCACGGCATGTCCGGGGTCGGCAAGACCCAGCTCGCCGCCGAGTACGTGTACCGCTTCGGCGCGGAGTACGACGTGGTGTGGTGGGTCTCCGCCGACAAGCGGGTCACCTGCCGCCAGAAACTCGCCGAACTCGCCCCCGCGCTCGGCCTGTCCACCGGTGTCGAGTACGGGGAGCGGCTGCGGGCCGCCAGGGACGCGCTGCGGCGCGGCGAACCGTACAGCCGCTGGCTGCTCGTCCTGGACGGCGCCGACGAACCCGAACAGATCTGGGACCTGGTGCCGACCGGCCCCGGCCATGTGCTGATCACGGCCCGCAACCCGGAGTGGGGCGAGCACAACAGCACCCTGCTGGAGGTCCCGGTCTACGACCGCGTCGAGTCGGTCGCCTTCGTACGGCGCCGGGCCCCGCGCCTGACGTACGAGGAGGCCGGCCAGCTCGCCGAGGCCCTCGAAGACCTTCCGCTGCTCCTCGACCAGACGGCCGGCTGGCTCAACGACTCGGACATGTCCGTCGACGAGTACATCGCGCTCCTCGAGGACGGCATCGACCAGGACGTCGTCAAGGTCTCCGCGGACTTCCCGCTCGCCTTCCAGACCGGCTGGTCGATACTGCTCAACAAGCTCCGCGAGACCGTGCCCGAGTCGGTGGACCTGCTCCGGCTCTGTACGTTCTTCGCGCCCGGCGCCATCCCCGTACGGCTGGTGCGCGACCTGCCGCCGGAGGACCTCCCGGAGAAGCTGCGCGGCCTGGTCGACGACCCGGTGCGCTGGGCCCGGGCGATCAACAAGCTGCGGCAGTACGCCGTGGTGCGCGCCGCCGGGGTCGGCGAGCGCGAGGTCCATGACGCGGTGAGCGGCGAAGGCGCCTCCGGCGCCCCGGGCGACGCGCTCTACATGCACCGGATGGTCCACCAGATCGTCCACCTGGACATGCCCGAGCAGGACCACAAGGAATTCATCGAGGTGGTCCGCAAGGCACTGGTACGGGCGGAACCCGGCCGGCCGACGGACACCAGGCTCTGGCCCCGGTACGCGGAGATCACCCCGCACCTCAAGGCCGCCGACGTCCTCCAGAGCACCGACCCGGCCATGCACACCCTGGTCCTCAACTGCCTGCGCTACATGTACCTTTCGGGCGAGTACCGCGCGGGCATCACCCTCGGCAGGCGCGCGCTGGAGGCCTGGCGCGATCTCCTCGGCGCCACCCACCCGAGGATCTGGGACGTCAGCTACCACTACGCGAATCTGATGCGGGCCGTCGGCGACTACGCCGGTACGGAAGCCATCGAGCGGGCGGCCGTGGAGCATCTCCGCGAGGAGAAGGGCCCGCAGGACCTGGAGCATCTGCGCGCGGCGGGCGGGCTCGCCGCGGATCTGCGCGGCCTCGGGCGGTACGAGGAGGCGCTGGAGATCTCCGGCTGGATCCTCGCCTCCTTCCGTGAACTCCTGGGCGAGCAGGACTCCCGTACCCTCAACGCCCAGAACAACCTGGCCATCTCGCTCCGGCTGCTCGGCCGGTACGAGGAGTCCCTGGACCTGCACCGGCGCACCCTGGAGGCCCGGCGGCAGCTTCTGCGCCCCCGGCACGCCTGGACGCTCTACTCCGAGATCAACTACGCGACGGACCTCAGGCTCCTCGGCCGCTACAGCGAGGCCGAGTCCCTCCAGTCGCAGAGCGCCCGTGTCCACCGGATGGTGCTGGGCCGGGAGAATCCGCAGACCCTGCGCGCCGAGCACAATCTCGCGCTGTGCCTGTACCGCTCGGGCGAACGCGAGAGGGCCTCCGCGCTGTTCACCCAGGTGCTGGAGAGCTGTGAGCGGGTGCTCGGCGAGAACGATCCGCTGACCATGATGTTCGCGGCGGGCCAGAGCTGTTTCGCACGTGAGCACGGTGACATCGACCGGGCCATGGACATAAGCGACCGGGTCGTCGAGGGCTATCTGCGGATGCTCGGCGAGAACCATCCGTATGTCGCGGGTACCCGCTCCAACCACGCGCTGATCCTGCGCAATGTGGGCGAGCGCGACCACGCCCTGGAACTCACCGAGAACGCTCTCACCGATATGACCAGGGCCGTGGGCGAGACACACCCGTGGACGCTGGGCTGCGCCGTCAACGCCTCCGCGCTGCGCAACATCACCGGTGACGCGGAGGGCGCGGCGGCGCTGACCGGTGCCACCATCGCCGGAGCCACCGAGGTCCTCGGCCGCACTCACCCGCTGACGCTCTCCGCCCGGATCGCGCACGCGGCGGACCTGCGGGGGCTGCGGGACGCGCAGCGCGCCGAGAAGTTCGAACAGGAGGCGCTGGACGATCTGGCGGCGACGCTGGGTCCGCAGCATGTGCACACCGTCGCGGCCAGATCCCGTATCCGGCCGTACTGGGACTTCGAGCCGCCGCTCACCTGACCAGGAGCGGCGCGAACGGACCCACTGGGACTTCGAGCCGCAGACGATTTGGCGCGGTGTCCCCGAACGAAACGCCGGACGGGCTGAGTAAGCCCGTCCGGCGCTTGATGACGAACGACGAAAGCTACGCGTCGAAGACCTCGTGGACCAACTGCTGCTGCTCCGACTGGTGGCGCTTCGCGGAGCCGACCGCCGGCGACGACGAGTGCGGACGCGAGATCCGCCGCAGCCGCTCGGCGCCCGGCACATCGGCGCCGACCGCCAGGTCCAGGTGGTCGATCAGGTTGAGCGCGATGAACGGCCAGGCACCCTGGTTCGCCGGCTCCTCCTGCGCCCACAGGTACTTCTCGGCGTTCGGGAACTTGGCGATCTCGGCCTGGAGTTCCGCACCCGGCAGCGGGTACAGCCGCTCGAGACGCAGGATCGCGGTGTCCGTGATGCCGCGCTTCTGCCGCTCGGCGTCCAGGTCGTAGTAGACCTTGCCGGCGCAGAAGACCACCTTGCGGACCGCGGCCGGGTCCACACCCGCGTCGCCGATCACCGGGCGGAAGCTGCCGCTGGTGAACTCCTCCGCCTTCGAGGCCGCGGCCTTCAGACGCAGCATCGACTTCGGGGTGAAGACGACCAGCGGCTTGTGGTGCGGGTTGTGGACCTGCCAGCGCAGCAGGTGGAAGTAGTTCGACGGCAGCGTCGGCATGGCGACCGTCATGTTGTTCTGCGCGCACATCTGGAGGAAGCGCTCCGGGCGGGCGGACGAGTGGTCCGGGCCCTGGCCCTCGTAACCGTGCGGCAGCAGCAGGGTGACCCCGGAGGTCTGGCCCCACTTCTGCTCGGCCGACGAGATGAACTCGTCCACGACCGTCTGCGCGCCGTTGACGAAGTCGCCGAACTGCGCCTCCCACATGACCAGCGCGTCCGGCCTGGCCAGGGAGTAGCCGTACTCGAAGCCCATCGCCGCGTACTCGCTGAGCAGCGAGTCGTAGACGTTGTAACGGGCCTGCTCGCCGGTGAGGTACTGGAGCGGCGTGTAGTCCTCGCCGGTCTCCTGGTCGACCAGGACCGCGTGGCGCTGGCCGAACGTACCGCGGCGGGTGTCCTGGCCGGAGAGCCGGACCGGGGTGCCCTCCATCAGCAGCGAGCCGATGGCGAGGGTCTCGCCCATGCCCCAGTCGATCGTGCCGTCGTCCACCGAGGCGGCGCGGCGCTGGAGCTGCGGCAGCAGCCGGGGGTGGACGGTGACCGAGTCGGGGATGCTGACCTGCGACTCGGCGATCCGCTTGACGACCTCCTGGGAGACACCGGTCGCGACTGACACCGGGAACTCGGCCTGGGCGTCCGGGACCTGGGCCGGGGCGGGCTGCGAGGTGGCCTCGCGGACCTCCGCGAAGACCTTCTCCAACTGCCCCTGGAAGTCCTGGAGCGCCTGCTCGGCCTCTTCCAGCGTGATGTCGCCGCGGCCGATCAGCGACTCGGTGTAGAGCTTGCGCACCGAGCGCTTCTTGTCGATCAGACGGACCATCTGCGGGTTGGTGAACTGCGGGTTGTCGCCCTCGTTGTGACCGCGGCGGCGGTAGCAGATGAGGTCGATCACGACGTCCTTGTTGAACGTCTGGCGGAACTCGAAGGCGAGCCGCGCGACGCGGACCACGGCCTCCGGGTCGTCGCCGTTCACATGGATGATCGGCGCCTCGATCATGCGGGCCACATCGGTCGCGTACATGGAGGAGCGCGACGACTCCGGGGCGGCGGTGAAGCCGACCTGGTTGTTGATGACGATGTGCACCGTGCCGCCGGTGCGGTAGCCGCGGAGCTGCGACATGTTGAGCGTCTCGGCGACGACGCCCTGGCCGGCGAAGGCCGCGTCGCCGTGGAGCGCGAGCGGCAGGACCGTGAAGTCCGTGCCCCCCTTGTTGATGATGTCCTGCTTGGCGCGGACGACGCCCTCCAGGACCGGGTCCACGGCCTCCAGGTGCGAGGGGTTGGCGGTCAGCGAGACCTTGATCCGCTCGCCGTCCAGACCGGTGAAGGTGCCCTCGGCGCCCAGGTGGTACTTCACATCGCCGGAGCCGTGCATCGACTTCGGGTCGAGGTTGCCCTCGAACTCGCGGAAGATCTGGGCGTACGACTTGCCCACGATGTTCGCCAGCACATTGAGCCGGCCGCGGTGGGCCATGCCGATGACGACCTCGTCCAGCCGGGACTCGGCGGCGGCGTCCAGAACGGCGTCGAGCAGCGGGATGACGGACTCGCCGCCCTCCAGCGAGAACCGCTTCTGGCCGACGTACTTGGTCTGGAGGAAGGTCTCGAACGCCTCGGCCGCGTTCAGCCGGCGCAGGATCCGGAGCTGCTCCTCGCGCTCGGGCTTGGCGTGCGGGCGCTCCACCCGGTCCTGGATCCACTTGCGCTGCTTCGGGTCCTGGATGTGCATGAACTCGATGCCGGTGGTGCGGCAGTACGAGTCGCGCAGCACGCCCAGGATGTCGCGCAGTCTCATCATGGACTTGCCGGCGAAGCCGCCGACCGCGAACTCCCGCTCCAGGTCCCACAGGGTGAGGCCGTGCTCGGTGATGTCCAGGTCGGGGTGCTTGCGCTGGAGGTAGTCCAGCGGGTCGGTGTCGGCCATGACATGGCCGCGCACCCGGTAGGAGTGGATCAGCTCGAAGACCCGCGCGGGCTTGGTGACGTCCTCGTCGTGCGAGGCGTCGATGTCCTTGAGCCAGCGGATCGGCTCGTACGGGATGCGCAGCGCCTGGAAGATCTCGTCGTAGAAGTCGTTCTCGCCGAGCAGCAGTTGGCTGACGATCCGCAGGAACTCGCCGGAGGCGGCGCCCTGGATGACCCGGTGGTCGTAGGTCGAGGTCAGCGTCATGACCTTGGAGATGCCCAGCTTGTTCAGGGTGTCCTGGGAGGTGCCCTGGAACTCGGCCGGGTAGTCCATCGAGCCGACGCCCATGATGACCGACTGACCGGGCATCAGACGCGGCACGGAGTGGACCGTGCCGAGGCCGCCCGGGTTGGTCAGCGAGACGGTGACCCCGGAGAAGTCGTCCATCGTCAGCTTGTTGGCGCGGGCGCGGCGGACGATGTCCTCGTACGCCTGCCAGAACTCGAAGAAGTTGAGCGTCTCGGCCTTCTTGATGCCGGCGACGACGAGCTGACGGTCGCCGTTCGGCTTCACCAGGTCGATGGCCAGACCGAAGTTGACGTGCTCGGGCTTGACCAGGGTCGGCTTGCCGTCGCGCTCCGCGTACGAGTAGTTCATCGACGGCATGACCTTGAGGGCCTGCACCATCGCGTACCCGATGAGGTGCGTGAAGGAGATCTTGCCGCCGCGGGCGCGCTTGAGGTGGTTGTTGATGACGATGCGGTTGTCGAAGAGCAGCTTCACCGGGATCGCGCGCACGGAGGTGGCCGTGGGCAGTTCCAGCGAGGCGTTCATGTTCTTCGCGACGGCGGCGGAGGGGCCGCGCAGCGGTACGTACTCGGGGCCGCCGGGGGCGGGCGCCGCAGGCGCCGCG